>JBCCZI010000051.1:0-28225 GCA_039187815.1 Pseudomonadota bacterium | reverse complement strand
TGGCCCTGCAGCACCTCAACCTGGCGCAGCTTCGAGACAATCTCCTCCGGCTTCGGCCGTTTCCCTGCCAGTCTCTGGTCCTCCTGAAATCAGGCTCATCCGAACCCTCCAAGTGGACCACTTCAATGGCGGCACTCCAAAGCCGCCGCCCACGCCCGACCTTTCCAGCACTGAAGTCTTCGCACACTATCAGGGAACTTCGTCCTTCAACCGTTGGCACTTCGAGTTCCTTGAGGTCGACAGCTACCCTTGGGAAACCTTCGATGCTGAGTTCGGCCATCGCCAAAGGGAACGTCGATGGATCGAAGACGAGGCATTGGAAGATCAACTTGGCACCGGAACGATGCTTTGCCAGTCTGGGATCACGGGGGATAGGCATTTCATTTTTGCGGCATCAAAGCATGCCCGCTTCCCGTCCGCGGAGTCGCTACCGAGAACTGGTGTCAGCTACCTGCCCGCGCTCACCAGTGAACACGTGCTCCTTTTTCGCTCTCCTGCCGATCAAGACGTCGGACATCAGAAAGGCAACCAGCTAATACTAGAATTCTGGGTCACACGAGAGGACCTCCGGAACCGGAATTTTGACAGTGTCGTCGTATGGGAGGCCTGAGAATGACCCAACTTACGCAACACCGGATCACCCTGCCGGCGAGCCCGGCGGACATCGCAAAACTCACGCCTGGGAGCGTCGTTTTCCTGGACGGGATCGTCTATACGGCGCGCGAGGGGGTTTATCAAAAGGTGATCGGAGACGGGGCCGAGATCCCGGTGCCCAACCTTGCCTCCGTGTCGAACGTCAATTTCCACTGCTCGCCCGCCGCGGCCCCCGATGGAGAGGGCTCGTTCCGCATCGGCGGCGTGACTGCGACCGCCTCGTTCCGGTTCTCGAAATGGATGGCGGAGTGGCTGGACCGCACGGGCACCAAGATCGTCATCGGCAAGGGCGGCATGCCGCGGGAGGATTATGAGACGATCCTGGCGCCGCGCGGCACAATCTATCTCACGACCGTGGGCTACGGCACGGGTGCGTTGCTCGGGCGCGGCGTGAAGGGCGTGCATGCGGTGCACTGGCTCGACGAGCTTGGTCTCGCGCAGGCCATGTGGATGTTCCGGGTCGAGAACTTTGGCCCCTTCCTCTGCGACAGCGACCTGACCGGGGCGAGCCTCTTTGCGCAACAGGGGGACATCGTGAACCAACGGATCGCCGGGCTGTACGAAGGGCTGAAGCCGCCAGCGCTGCACCGCTATGGCGAGACCGACGACCGGCGCAAGGAAGTCATGTGACGGCTTTGGGGCTCGGCCCCGCCGAGACGGTGGCAGGGGTACTGGCGGTCTTTGTCCTGGCCGGTGTTGTGAAGGGGGCCATGGGGTTTGGCCTTCCGATCGTCTCGATCAGCCTGCTGCCCTTTCTCGTGCCGGTCGATCGGGCGCTGACACTCAACGCTTTGGTACTGCTTGCCACCAACATCACGCAGGTGGTGCGGGCAGGAGATCGGCGCGGCGGGCTTGCGGCGGCTTGGCCATTGATGCTGGGCATGGCCCTCACGGTCCCGCCTGCGGCCTGGATGGCGAGCACGATCCCGCGTGATGCGTTGATGATGGTGCTGGGGATCTTTGTGCTCGGGTTCGTCACCTGGAGCCTGGCCAGCCCGCGCATCCCCGTTGGCGAAGGCTGGCGCCGACCGGTAGGAATTGGCACCGGAATGCTGGCAGGCCTTGTCGGCGCGGTCACCTCGGCGCCTGCGACGATCTTTGTGGCCTATACCGTTGCGCTTGGGCTGTCGCGCCCCACCCATATGGCGGCGCTTGGCTATGTAATGGGCGCCTTCGGCCTGGTGCTTACAGTGGCCTATGCGGCGGTGGGATTGCTGAGATGGGCGGATGTACCGATGGGGTTTCTGGCGGTGCCCGCGGCGGTGCTGGGCATGGCGCTTGGCGATGGTTGGGCGGCGCGCCTAGGAGATAGGCGCTTCCGAGCGCTGGTGTTGGGGCTGCTCGCGGCGTTGGGGGTGCTGTTGATCCGCCGGGCACTCAGCTCTTGAGCCGATAGCCGCTGGTCAACCAGCGCCAAGCCAGACCCCAAAGCGCGGCATTCAGTGTGGCTACGACAGCCAGTCCCAACCAGGGCGAACTGTCGGACACGCCCAAGGCGCCATAGCGGAACCCATCGATCAGATAAAAGAACGGGTTGGCATGGCTCAGCGTCTGAAAAAGCGGCGGCAAGCGCTCGATCGAATAGAACGTCCCCGACAGGAACGACAGGGGCGTGATGATGAAGTTCGTGATTGCCGCCATCTGATCGAACTTGGCCGCATAAATGGCAGCGAGCAAACCGATCAGCGAGAGCATAAGGCACCCCATCCCGACAAAGGCGAACGCCCAGAGCGGGTGCGCCAGCCCTGTTCCGACCGCCGGAAACACCACCACGCCAACGGCCACCGCACACAGCGCCCCGCGCGCCATCCCTCCGGCCACATAACCCGCCAAGATCTCTCCCGGAGAGAGGGGCGCCATCAGTGTGTCGACGATGTTCCCTTGCTCCTTGGCGATCATCAGCGACGATGAGGTGTTGGCGAACGCATTCTGGATCACCGCCATCATCAGAACACCCGGGGCAAGAAAAACTTCGAAGGGCATTCCCATTACCGCGCCCCGATCCGCGCCGAAGGCCAGGGTGAATACCGTCATGAATAGCACCGCTGTGGCCAGCGGCGCCAACAGTGTCTGGATGTAGACTGCGACAAAGCGCCGGATCTCGCGCCCAACCAAGGTGCCGAGCCCTCGCCAATTCACCCGGCCAAAGCGCCGGATGCCCATGCCGATCCGCTCTGTCATCTGCTCCCTCTGGCTTTGCCTGCGGCCCCTTGCCTTGTATCGTTGGTGGCGGGACTTACCATATAGCAAGAGCAAGGGACACTGGCCGTGCCGCCGGGTCCAGCGCACGCGGGCTGAGGCCGGTGCCAAGGCGACTGATGTCGGGAGAACAGCATGAGCTGGACGGAAGAGCGGGTGGAAAAGCTCAAGGAATTTTGGGCCGAGGGCATGAGCGCGAGCCAGATCGCCAAGCAGCTTGGCGGTGTGACGCGCAATGCTGTGATCGGCAAGGTGCATCGCCTGGGCTTGTCCCATCGTGGCAGCAGCGCCGAAACCGCGCGCGCCAGCGATGAGGCCGCAGCAGCGCCCGCACAGGCCGAGCCCGAGGTTGTGACGGCCGCCCCCCCCAAAGCCGAGCAGACCACGCCAGCAACGCCAGCACCGCCTCCTCCGGCGCCCGAGCCGATCCGTAGCGCGCCAGTGATGCGCGATCCCACCCTGCCCC
This sequence comes from Pseudomonadota bacterium, assembly GCA_039187815.1. Classification (GTDB taxonomy): domain Bacteria; phylum Pseudomonadota; class Alphaproteobacteria; order Rhodobacterales; family Rhodobacteraceae; genus Thermohalobaculum. The sequence continues at coordinate 24,906 of JBCCZI010000051.1, read as the reverse complement.
GGGCGCCCGGCCAGCCGACGCCCGAGGAGGAGCAGGCCCGGATCACCCTGGCCGAGATCGAGAAGATGGCGCGCCGCCTGGATCTGCTGGAGCTGACTGAACGCACGTGCAAATGGCCCATCGGCGATCCGGCCGAGGACAACTTCCATTTCTGCGGTTTGCCGTCGCTGCCCGGAAAGCCCTATTGTGAGCACCATGTGGCGATCGCGTTCCAGCCCATGTCCAACCGGCGGGATCGAAGCCGGAGCCGCTAGCGGCGCCTCCGGCCGAGGCAGTCGGGGTCAGCGGACGGCCGAGCGCTGATAAGTCTCGTCCAGCGCATAACCTGCGGCACGGACCGTGCGGATGGGATCCTGCTCGCCCTTGCGATTTAATGCTTTGCGCAGGCGTCCAACGTGCACGTCGACGGTGCGTGCCTCGACATACACGTCACGCCCCCAGACAAGATCGAGGAGTTGCTCGCGGGAGAACACACGGCCGGGACGCTGCATCAGACAATCGAGCAACCGGAACTCGGTCGGTCCGAGATGGATCTCGCGCTCGGCCCGCCGGACGCGCCGCGTCTCGCGGTCCAAGATCAGGTCCCCAAAGGTGGCGACCTCGGCGGAAAGGGTCGGTCGGGAGCGCCGCAAGAGTGCCCGCACCCTCGCGGTCAATTCCGGCACCGAAAACGGCTTGGTAAGATAGTCGTCTGCGCCGGTGTCGAGGCCCCGGATCCGATCATCCTCATCCGAGCGGGCCGTCAGCATGATCACAGGCACATCGCGGCTCTGGGTCCGAGACCGGATGCGGCGACAGATCTCAATCCCCGACAGCCCCGGCAGCATCCAGTCCAGAATCACCAAATCTGGTTTGTCCTCATCGATAACCAAGAGCGCGTCTTCGCCGTCTCCACTGGTTCGGACCTCGAAGCCTTCCTTCTGGAGATTGTACTCGAGCAGCGCGCAGATCGCGTCCTCGTCCTCGATCACTAGAACTCGCGCAGGCATGGGCTGTCCTCTCAGGTCGTCAGTTTCCGTTCGGTTCGGGCAAGGCGCCAAGCGGCTCACCCTTCGGACGATTGTCGCGGAGCGGTTTGCCCTCGGCCACGTAATAGGTCATCTCGGCGATGAAGGTCGCATGGTCCCCGATCCGCTCAAGGTTCTTGGCCACGAACAGAAGCTGCGAACAAAGCCCGATGAGGTGCGGGTCCTCCATCATATAGCTGACCAGCTCGCGGAAGATCGAGTTGTGCATCTCGTCAATCTCGACATCCCGGCTCCAAACCGAAACGGCGAGCGCCGTGTCCTCGGTGTCATAGGCGTCCAGCACCTCGGCAACCAAGATGCGGCATTGCTGTCCCATGCGCAGGATCGAGGACGCGATCTTGGCCGGGTGGTGCTCGTTCATGTACCGCGCCCGGCGCGCGATGCTCTTGGCCAGATCGCCAATCCGCTCAAGCGTCGACGCGATTTTCAACGCGGCCACGACCTGGCGCAGATCCCCGGCCATGGGTTGGCGCAACGCCAGGGTCTGGATGGTCAGCTCCTCGAGCTTCATCTCAAGCTCATCGAGCTTGTGGTCGGCCGCGATCACCTGATCTGCCAGGGCCGTGTCTCGCAGCCGGATCGCCTCAAGGGCCTGGCCGAGCTGTTCCTCCGCCAAGGCCCCCATTTCAGCGATCCGCGTCGAAATGCGTTCAAGTTCGGCGTCGAACGCGCTCACGATATGCGTGCTGGTCACGTTCTTTCCCTTCTACCGTGCGCCAGCGGCGCCCTCGGCGGCTCACCAGTCAGGCCGACTGGGTGGTGCGCACCGTGATGTATTGTTGGGTCAGCTCATGCTCCGGGTTGGTGAAGAGCTTGCCTGTGTCCGTATACTCCATAATCTCACCCAAATAAAAGAAGGCAGTTTTCTGGCTCACATGGGCCGCCTGCTGCATCGAGTGGGTGACGATCACCACGGCATAGTTTGCGCGAAGCTCGTGGATCAACTCCTCGACCTGGGCGGTCGCGATTGGGTCGAGCGCCGAACAGGGCTCGTCCATCAGCAGAACCTCAGGCGCGGTCGCGATGGCGCGCGCGATGCAGAGGCGCTGCTGCTGACCGCCCGAGAGACCTGTGCCTGGCTTGTCCAAGCGATCCTTCACCTCATCCCACAGCGCCGCACGCTCGAGCGATTTCTGCACGATGGCGTCGAGGTCCGCCTTGTTGCCGGCGAGCCCATGGATCCGCGGGCCATAGGCCACATTGTCATAGATCGACTTCGGGAACGGGTTCGGCTTTTGGAAGACCATGCCGACGCGGGCGCGCAATTGCACCGGGTCCACCTTGTTGTCGTAGATATCCGTGCCGTCCAGCGTGATCGTGCCCTTCACTCGGCAGATGTCGATCGTGTCATTCATGCGATTGAGGCAGCGCAGAAAGGTCGACTTGCCGCAGCCCGACGGGCCGATAAAGGCCGTGACCTTACGGTCCTCGATCTCGATCGAGACGTCTTTGATCGCGCGCGTATCGCCATAGAAGACGTCGACGTTCTTGCAGTCGATCTTTATCGGATTGGTCATTTCAATCACAGGGTCCCCTCAAACTTACCAGCGGCGTTCGAACTGCCGCCGCAACAGCACGGCCAGCGCGTTCATGGCGATCAGGAAAATCAGCAGAACCGAGATCGCCGCCGCGGTCTTGCCGTCGAACAGGCGCTCGGAGTTGTTGTTCCAGAGATAGATCAGCGAGGGCAGCACGTTGCCCTTGTCGAGCGGTGTGCCCGGCGCCTCCTGGATAAAGCTGTTCATGCCGATGATGATCAGCGGAGCCGTCTCACCCAGGGCTTGCGCCATGGCGATGATCGAGCCCGTCAGGATCCCAGGCATGGCCAGCGGCAGCACATGGTGCGTCGAGGTCTGCAGCTTCGAGGCACCGATGCCGAGCGCCGCATCGCGGATCGACGGCGGCACCGCCTTGATCGAGGCCCGCGCCGCGATGATGATCGTAGGCAAGCTCATCAGGGCCAGCACCACGCCGCCAGCCAGCGGGGTCGAGCGCGGATCCTCCGTGATCGAGCGCAAGAGCCCATCGAACAGCTCGACGCCGAACAGCTTCACCCCCGAGATCAGCACCGTGATGCCGAGCAGACCGAAGACGATCGACGGCACGGCGGCCAAGTTGTTGATGTTGATCTCAATAAAGTCGATCAGCTTGCTCTTGGGTGCAAACTCTTCGAGGTAGATTGCCGCCATCACACCGATCGGGAAGGCCAGCAGGAAGGTAACGATCATCGTCCAGAACGAGCCGACCAGAGCGCCCCAGATGCCGGCCAGCTCCGCGTTCGAGCTGTCGGACTTGGTCAGCAGGCGCCAGTTCGGCTTTTCGGTGATCTTGCCCTGGCGATCGAAGTTGTCCAGCCAGATGATCTGACGATCCGAGATGTTGCGAGCGTTCTCGGGCCGGGTGAACAGCCCGCCCCGCCAAGTGCCCTCGGTCGCGGCGTCCATGCTGTCGAGCGGCTCGACGATCACGCCCTCGCCGCGTTCGCGGGTGAGCCGATCGAGCTTGATCCAGCCGCCATTCGCGCGGATCAGAACCGAGGGATCATCCTCGCTCAACGTGTAGTCAGCATCGGGGTTCACCTTGGCGAGCAGAGCGTCGGCCTTGCGGTTCGCCTCGTCCCGCGCCGCCTCAAAGCTTGCGAGTTGCGCCTCGAGGGCCTCGCGCTCTTCGCTCGACGCATTGGCCATTTGGTCCCGGGTGAAGGCGACAGCAGCCGCCTGGCGCCGCGATTCGGCCCGTTCGCGGCGGGCTTGGGCAGCCCGTGCATCCCGCATGGCCAGCCGGGCCTCGCTCATGGCGCGCGGATCAAAGTCGAGAAAGACGCGGGCCGGATCCTCCTCGGAGACGCTGAGTTCGACGGTGCCCTCGCTTCCCGCATCGGCCAGCGTGCCAAACTCGCCCTTGAGGTACATCTGCACCTGGTCATCGAGCAGGGCGTCGAAACGCACATCCTCGCCGATCAGCGTCCGGTCCGCCTTGACCAAGGCGCCGAGCTCCAGTCCGGCATCGGTCGAGAGGAGGTTGAAGAGGCTCCGTGCCTCGCGCCGCTCAACCTCGCCGTCGATCGCACTCAGCATCGCGTCCCGAACAACGCCGTTAAGCGCAACATTCACCCGCGGGTCCGGGTCATTCAGCTTCTCGAGGTTCCGTTCATTCACCTCGATCACGGTGTCGATCGAGAGATAACTCTCGGTCAGCACGGTCGTCGTCTTGGCCACAATGGTGGTGATCAGCGTCACCAGGGCCGCCGCGGCGAGCAGGATCGCGATGATCCCGTAGGCCTTCAGGCGGAACTCGGCCCAGTGGCGGCGGCGGGTTCGGCGCTCTGCGTCTGCCGATGTGTGTTTGGCAGACATCGCCGTCATGTCGATTGTAGCCGTCATGGCGCGTCTCCGATCAGTCGTACGCTTCGCGGTACTTCCGGACGATCCGGAGCGCCACCATGTTGAGGGCGAGCGTGATGACGAAGAGCGTAAAGCCGAGCGTGTAGGCCGGGCCTGCCGCGGTCGCCGCATCGGTGTCGCCGAGGATCAGCATCACGATCTGCACCGTCACCGTCGTGACCTCCTCGAGCGGGTTCATGGTAAGGTTGGCCCCCTGCCCGGCCGCCATGACGACGATCATCGTCTCGCCAACGGCGCGCGAGATGCCGAGCAGCACCGCCGAGACGATGCCCGGCAGCGCTGCGGGAAGCACCACCTGACGAATGGTCTCGGCCTTGGTCGCGCCGAGGCCAAAGGAGCCGTCGCGCAGGCTCTGCGGCACCGCGTTGATCACATCATCCGACAGCGACGAGATGAAGGGGATAATCATGATCCCCATCACCATGCCAGCGGCCAGCGCCGACTGGGCGGCGACGTCGAGCCCGATATAGGCGCCACCGTCGCGGATTGCCGGAGCGACGGTGATGGCCGCGAAGAAGCCGTAGACCACCGTCGGAATTCCGGCCAGCACCTCGAGCATCGGCTTGGCCCAGGCGCGCACCGTCTTGGGTGCAAAATCCGAGAGATAAATCGCTGCGAACAGGCCGATCGGCACGGCAACCGCCATGGCAATCAACGTGATCATCAGCGTGCCCATAAAGAGAGGGACGGCGCCCACTTTGTCGGCCGAGATGTCGCCATGGTGGACACCCGCCAGCGGGCTCCAGGTCGTGCCAAACAGGAACTTGTCGACACGCCAGTCCAGCACCGACATGAAATTCAGTGTCTCACCAATCAGCGACAGAAGAATGCCGATCGTCGTCAGGATCGCGATCGCGGCAGCCAGCAACAGGAAGGTGCGCAGGATCGTCTCGGAGGCGTTGCGCGCCCGGAAGTCTTTGGCGATCTGGCCGTAGGTGATGGCGAACGCCGCGACGGCCGCGGCGATGGTCGCGGCGACCACAATGTAGATCCGGGTCTGGTCGAGCCCGGCGAAGTGGCTGGCAAGCTCCTCGCGGAGCGGGTCAACCGCCGAGGCCACCCGGTCGGCCGCGATCTTGCGCGCGTCCGAGACGACCAACTCCTTCTCGATGTCCAACATCTCGCGCCCGGCGATCGACAGAAGGCTGTCGAGCTCGCCGCGCACCAGCGTGTTCACCAGCCGCAGGCCAAGCATGTCCACAATGATGAAGGTTCCGAGGCCGGCAATCATCACCCAGAGCAGGGTGTACATGCCGTGATAGGATGGCCGCGAATGCAGCGTTGCGAGCTTGCCCCCGGCCGCCGAAACCGCTTTGGCGCGGGACATGGCGAAACCGATGAATGCAAGCAGAAGAACGGCGATCAGTGCGATCGGCTCAAGCATCGAAGCCCCCCCTCAGAGTTTCGGCCGGCCATGCCAGAATGCGGCGCCGCCCGATCTCCGGCCGGCGCGAAACTCAGAGCGGAGGAGGCAGGGCTCCCCCGCGATGCGAGATCAGAGACCTTCGCCGGTCAGGGTCGTCTGCGACATCACTTTCTCGGCGTTGTCGGTGTGGGCGTCAGCCGGCAGCGGTATAAGGCCCTTCTCGACGAGGTAGCCGAACTCACCCGAGGCGTCTTCCGACACGAACTCAGCAGCGTACTCCATCAGGCCGGGGATCACGCCGATATGGGCTTTCTTGATGTAGAAGTACATCGAGCGAGCCAGCGGGTAGTCACCGGTCAGAATGGCGTCAAAGCTCGGGTCAACTCCGTCGACCGCGTGGCCTTTGATCTTGTCGGCGTTCTCCTCGAGGAACGAGAAGCCAAACACGCCGATGGCGTTGGGGTTGGCGACCAGCTTCTGAACGATCAGGTTGTCATTCTCGCCAGCGTCGACATAGGCACCATCGTCACGGACCTCGACGCCTTTGCAGAACGTCTTGTCGTTTCCAGCCTCGCGGCAGCCTTTCTGCAGCGCCAGCTCTTCGAAGGCGTCACGGGTGCCCGACGATGGCGGCGGTCCCAGAACCTCGATCTTCAGAGCGGGCAGCGAGGGGTTGACCTCGTTCCAGTTGGTCGGCTCGTCCTGGCCTTTGACCAGCGCGGTGAACAGTTCGGCCCGGGTCACCTTGAAGTCGGGGCCCGACTTGGCGTTGGCGATGACGATGCCGTCATAGCCGACAACCGACTCGATGATGCCGGTGACGCCGTTGTCCTGGCAGAGCTTGTACTCTTTCGCCTTTATGCGACGCGAGGCGTTGGTGATGTCCGCGTGCTCGGTGCCGACGCCGGCACAGAACAGCTTCAAACCACCGCCAGAGCCGGTCGACTCGACAACCGGGGTCGAAAACTTCGACGATTTACCGAAGGATTCGGCAACAGCAGTCGAGAACGGAAAGACGGTCGACGAGCCAACGATCTTGATCTGATCACGGGCTGAAGCCTCGCCAGCCACGGCGACGGCAGCGACCATGGCAGCGGCCAAAATGAAGCGGTTGTTCACGGGATTCCTCCGGTTGTGCTCGTCGACCCGCCCCTGCTCATCAGAGGCAATCGGTCCAAGCGAGCGGCGCACTCCAAGACGGGTAACCCCGACGCGTGGCGCCATTACTACTCTTCCGTTACGCTTTCATGACACGATGGAAAATTCGATTGGTTGGTAACGCAACGTCAATCATGTGTCGGATGTCTGTCGGGCTGCGCGTCGGTGCACGCTAAGGCGTCGAACGGCCCCGATCGCCGCCGTTAAGGGCCGCGACCATCGGACGATCCGCCTCTGGCAACTCCCGCCCTGCGTCGGAGCGTCGCGGCAGCCAGACCGTAAAGCAAGAGCCCGTTCCGACTTCGCTCTCGATCTGCAGATGGCCGCGGTGCCGGTTGACAATGTGCTTAACAATGGCAAGGCCCAGGCCCGTCCCGCCCCGTTCGCGCGAGCGGGCCGCCGAGACACGGTAGAACCGCTGGGTCAACCGCGGAAGATGCTCGCGCGCGATCCCTGGCCCCGTATCTGCGACACCGATGCCGATCATGCCGGGTCGCTCGGGTGTCTCGGACACGGGTTCGACCGTCACGCTGTCCCCGGCGCGCCCGTATTTGATCGCGTTGTCGATCAGATTCTGGAAGACTTGGCCCAGCTCTTCGCGGCTGCCGAGGACCAACGCCCCGGGGTCGGGCAGCCGAACGCGCAAGCTGATCTCGGCCGCCCGCGCAATGGGCATCATTGCGTCGACCGTCTCGCCGACCAAATCGCCCAAGAGCTGCGGAGTGCGAGGCAGCACGCGCTCGTTCTGCTCGATCCGCTGCAAAGACATCATGTCCTCGATCAGACGGCGCATCCGCTCGGCCTGCAGGGCCATAACCGAGAGGAAACGCGCCCGCGCCGCTTCGTCGTCGCGGGCATGGCCCTGCAAGGTCTCGATCAGCCCGGTGATCGAGGCGAGCGGCGTTTTCAGCTCATGGCTCGCATTGGCAACGAAGTCGCGGTAGACCTCGTCAGCCAGAGCAAACCGGGTCATATCCTCGATCACCACCAGCACCGAGCTGCGCCCGACCGGGGCGTTGCCCTCCCATGCCAGCGGTTGAAGATGCGCGCGCAAGTGGCTGTCGGCGCCGCGCATCAGTGTGAAGTCTGCGACCCCGGGGCGCTGCTCGATACCGCACTCTTCCAAGGCAGCCAGCAGCTTTGGCGCGCGCAGCTGGGCCGCGTGAAAAACCCCGCGCGGCAATCGGCCAAACAGCTCGATGCCCGCGGCATTGACAAATTGGACCTGGCTCTCGCCATCGATCAGCAGCACGCCAAGCGGCAGACGCTCCAAAAGATCCCGCCCGGTGCCATCCGGCAGCCAGTGCTTGGCGTCGGCATCGGCATGCAGGGTCGCCTCCTTGGCCGCCTGCGCTTTCTGGAGGCGGAACAAGTTTGCCTCACGCGTGCCCACCAGCATCTCATAGCCGAGCGCGCCGACCACTGCCGCCAGCAGGCTGATCAAACCTTCTTCCCAGATGCCATGGGCGCCAAAGCCGGCCACCGCCACCACGACGGCCGGCATGCAGAACCGCCATATCTCGCCAAGCTTCATCGGGACCACCGGGTTTGAGACGCCCGGCGTTCCTAGCACAGTCGCCCCGCGAAACCGAGACGTACGGGGACCTCAGCCCGATCAGGCCGTGTTGGCAGACCGTGTTGCCCTCGTCGCGGATCTGTGTGTCTCAACCGAGACGCCCGCCCCGCTTTGGGGCGTCGCGGGGCGGGTTGAGCGGGAGTCGACCACGGGACCGCGGGCACGAAGGTCAGAACATGTCGAGCCCCGGGCAGGCCAGGCAAATCGGCGTAAACGACGGGACGAAGATGCCATTGTCAATGTCGTCGGCAGTCTGAGCGATGTTCTCAGCGCTCTCGGCAAAAGCGATCAGCATGTCGGCGCGGGTCAAGCCGCCGCCATCGATCGCCTCGATCCAAAAGCTGCGGCCCATCTCATCCCCCACGCGCCCCAGCGTGTTGAGATAGAGCGCGTCCACATAGTCCTCGGCAGTCGGATTTTCGCCATAGAGCGATTCGAACTCTAGGCTGTCGACGAAGGTGTTGGCCAGCCCGATGCGCGAGAGGCCGTCCTCGAGCAGGCTGAGCTGGAAGCGCAAGCCAGCCTCGTCAGGCGTGCGGCCCAGGCTCGCCGCATAAGTCCGGTAGACATAGTCTGTGTCCGGCCCGAGGATATCATAGAGCAGCGCCCCACCGTCGAACTTGACCCGCTCGACAGAGCGCAAGGTGTCGGTGCCGCCATCGGGCTTGGCCACACTTATCGTACCATCGGCACTCAGGGTGACGCCCAACGCCTCGCGTGAGGTCTGATACCCGACCACATCGAACCCGGCCCCGCCATTGATCAGATCAGAGCCGCCCGAGGCGGAAATGATGTCGTCGCTGCCGAGCCCACCGATTGCATCGTCTTCCTCGGTCCCGACTAATGTGTCGTTGCCATCTGACCCCGGAATGATCCGCGGGGCGTTCGCACCGATCGCGAAGATCGCCACCACCGGGTCGTGATCCGAGGCCCGGCCCGGCACCGCTGCGAACTCAGAATTGGAGTGGACGTAATCCACCGCGCCCGTCACTGCGAGCCGGTCTGAGACCAGGATATGATCCAAGGCCTGCGCATTGCCCTGGAAGTTGAAGCTGTAGCGCTCGAGCGGATCGAGGGTCTCGGCCAGGTTTGTAAGCACCGGATCCTCGCCGGGCAGCATCTCGGCGACCGGCGAGACGAAATCGAACTCGTTCATATCGCCGAGCACCACGTATTCGCGCGGGAAATCCAGCATCATCAGCTGGTCGATGAAATCGTTGATGGCTTGGGCCTGGGCCTGGCGTTCGCCGAGGCCGCCGTTCACAGCCAGCTCTTCCTGGCGCTGCTCAAAGGGCTGCTCGCGCCCCATAATCGGTGCTGAGCCCGACTTCGATGAGAAATGAGTGTTGATGAGCGTGACCGTCTCACCCTCGAAGACGAAATCGGCCGCCAGCGGCAGGCGCGCATCAAAGAAGGGATCGCCCTCGTCCTGCCCGCCGATGCCGCTCAGCGAACCTTCGACCAGCTCGACCCGGTCCGTGCGGTAGAGGAAGGCCGTGCGTATGTTGCCTCCCGGCTGCCCGCCCGAGGCATCGTCGGTGATGAAGGTGTTGTCGACCCAACCATAGGCGGCCGAGCCGTTGATCTCGCCGTCATCGGCGCGGTCGATCGCCTCGACCAGCAGATCCAGCGTGTCGGCGGCCGAAACCTCGGCGCTGTCGACCGAGCCGTCATTGTCCTGCACCTCCTGCAGAGCGATCACGTCCGGGATCTTCAGGTTCTGCACAATCTGTCGGGCGATCTCGTCAAAACGACCGTCTTCGATGTCCGTGTCGCCGTCCGCGTCATTGGGATCGAGATTCAGTACGTTGAAGGTTGCGACGGACATCTGCCCCTCGCCACCCTCGAGTTGCGTGATCTCGCCAGGCTCCACTAGGAACTCTGGGATCTCCACGTCAAAGGCGCGCGTCGGAACCACCTCGAAATTGCCAAAGGAGTACGAGACAACGCCCTCGATCGACCCGGTGGCGGCAAAGGCGAACACCTCGGGCGTCTCGAAATCGGGCGTGATGTCGGGATCCGTGTCGATCTGGATCTTTTCAGGGTTGAAGTCGTCGGGCGTGATGGTGAGGCCACCACGTTCGTTTACGCCGGTGGGATCGGTGCCTTCGGGCACAATGAAGAGCTCACCGAACTGGTTGGTGGCCGCGACGGCGCGGCCGGGCTCAATCTGGACCAGCATGCCCTCGAGGCTCTCGAAAAAGTCGATGCCATCGGTTTGCGGGTCGAAGCTGGCAAAGGCATCGTCGTCGATCACCTCGGTCGGGGCCATGCGCCCACCCGGGCCGATGATCGTGCTGGTGGGGAAGATCGCCACTGCGGCATCCGAGACCAAGACACTGTCGGCAAGCACCTGCGTCGTCGGCAGATTGCCGCTGTCAAAGCCGCCGGGGGCGATCTCTTGCACCGTTCCTGTGACGCTGACGGTGTTCCCCGTGATGACATCTGGCGCACCATCGGTCGCCACAAACACCGCATCCGAGGTTGCGATGTCTTCGTCACCGGCCGCGTCCTGCAGGTAGAACCCGTCGCCATCCACGGCGGTCACGATGCCCGAGGTCCAAACCCGCTGACCCGACTCTGGCCCATCGGCGGCGACCCAGTCCTCGAAGCTGTCGGCGATGAAGGGAGAGACATGGCCCGCCCCCTGGATCTCATAAATCCGTGCGATCACCGGCATCGGCAAGACCGAGACCTGCGCTCGCAACTCGCCCGTGTCCGGGCCCGAAAAGGCGACCGTCTCCACCTCGAGATAAAGCTCGCCCGCCTCGATCTGATCCAATACCGAGGCGGGCTGGACCTGATCCTCGGGGTCGCGCACGCCATCGTCGCCGAGATCCTCGGTGAGGATGGACCACTGGCCGCTGATCGTCTCGGTCTCGTAATCGATCTCGAACCCTGCGACCTCGCTGTCGTCGAATCCAAAGGCATTGGCGCCGTTGGGGCCGTTTTCACCAATGCCGCCCAAACGGAACTGGATGCCCGTGACATCGTTCGGATCGGTGCGCTCGGCAGGATCCTCGACCAGGTCGACGCCTTGCAGCTGAATGGTGAAGTCGATCGCCGGGCTGTCCGCAGGCCCAAAGGAGAAGCCGGCCTCGACGATGCCGCCCGCATCGCTGACCGGAGGCGGCGCGCCGTTCTCGGTCACGATATTGGCAACGGACAGCTCATTGAAGACCGGTAAAGCCGGCAGTCCGTTCGGTGCGCCCGGCGTATCCGCGCCGGTGTCGTCAAAGGCCAAAATCTCAAACTGGCCCGTCCCGTCCGGGATCGCCACCAGCCCCGCTGGGGGAAAGCCGCCGCCATCGGGGCCGAAGATCGCCGCGGAATAGCTCAGGTCCTCGGTGTCGTCGCCATCGACCAGGGACACGCCGTCGAGCACGGCATCCCAGGGCTCGATATCCAGCACGCCGTCATTGTCCGTGTCGAAATCGGCGATCTCGATTCCGGTAAATACATCCACCAACAGGACGGTCTGCGGCGTGTCGAACAGATCGAACGCGACCTCGAGATCGCTGTCATCGAAGGTATAGCCCGACTGATCCGCCGGATTGGCCAACAGGAACAGACCGTCGCCATCGAAGGCGCCGCCGTCCAGTGGAAACGAAAACTCGATCTGTCCCGGTTCGAACTCACCCGAGAAAACCAGCAGGCTCAACCCGTCGAGAGACGCGCCCGGGGTGCCTGACAATTCGATGAAATTGGACGTGTCGCCGCTGTCGCCGGGGCTCGAAATCCGAAGCTCATTGATGCGCATCAGCCGCTTGCTCCTCTGCAAATCCGCGGTGTGGCGGCACACTAAGTCCGCCTCACCGAAGATTGCAAGGGATAATCGCATGCTTTGCTATTGAACTCCTGCTATTTGATATCGGCCACCTCGAAGCGCACGGGCACTTGTACCTCGGCGCCGGACCCGTCCCGCACCGTGGCGGTAAACTGGGCGATGCCAGTCGCCTCTGGCCCGGTCTGGAAAAACACGTTGTCGCCTTGGCCCGGGACACCGGTGCGCACGCTCCCGCCCACGGCGTCGGACACGGCGACGACGGTCAGCGGTCCGCTGCTGCGGACAGCGGAGGTGATGGCCGCACTGACGATCCCGAACTCGGCCCCAGCGTCGACGATGTTGCCGAGATGCAGCGGGCGCGCCTCGAGCGCTGCGGGCTCTAGCGAGACATCGAACAGATGCACGCGCTGGCCCGTGCCCTCAGCGCCCGTCGCGGACGCCCGGAACAGCAGGCTGTCGATCTGATCGCGGCGGTCCTCCGCCACACCCGACAGATTGAGCTCTGCGGTGCCTTGGATGCGGCCGAGTGAGGTCACCCCCTGATCACGGTCGCGTATCAGGACCTCAACGCCAGTGGCGCCACCGCCGAGCGAGTCGAGGGCGGCGCGGATCGAGACCGCATCGGCGCCAGACCAGTCTTGGCCATCCAGATCCAACCGCATGGTGCCCTGGCCCGGCGCGCGATCGCCATCTGCGGTGACGTCCCAGAACAGGATGCTGTCATCCTGGTCCTGCAAGCCGAGGCTGGGCTCGGAGACGAGCGCCGAATTTGCAAACGTCGCGACGCGGGGATCGGCCGCTTCAAAATCCGCGACAACCGGAGCCTGCGCCGCGCCGTTGTGGATGGTGATGCCCGCAACAAAGCGGTGCTCAGCCGCCGCGGGGATCGAGGCGCTGGGGTGTGCGCGGCCATCGGGATCGAGCGCGTCGGCCACCAGGCGCACCACCAGCATGGTGCCCTCGCGGGTGAAGGCGGTGCGGGTCTGTTCGGCAAGCGCGGCACGGTCGTCCACATGCACCGCCCCGCCGATCACGGCCTCAGACGGCAGGTTGGGGATCTCGACCACCACTGCATCGCCGCGACCGGCAAAGCGCAGTGATAGGGTCAAATCCGGTGGCAGGGTGTCATACTCCAGCCGATAGGTGAGCGCGGAGTTCAAGGCCACGCTGGTCTGGTGATAGGTGTCGAAGGTGCCTCCCGCCTCGGCCCGCGAGCCGTCGGAGCGCGACCAAGTCACGATGTCTGCCGTCCCAGGCGCCACCGTGCTGTCGGCGCGGAGCAAACCAAGCTCTGCATCGGGCAGAACCCAGGCGCCCCAGGCCTCGCGCCGGATGGCCCGATCGGTGGTGTTGAAGACGCTTTCGCCATCGGGGCCGGACAGGATCGGCGTCACGGTCGCGCCGGCCCGGCCCGTCAGGCTGCCATCGAGGTCAAGGATCCCCGAGGACCACATATGCGCATCCCAGGCCTGAGGCGAGAAATCGACGCGGCCACGGGGCATTACATCCTCAAAGCTCAGGCCCGACACGAAATGCACGGGCGCCTTTTGCGCGGCTCCATTGGTCTGGAACGCGGCATCCTCGGCGCCAAAGCCGGCGAAATGGGTGTCGATCAGCCCCGATGGCCCGTCATAAATTGAGTGTCCGCGGAAATAGCGGCCAAAGAACGGGTCCGGCAACGAGCGGCCCTGGGCCCGCTCTTCCTCGGTCTCCGGCGTCCCGATATTGGCCGAGCGCCCAACGATCAGGCTGTCATACATCGTCTGATTGGCTGAGAAGAAGGTCGCGCGGGCATTGTCAGCCGAGCGGATGTCATGGAACTCGATGTCCCCGCCGCGCACCCAAATCGCCCGATCGGCGGATTTGTACGAGGTGAAGTCCCGCACCACCGCTGTCTGCTCGGGGAGATAGTCGCTCTCGATCAGATCGCCCGTCGCCGGATCGCCGTGGCCATCGAAGGCGAGGTTCGCAAAGGCGTTTGAGTGGCCGACATTGCCCTCGAACCGGCCAAGCGCCGCTGTCGCGGGAACGAGATCCGCGTAGGCCGCCATCTCGGCCGACACTCCCGTCACCGACGGACCGGGAGCAAACCAAAAGCCAGAATGCTCAGACCCGGCCGCAACATTGCCGATGAAGTCGTTGGCAGGATTGGTGATCCAGAAGGTTGCCACATGGGTGGCATCCGACCCGAGCAGAGCCGTCTCAGCCGTCGCGGCTCGCGTCAGGAACCCGAGATTGCCTTCGAACCGGTTGCCGAACTCGGAGCCGTCCTCGAGGAAGTAGGCGTGGCCAAGCGTGTCGTAGGCGACGGTGTCCTCGATTCGGGCGAACTGGGTCCCATGCACCGTGACCGCCCGGTTGAAGAGGTGGTGGAAACTCGAATCGGTCACGTATTGGTCTGACGCGTCACCGATCATATGCCAGTGGACGGCATAGCGGCCCATCAACCCCTCTTGCCCCATGCGGGTGAACTCGACCCCCGAGATGCGCATCTCGGCGCCGTCCATCACCATGGTGTGCCCGCCGAAGCCGTCCACGACACTGTCGGCATCGCCCTGGATGGTCACGTTTCGGGACAACAGTGCCACCTCGGCGCGGGTGTCCAGCAGACGGCCGTCCGCATAGGACTGCACCTCGCCGAAGTGCATATAGGCCAGTGGGCGGTCGAGCGTCACGCTCCGCCCATCCGGCGAAATGGCGGTTATCACGCGCTCTTCGGCCTGATGGGCGTCAAAATCCGTCGAGGCGATGGCGATGACGTCGCCAACATCCCAGCCGGTGGCCGCCTCGAGGGTGAGCCGCGTTGCGCCAGCCTCGGCCGTCATGGCAAGGCGCGTCCAATCAGTCTTGGCGGCATCCTCGGCATGGATGGAGATGGTCGAGCCCTCTCCCATCGCCATAAGGAAGGCCGTCTGATCATCAGCCATGTCTCGCAGGGCGCATTTGCAGGTGCCGCCGGTGATCGGGCAGCCATCCTCATCCGCATGTGTTGCATGCAGGGTGTGCCAGCCGACCACGTCCTCGGGATCGCCGGTCAGGGTCAGCGTGAAGTCGTGGACATACGGGGCCACAGCCGTGCCGATCGTCAGGTCTCCGCCACCCATGGCCATCACCCAATCGGCGGAGAGGGTTAGATCGCGCTGGTCCTCGACGATCAGCTCGCCGTGGATCATCAGCCCGGCCACCTCGGCATCGATGTCGAGCAGAATCGTCCGGCCGGCCTCGATGACAACATCCTCGCCCGGACCCGGAACCCGTCCACCCCAGGTCGCAGGATCGGACCACCGCTCGACCGGGGCGCTGTTCGCCGACAGCGGATCGGACGCGCTCCAGAGCTGACCATCGGGAAAGGCCGCTACCGCCACCCGCTCGCGGCCATGGGCGGTCTCGGGATCGGCCGAGCGCTCCTCGACAATGGCCACGGTCGCCGCGGCATCGTTCACATGAACGGTCGCGGGGTCTGCGCCGTGGAAGGTCTGCATCTCGGCCAGAAGAACCTCGCCCACGCCAAAGCCGACGGAGGTCGGGGCATGGGTGACTCCGCGGACCAGCTCCGCCGTGCCCGGTGCACTGTCGAGCGCGATCCAGCCGAAGGTCGCAGCCTCAGCCGCGTGAGCGCCTTGCTCCAGCTGCAAACCCGCTCGGAAGCCTTCAGTCGAGACAGCGCGCACCCGGTCGGTGGCCGCGTGATCCGTCTCAGATTGGAGCTGCCCAAAGACAAGCGGCGTGTTTTCAAAACCGTCCCGAAAGGAGACAGAGGCAAAGCGTGTCTCACCAGTGGTGGCCAAGGACGTCGCCCCTGCCTGGATTTGGCGCCCATCGGCAAGCTGGTGCACGCCTTCGCTGACGGCCATCCAACCGACGCTCTCCGCCCCATGGCGCCCGTCTAGATAATCCCACTCGTCCAGGCGGAGCTCGAAGCCGTGATCCGTAACGTTGCGCACGGCAAGCGTGAAGGGGTCTGTACCGGCAGCACTTGCGGTCGCCACGACCACGGCGTTCTCAATAGGAGCCGCGAAATCCACCCGATGCCACGAGGCGCCATCCCGCTGTGCAATCTCAATCTCGCCGACCTCGCCAACCCAATCGTCGAACATACGCCCCGTCCCCTGTACCAGAACTGGACAGGGGACCCGGCGCCCGCCCGTCCGGGACGGCTGCGCGTCTTGAAACCGTGCATGACGGCCGTCCCGGTAAGGACTGAGCAAGGATTATGCCACGTTAACGCACCCGGCAAAGCTGGGCGCGAACAGGCCGGTGGGGGAGCTGTTGGGCTTAGTCTTCGGCCGGAGGCCAGTCGCCCACGATATCGGCCGAGGCCGCGGCCTCAGCCAATTGCGCGGTCACCGATTGCAGATCGCCGAGCTGGCGTTCCAATCGCGCGACAACGGGCTCGACGGCTCCGGAGACCTGATCGGACGCCAGGGCGGCATCGGCCCGGTGGCTGGCGAGCTGCTCAGCGATGTCGACCATCTGAGCGCTCAGATCGTCCAGGCGCTCGCTGAGCGCGCCGATGGCCGAGAGATCAATCTCGGGCGCCTGCGGCGGGATCTGATCGGCTGGCTCACGCTCTTGGAGGGCGAGCAGACCGCTCTCCATCCGCGAGAGCCGATCAAGGATGCGATCGAGTCCTGGGACCATGGCCTTTTGAGCGGCCATCTGTTCCGCGTTCTCGGCCAGCACCGACAGCCGATCTTCGATCGCGTTCAGACGGTGAGCAATCGGGCTGGTGCGATGATGCTCGGTGATCAAACCGTCCACGCCATTGGCTGCGACCCGCGCGACCGCCATTGCAAACTCGGCATCGATAACGGCGCGGCAGGTAATGCTTTCCCGGCGGATGGCCGTCTCGGTCGCCGTCGCAAGAGCCTCGACCAGCAGGATGCTTTCTGCGGCGATGGCGCCGTCCGCTGTCTCCGTTGAGGGGCTGATTTCCGCCAAGTCCACCGCGCCCGTGCCAAACCGGCGCTCAAGCACCGAGCGGATAAGGCCCGCAGGACCATCGGTATCAGGGGCGGCCGGAGAAGCGCCGGGCGTCGATTGCGCGGACGGCGGCTGGTTCCCGACATCAAAGGCATAGGCGAAAGGGGCAAGGCGAAAGAGGTTGCCCGAGGTTGCAGCGAGCAGAGCGTCGAGAAACTCCCGCTCGGATAGCGTGTCCTTAAGGGAGGTGGACACTGCGTGGGTCGCCACACCGGCGGCCCGAAGTTTCTCGAGAACCTGAACCATTCGACGCCTCCGGTCTTCTGACACGGTGCGGGCCCAGGGACGACCCGCCGGGGACCGCGTCCCCCGCACCCGATCTAGCCGGCCACTGCCTACAGAAGGGTTAATGCGTTGTTAGGGACGCCCCGGCGTCATTGCCGACCAAGGCAATCACACGGTCCGGCAGGTCGATCGGCTCCATCCCGTGGCCGTTCGTCCAACCATCCTCGGGGCGGTCCGTCGGCACGATGGCATCGACGGATCCACGCAGCTCCGGGGAAAGGTTGCGCAGACCCAACGGATCGTCTACCGGTTCGGGCGCAGCCGCGGGCTCGGACTCTGCGTCCACCGGAACCAATGTATTGGGCGCCGCCGCCTCGGCCGCAGCCAAAACCGCCACATCGCGCTCCAGAGCTGCCAATCGCGTTTCGACCGCTTCAAGCTGCTTTGCGAGCCGAGAGATTTGTTTTTCAAGCTGGTCCGAGCGCTTTCGCGCCTTGCCAAGCAGCGCCAGAGAACGCCGATCTGCCGCCAGTTCCGCATCCCGCTGCGCTTGGGCCAGGCGAGAGAGCAGATCGCTGATATCTTGTAGGCGCGTGCGGGCGCGGTGGCGCTCGGCCTCCGCCGCTTCGATCTGGCTGAAGCCCGCCGTCTCTGCCCGCGCGATCGCCTGTTCCTGCGCATCGAGCCGCAACGCAAACCGCTCGAGCGCGTCGGCGGCTGGGCGCGGCATTGTCGACCCACCGACCAACCAAGCGCCCGCCGCGCCGCACAAAAGTGCCACGAGCAGAGCCGGCAAGAGCCACATCCCGGCGGTCAGGAGTTCGGCTGTCATGTCCGCCATGGGGGCCAACCGTGGTTAAGGGCGCGTAAAGGCCTGGAATTAGACAAAGAGGATGGTGCCGTCATCGGTGAGATCTCCGGCGCCCATACCCTGCAGTGTGATGACATCTCCGGGATCGGCACTGTAACCGACAGTCAGTCGGCCCGATCCGTCCGTGCCGAAGACCAAGGCGGCAAAGCTGCCGACACCGCCCTCGATCCAGATCTGCTCGACACCGTTGGCGAAATCGAAGATCAGATCGGCGCCGTCCCCGGCCGCGAACACAAAGAGGTCGGTGCCGCCATCTCCGCCCAAACGGTCGTCGCCTGGCCCACCTGTGAGCGTGTCCGCCTCACTGCCACCCGAGAGGAAATCGGCGCCCGCATCGCCGGCAAGCCAATCGGCACCGGCGCGGCCATAAACCGCGTCATCACCGCTGCCGCCAAACAACCGGTCATCGCCAGCCTCTCCATCGACGATATCGCTGCCGGAGCCCCCGAGGAGACTGTCCGCCTCTTCGCGTCCCGCGAGCAGATCGTCGCCAGGGCCGCCCGAGAGCGTGTCCGCCCCCGCTTCGCCCACCAAAGAGTCGGCGCCCGAGCCGCCCTCGGCGCTGTCATTGCCCGCATTGCCAAAGATCAGATCGTCGCCCTGGCCACCGTCGATGCTGTCATCCCCGGAGCCCGCAAACAGCCGGTCTCCACCGGACCCGCCCAACAGAAGGTCAACGCCCGATCCGCCCAAGAGCCGATCTATGCCGGACCCGCCGCTCAGCGTGTCAGAGCCCGCCTGGCCCAGTATGATATCGTCGTCAGCGCCCCCGTCCAAGCTGTCATCACCATCCTCTCCGTCAACGAAATCCGGGCCCGTGCCGCCCAGAACCGTGTCATTGCCGGAACCGGCATAGATGTCGTCATTGCCGTCCTCGCCCTCGATCCAGTCGGCGCCCGATCCGCCGAGCAGGCTGTCGCGCAGCGCGCCGCCGATCAGCGTATCGTCACCCGCATTGCCGTTGAGTTGGTCGAAACCAGGCCCGCCATCGAGCCGGTCGTTCCCGTCCTCGCCGCTCAGCGTGTCAGGCCCGCCTTCGCCGATCAGCGTGTCAGAGCCGGAGCCACCGTTTAGCACATCGCCCTGCCCGTCGACCCCGTCTCCGAGATCCCCCACCAGCGAATCATCTCCGGCATTCCCAAACAGTGTATCGAACCCGAAGCCACCCAACAGAGTGTCCGGCCCCGCATCTCCGAACATCTGATCGTCGTCGTTTCCACCCTCGAGGCGGTCGCCGCCCTCGCGCCCGGTGAGCGTATCGTTGCCGCCAAGCCCACGGATCGTGTCATTGTCAGCCGTGCCCGCGATGCCGTTCGGATCGTCGTTGCCTGTCAGCACTTGACCAGCCACGCCGATCTGGACACGCACGGCGGCGCTGACATTGTTGCTCTCGCTTCCCTCGACCACTGCACCGTCCACATCCGCGACAGCAGCCACCCAGTACTCGCCAGGAGAGAGCCCAAGAGTGTAGGTGAACGTGCCGCCCTCGGGATCAGTTTGCCCAGGCCCGAGCACCGTCCCAAAGGCGTCGCGGACCAAGCGCGGATCGGACGTGGTCACCGTCGGATCGGAAGAGATGTAGAGGGCCGAGGGCTGTCCGGGGGCCGCCGCTCCGCCTGCGTTGCGAATGATCCAGTCCGCGGTGATCTGCTGCCCGGGGACCCAGGCCAGGCTATCGAAGCTCACCTCTTCGGCGACCAGATCGGGAACGGCCGTCACCTCAAGCCTCTTATCCGCAAGGCCGCTGTTGTCGGCCTCCGAAAACTCAGGCAATGCCTCCGCGGCATCAAGGCGCCACCCGATATAGTAGCTGGCGGTCGGCAAACTGCTGGGGATCGTCAAGGGCACGGCTGCTGCGGCGGTCTCGAACGGCGCCAGCGCAGGGCCCGTCACCGTCCCAATCACCGTGTCGAACTCGGTGATCGTCGCGTTGGTCGAGGCATAGACGGTGATCTGATAGCCGCTGGCCGTGGCGGTCCCGATGTTGCGCGGCGAGATCGTCAGGGACAGCGTTCCCCCCGCCAGTACCTGAACCGTCGAGAGTGCTGCAGCATCGGCGCCATCGAACACGCCGCCATCCGTCAGATCTGGACGATCAACAGGCGGGCGCAGGATGGCATCCTGGCCTTGCCACTCTTCAATCTGAGTGATCCGGGCCGTTGTCAGCCGGGTGGCTGCATTCACCGCACCGGGCGCTTGGGGATCGACGGCGCCCGCAGCGTGGACGCCGATCGCAGTGCGCTCGCCCGACCCGCTGGCCGTTTGCCAGATGGGGCCGCCGCTCATGCCTCCGGCCGTGTCGAGCGCGCCATTGTAGAACAGCTGGTCCACCGAGCCGCTGTCGATGGGCCCGGCCGAAGCGTAGAGCTGCTGGCCATTGTCCAGATCGCCGGGATAGCCCGCAATGGTGACCTGCGTGCCGTCGTAGAAGTCATCGACGGGCTGAGCGCCGAGGCCAAAAATGCCCAAAGCGTCGCCGAGGCTGCGATCAAGCGTGACCAGCGCCCAATCCTCACCGGCCGTCGCCGAGGTCGACCAGGCCATAGGGGCCCGCCACTCTGTCGCGACCGCCTCTCCAAAGGGATCGAGGACATCGACGGTCCCAAAGCTGACCGTGATCGCGTTTGCCCAACCGTCGCCGCCATAGGCTGCCGAGTGCACCACATGACCAGCGGTCAACATGTGGTAAGGGCCGATCAGGAACCCCGATCCCGAGAAGATCCCAGTGTCCGCAGTCACCGTAACCTTGCCAATGGCCCGCCAAGGAAACTGCGTTGCATCGCCGACCACAACCCGATCATCGGTGCCAAACACCGACTGCAAACGCGGCTCGTCGATCGCCGCTGACCGCAGACGGTCGGGCTGAGGTTCGCTCGCTCGGATCATTCTGCATCCGTTGACCGTGGCAGGCCGGAGGGCCCGCTGTTGCGGCCAGTCTTCGCCAAGAACAATTTGCGTATCGTTAATGATGCTTGCCGATGTCCTGAGCGATGCCGCGCAGGCCAGCGCACTGGCCCAGCCATGTGCGACCCCATCGAGAGCGAAAATTAACCCCGCCCAATAACCCTAGTATAATCGGAAAATATCCAATTAACTCAGAATTTTTCCATGGTATTTGCCAAAATAATAAAGGCCTATTTCATTCCAGAGCTTCAAACACCGTTGCGAGTTCTATTGCAATGCAGAGCGGATCATGAGCTTCAACATCAGCTTCGACTATCGGTTCGACACCCTTGGTTTCTTCGATAATCCGGATGCGCGCGCTGCCCTCGAGGCGGCCGCAGGTGTTTGGGAAAGCGTCATTGGGGATGAGTTCGAAAACGTGCCGGCAGGTGTCTCCTTTTTCGTCAGCCATCCGAACACCGGATCGTCCACGCAGGTCGTGCTCGAGGAAGAGATCGACGATCTGCTGATCTTTATCGGCGCCAGCAGTTCGCCCTTTGGCTTGTCCGGGTCCGAGCCGGCCGCCCTTCCGGAAGGGATGTGCGCCTGCTCGCTTTGCAGCGAACTCCATGCCTCCGAGACCGAGGCGGCCAGTGTGCTCGCCCGTGCGGGGTATTCGGGCTTTGGCGCCTCGGGCGATGCGCTGAACGCCCGGATCTCGAGCAATTTCCGGGGCGACGGCGCCGCGACCGACTTCGAGCCCTATGCCGGCGTCGCCTCGTTCAACCCGGATTTCAACTGGCACTACGGGATCGAATCAACGCCCTCGGGTGGGGAGTTCGACTTCCTGACGGTCGCGGTCCACGAGATCGGGCATGTCTTGGGGATCGGAACGGCAGGCGCCTTCGACCGCTATATCGACGGGCCGTTCTATGGCCCGAACGCCGTCCAGGTGAATGGCGGCAGCGGGCTGCCCTTGCACAGCGACAACGCCCATGTCCAGGCAGGCTATGCCGGGAACTCTGTCGTCATGGATCCCTCGATCGCATCCGGTCAGCGCATCCCGCTCTCCGAGTACGACAAGGCCATCCTTGCGGATATCGGCTACGAGGTGCCGGGCTACACCAAACAGGGCAGCCTTCATCCCATTGCCACCGAGAATGGCGAGACGATTTTTGGCACCATCGTTGCCGACGACCTCGACGGCCTGGGCGGCAACGACCAGATGCAGGGCAATTCGGGCGCCGACACGCTCAACGGCAATGCAGGCAACGACACGCTGTTCGGGCAGAACGGCGATGACAGCCTGATGGGCGGCAGCGGATCGGACTTCATCATCGGCGGCAGTGGCGCGGACTGGATAGCCGGCGGGGCGGGCATCGACACCCTGTACGGCGACGGCGGCGCGGACACCTTCTATGTGGCGCCAGGAGACGGCACGGACACCATTGCCGATCTGGAGCTTGGCACCGACGACATCCTGATCTCGGCCGAGTTCGATCTCTCGGTCGGCGATGTTCTTGGGTCAATCACCAAGCCTTTCTCGAATGTCTCGCGCATCACCCTCGACGAGACCACCGTCATCGATGTCATCCACAGCTCCCAATCGGGCACGCCGATCACCGAGGCGGACATCCTGATCGAGCAGGCCTCGACACCCAACTCGGCTCCGACCGCGACCCCCGACACCGCGACCACCGAAAGCGGCCAGGCCGTGACCATCGATGTCGTGGCGAACGACACCGATCCGGATGAGGACCCGCTCACGATCTCGAACTATGGCGAGCCGGGCAGCGGCACGTTGGAGGTCATCAACAACCAGTTCGTCTTCACACCCGACGAGAACTTCACCGGGACCGTGCAGTGGGACTATGCCATCGAGGACGGCAATGGCGGTGGATCGGGGTCGTTCGTCACGGTCGCGGTGACCGCGCCGAACCAGGCGCCCACGGCGAACCCGGACACCGCGAACACGGTTAGCGGCCAATCGGTCACAATCGATGTGCTGGCCAACGACACCGATCCCGACCAAGATCTACTAACGGTCTCGAATTATGGCGAGACCGGCGATGGCACGATCGAGGTCGTCGACGACCAGTTCGTGTTCACGCCCAACGCAAACTTTACCGGCACGGCCCAGTGGGATTATGCGATTGACGATGGCCGCGGCGGCGGCTCAGGCTCCTATGTGAGCGTCACGGTGGGGCCAGCGTCGATAGATTGGCAGGGCGATGCCTCCGCCAATGTCTGGTACGGCAACGATGCCAACGACACCCTTCGCGGCGATCTTGGCAACGACACCCTGGGCGGCGGCTCGGGCGACGACTTGGTGGCCGGCGGCGGCGATGACGACCAGCTGTTTGGCGAGGACGGCAATGACGTGGTCCAAGGCGGGGCCGGGTTCGATGTCCTCTTCGGCAACTCTGGAGCAGACCGGTTGATTGGGGATTGGGGCATCGCCAGCGAGGGTCAGGGCGACACGCTAAACGGCGGCAGTGGCGACGATACGCTCGAGGGCGAGGGCGGCGCAGACCGGCTGTTCGGCGGTCTCGGCGATGACAGCCTGATCGGCGGCCAGGGTTTTGACACGGCCTTTGCCGGCAGCGGCGACGACACCGTCGAAGGAGGCTCGGAGGGCGACGCGCTCTATGGCGAATCTGGCGATGACAGCCTGTCTGGCGATGGCGGCATTGACCTGTTGGTCGGCGGCAGCGGCAACGACACGATCGAGGGCGGTTCGGAGGACGACTTCCTCGACGGCGGCGCCGATGACGACAGCCTGTCGGGCGGCGGAGGCATCGATATCCTGCTCGGCGGCGCCGGCGCCGACACGCTGGAGGGCGACGGCGATGTTGACATCCTGCTTGGCGGCTCGGGGGGCGACACGCTGCGCGGTGGCTCGGGGAATGACCGCGTCTTCGGCGAGGGCGGCGCCGACCGGGTCGAGGGCGGCAGCGGCAATGACCTCGTCTTTGGCAATGCCGGCAATGACACCGCCCTCGGCGGCAGCGGCGACGACTTTGTGATCGGCGAGGCCGGAGACGACAGTCTTCTCGGCGATGCGGGAAACGACATCGTCGTGGGCGGCTCGGGGTCCGACACACTCGAGGGCGGCGCCGGTGCTGACCTGCTCGACGGCGGCCAGCTTGGCGACGACCTGTCCGGCGGAGCCGGCATGGACACGCTCTTCGGCGTCGATGGCGACGATACGCTCTCAGGCGGGCTGGAGACAGACGTGTTGCGGGGCGGCTCCGGCGCGGACCGCTTGATCGCAGGCCCGGGCGATGACCGCATGGGCGGCGATGACGGCGCCGACACCTTCGTCTTTGCTGCGGGCGATGGGACCGATTTGGTCTTTGATCTCACGCTCGGGACGGATCTCATCGAGTTCACGGGCGGTGTCGCTGCCGATTTCAGCGCGCTCACGATCACCGATGACGGCCTCGGGCGCGCGACCATCGCCTACAATTCGGGCGTGCCGGCGGATGTGATCACCCTGATCGGGGTCACTGCGGCCGAGCTCTCAGACGACGGAACCTTCCTGTTCACCTGATCCCCAGGGGGGTGGGGCGGTGGGGGGGGGGCCCGCGTGGGGGGGCCCGCACGCCCAAACAACCGAAAGAAC
>JBCCZI010000050.1:0-28643 GCA_039187815.1 Pseudomonadota bacterium | reverse complement strand
TGCTCCGAAAGGCCGTCGAGCGCACCGTCGACGGCCTCTGGGTCGCCACCGGCCGGATCGTCGATCTCTTCACACCAGCCAAATGCACCAACCACCTCGCTGCATGAGGATACCAAGCAAATCAACCGCAAACGCTCTAAGCCGTAGGTTCGGCGCCAAAGAGGGAGATCGGTGTGCGGCGGGCTGCTTCGGGGTCCCGCGCAAAGGCCTCGAGCACGGGCGGATAGAGCCGGTGTTCTTGTTCGAGCACCCGCGCGGCCAGGCTGTCTTCGGTGTCCCCCGGCTCAACCACCACCACCGCCTGGCCGAGGATCGGGCCGCCGTCGAGCGCCTCCGTCACTTCGTGCACCGTGCACCCATGGACCGCAACCCCGGCCTCCAACGCCCGCCGGTGGGTATCGAGACCCGGAAAAAGCGGGAGCAGCGAGGGATGGATATTCAGCATCCGACCCTCCCATTTTCCCGTGAGGTAAGGCGTGAGGATCCGCATGAAGCCCGCGCAAGCGATCATGTCTGCACCCGCTCTCACAAGACGCGCATCAAGCGCCCGCTCGAAGGAGGTGCGGTCTGGATGGGCCCGATGGTCAATGACGGCCGTCGGAACGCCGAGGCTTGCCGCCCGCGCGAGCCCGCCCGCATCGGGGCGGTTCGACAGCACCAAAGCGGGGCGCGCATGGGCCGAGCCAGCCATCCCCTCGACCAGCGAGACCATATTCGAACCGCGCCCTGAGATCAGGATGGCGACCGCGCGCGTCATGCCAGGTGGCCGTTGAGGACCAAATCTGCCCCCTCGGTCACCTGACCCAACCGGCTCACACGCTCTCCGGCCGTCGTCAGAGCCTCAGCACAAGCATCGGCCTTGGCCGGATCGACCGCCAGGACCAGTCCGATGCCGCAATTGAAGGCGCGCAGCATCTCGGTCTCGGCAATGCCCCCGGTCCGAGCCAACCAGTGAAAGGGCTGAGGGCAGACCCAAGCCGAGAGGTCGATCTCGGCTCCAGCCCCCTCCGGCAGCATCCGCGGAATGTTTTCGGGCAACCCGCCACCGGTGATATGGCACAGCCCATGGACACCGCCGGCCGCGATCGCCGCCAAGGCTGAGCGCACATAGATCTGGGTCGGTGTGAGAAAGGCCTCACCCAGCGCGCCGTCGCCGAACGGGCTCTGTGCGTCCCAATCCAGCCCGGCAATTTCGACCACCTTGCGCACCAGCGAAAACCCGTTGGAGTGCGCCCCCGCCGAGGCCAGCCCCAGCAGCACATCGCCCGGAGCAACGCCGCGCGGCAGGTCCACGCCGCGCTCGACGGCGCCCACGGCAAAGCCGGCCAGGTCGAAATCGCCGGGTGCGTACATGCCCGGCATCTCAGCGGTCTCCCCACCGATCAGCGCGCAGCCGGCCTGCTCGCAGCCCTGGGCGATGCCCTCGACAACCCGCGCGGCCGCATCGACCGAGAGCGCGCCGGTGGCGAAATAATCCAAAAAAAACAACGGCTCGGCGCCCTGGCAAACCAGATCGTTCACGCACATGGCGACGAGATCGATCCCAACACCATTTAGCCGGCCGGTCTCGATGGCGATCCGCAGTTTGGTGCCAACACCGTCGGTGGCTGCCACCAGGACCGGATCACTGTAGCCGGCCGCACGCAAATCGAAGAGCCCGCCAAACCCGCCGAGCCCCGCCATCACGCCAGGCCGCGCTGTCCGCGCCGCGGCGGGCTTGATCCGCTCGACCAGTGCAGCACCGGCATCGATGTCGACACCGGCCTGGGCATAAGTCAGGGCATTTGGGCGGTCGGTCATCGTGAGCTCCGTCTGGCACGCGGCTGTCTTCCTATACCGAGCCACTCCACATACGGGAAGGCGTGGCGCGAGGCCGGCGACCGCGTCTCGCCGCATACGCCGAGGCAAATCGGCTTGTCTCGCGCGCTGTTCCAACTGTATTCATACAAAGCGACACATTGTTTGGTCTCTGCGGCGCTGATGGGAGATGTGGTCAGCGCCTCGATTTTTGCAGGGTCGAGGACCGGTGACTGACGGTCCCCGGGTCCAAGGAGCTATTGAATGTTTTGGCCGAAGGCGGCGCTTGCGAGCTGTTTTGTGCAGGAGCTTCATACGAGCTTTACCGCGCGCTTCCCGTCCTGCAAAGGTCCCCATGGCGATTTGATAGCCGAAGTAGCGTCAGATTCTATCGCGCGGCTGCAGGGGTCCTCTGCGCTCTATCATGACGCAGAGCACACAATGCTGGTGGTCTTGGCTGGACAGCAGATCCTGATCGGGCGGCACGAGGCCGAGCCGCTCGAACCCGATGACTGGATGCACGCGGTCTTGTCCTTCTTGCTCCACGATATCGGGTTTACAGCAGGGGCTTGCCAAGGCGATCACGGCCGCCTGCGGGTCATCGATGGCGGCGGCGCGTCGATCGAGTTGCCTCGCGGGGCCTCCGACGCCTTTGTCCAACCGCACCATGTGGCCCGCGGCCAGCTCCATGTGCGCGAGCGCTTTGCCGCCTGTGCCCACATCGATGCGGAGCGATTGGCCCGCAATATCGGGCGCACCTTGTTCCCGGTGCCGACCGGCGAGCCCGCGGCCGAGAGCGCGACCGAGGCTGGCCTCGTCCGCGCGGCCGATCTGATCGGCCAGCTGGCCGACCCGAGTTATCTGTCAAAAACCATGGCGCTCTATTGTGAGCTCCGCGAATGTGGCATGGCCTCGGCGGCGGGATATGACACGCCTGCCGATATTCGCGAGCGATACCCGGAGTTCTTCCGCTGCAGTGTCGAGCCCTATCTCGGACCAGCGCTCGAGCATCTGCGGCGCACCGAAGAGGGCCAGCACTGGATCGCTCTTCTGTACCGCCATCTCGACGCCTCGTGATATCAAACGGCTTTTCCCCGCCAACGGCTTGAGGTAAAACAACTCTAGGGTGTGTGTCGGAGGCCACGGGTAGGGCCGACTGGCTTTGGGGGACAAGATGGCATCGCCGTCTGACTATGAGCAATACATCATCGAGCTGATCAACCACGCTCGGTCCGATCCATCCGCCGAAGCGGCGCGTCAAGGTATCTCGCTGAACCAGGGCCTCTCGTCCGGGACGATCAGCAGCGCGCCGAAACAGCCCTTGGCCTTCAACGAGAACCTGATCGATTCGTCGCGCGTCCACAGCGCTTCGATGATCGAGGACGATTACTTCTCGCACACCGGGTCCGATGGCTCCTCGGCCGGTGAGCGCATGGACGAAGCCGGCTATGTTTTCAGCGGCCGTTGGAGCTGGGGCGAGAACATCGCCTATCGCGGCACGTCTGGATCGGTGAACGAAGAATCGTTTTCCAGCATCATCCACGGCAATCTGTTCAAGAGCGCAGGCCACCGCGTCAACCTGATGAACGACTCGTTCCGCGAGATCGGGGTCGGCAACAAAACCGGAGAGTTCACGAACGACAGCGGCAACACCTTCAACGCGCTGATGGTCACGCAGAACTTTGCCTTCTCGGGCGGCGGGTTCTTTCTGACGGGCGCGGTGTTCTCGGATGGCGATGGCGATGATTTTTACTCGCCCGGCGAGGGGCGCGGCGGCGTCTCGGTCGGCGCAGGCTCGGCTGGGGACAGCACAGCCTCGAGCGGAGGGTATTCCTTCAAGCTCAGCGGCCCCGGCACGCAAACGGTCAGCTTCTCTGGCGGCGGGCTGTCGGGCACCAAATCGGTTCGGGTCGATATCGGCAACGCCAACGAGAAGATCGACATCCAGGACCAAGACACGGTGCGCACCAGCACCGGGGTCGAGCTTTTTTCCGGGCTCAGCAATGTCGTGCATATCGGGCTCTATGGCGGCACGTCCACGGGGGATGGTGGCGCCAACCGGATGATCGGCGGGGGCGGCGCCGATCGGTTCGAGGGCGAGGGCGGCAATGACACGCTCGAAGGCGGGGCTGGCTCTGACACGCTAGAGGGTGGTGGCGGCAACGATGAGCTCCGCGGTGGCGGCGGCACGGATCGTGCTGTGTTCTCGCTGGCCAGTACGGCCTATTCGGTGGCCTCGGTGTCCGGGGGGCTCGAGATCACCGGCGAGGGCACGGATTTCGTCGATGACGATATCGAGTTTCTTCAGTTCTCAGACACGACGCTCAGCTTTGACGACGCCCTCGACCTCGATGGCGGCGGCAACGATGGCGGGGGTGATGGCGGCGGCGACAATCCCCCGCCCGATCCCGACCCTGACCCCGTGCCTGACCCGGACCCTGTGCCAGATCCTCCCCCGCCGTCCAACACTTCCCCTACGAATGTGACCTTGTCCGGCGCAGGGCGCGTCGCCGAGAATGCCTCTGCGGGAACTGTGGTCGGCTCGCTGTCTGCATCGGATCCAGATGCCGGCGACAGCCACACCTACAGTATCGTCACCGGCCAGTCTGGTCCAGGAGCCGGGTTCTTTGAGATCTCCGGCAGCTCCTTGCGCGTCGCCTCTGGCGCGTCGCTCGACTTCGAGACCCGCACCCAGCACGAGATCGCCATCGAGGCGCGAGACCAGGGCGGTCTCTCGGTCATTCGCACGGTCACGGTCACCGTCGACAACGAGCCGGTCTCGGACATTCGTGTGCTGAGCGGCGGGCGGGTCGATGAGGATTTGGCGCCCGGTGGCTTTGTCGCGCGCTTCGAGGCCCAAGAGAGCGGCGGATCGACGGTGCCGTCGGCCAGCTTCAGCCTGCTGGACGATGCGGGCGGGCTCTTTCAGTTGTCGGGCAACACCTTGCGCCTCGCACCGGGGCGCAGCCTGGACTTAGACACTGCCGCCAGCCATCAGGTGCGGGTCTCGGCACGGGACGCGAGCCCCGCGGCCCGCGAAGAAACCTTCACCATCGAGGTGCGCGAGGTTGCGGAAACGCCCGAGCCCGAGCCGACGCCCCCGGCGCCCGCGCCCATGCCACCCGAGCCCGAGCCGCCCGCGCCCATGCCACCCGAGCCCGAGCCCCCCGCGCCCATGCCGCCCGGGCCCGAGCCAGATCCGCCGGCTCCAACACCGGCACCGACACCGGATCCAACCCCTGCGCCAACGCCGGATCCGGATCCAGAGCCTGAGGGCCCGCCCGCTGATATCACGTTGTCTGTTGTCGAAAACATCGCCCCGGGGACGCTCCTCGGAACTCTGCCGGCTATCTCAGGTACGCGCTACGAGCTCAACACGGCTGCCTCCGGGTCCGCCGCAAACCTTGTCATCTTGACCGGTCGCGCGGTCTTTTTGGCCGATGGGGCAGAGATAGACTACGAATCGGCGCGCTCGCATGCCTTGGTCATCGAGGCCATCCAGGCCTCGGGTGCGCGCAGCACGATCACCGTCGAGATTGCCGTCCAGGACAGCCTTGGCGTCGAAGCGCTTGGCAGCACCGGCCCCAACGCGCTCACAGCCGGCCCCGAGGCCGATGTGGTGCGTGGCCTTGGGGGCGACGACACCCTGGATGGCGGGGCAGGAAACGACACGCTGGATGGCGGGTCGGGCGACGACATGATCTATGGCGGCGACGGGTTCGACTTCATCCAGGGCGGCTCGGGCACCGACACCGTGAGCTATCCGGCCAACCGATCAGAGGTCACCGTGGTGCGCATGCCGGACGGCATGGTCGAGGTGCATGCACCCGATGGCTCGACGGACCGGCTCGAGGATGTCGAGACGCTCGATCTCGCCGATGGGGATTTTGTGCTCGATCTCGACGGCGGCTTGGCCGAGACCGCGTATCGCCTCTATGCCGCCGCGTTCGCCCGCACGCCAGACGGCCCGGGCCTGCGCTATTGGGCCGGAGTGCTGGAGAGCGGCACGTCGAAGAAAGCCGTCGCCAAAGCCTTTGTCGACAGCCGAGAGTTCGAGGCCCGCTACGGCTCGGATGTCGACGATCTCACTTATGTTCAAACGCTCTACGTCAATGTGCTCAAGCGCGTGGCGGACAAGGCGGGCCAGGATTACTGGCTTGGGCATTTCGAGGCCGGTACCTTTGATCAGGCGGATATGCTCGATATCTTCGCCGAGAGCCCGGAAAACATCGCCCGCACCGAGGACGATGTCACCCCGGCCTTCTGGGTGCTGAACTGACGCCGAGGCTGCGGCGGGGGGTGTCCCCCCGCCCGCTCACTTGATGACCCCCTGCTTCTTCATCTCTTGATAGAGCCGGTTGTTGAAGGCGATCAGATTGGGATCGCCTTTGATCTTTTTCGTCAGTTCCTTTTTGGAACAGGGCGGCGCCTTCTTGCCGGCGTTGGAGGACATATAGCCATCCAGGATCTGTTTTGCCGCGGCTTTGGCGGCCGCCTCATAGGCCTTCTTCTTGTGCTCGGCCAAACCCTTCTCGGCATGGGCGGGGATCTTGCCGAGGAAGCTCGGTTTGAACACGGCGCCGTTCTTGGCATAGAACTCCTTGAAGCCTGGGCTAAAGCCTTTGACGAAGCCCGCGACGATGGCGGATTTTCCCGCGTTGGCAAAGACTTCGTCCCAGCTGGCCTTGGATTTGGGGTTGGTCAGCTTGCCCATGATCCCCTTGGTCGACTGTTTGGCGAACTCCTCGGACGAGCCGGCGATGAACTCTCCGACAAAGGTGGACGACGCTGAGAAACCCTTGGCCGATCCCTTTGTGACGATGGTTTTTTTCAGCTTGTCGAGCAGGGCCTTGCCGCCCTTGGGCTGCGCTCCGCCGGCAAAGACCAGGGCCAGGCCGCCCTCGACGATTGCCCCTTTGGCCACACCGAGGGCCACGTTCTGGCTGGCGCTCGAGCCGAGATCCTTGCCCGACTTGTCAATGCCCTTCAGCAGACCCTGATAGGCCCCTAGGGCCGCGTAGGATCCCACATAGGCCGTGGTCGAAACCCCTGCCGTCGCAACTGCCATGCTGATCTTTAGCGTCAGTTCGCAGGCCGATTGGATCGCTTGCAAACCGGTGATCAGATCATCGCCGCCCTCGAAGATGGCGTCGCGATAGCGTTGGATCGCCCGCCCCGCACTGGCCACCGCATTCAGGTGCTGCTTGGGGTTCACCGGCGTTGCCGAATTGGCGGCCGAGACCAGGGCGTCGCCGGCCTTGACCCCGCGCGTCACCCATTTGCCGACATCCGCCAGCTTTGGCGCATCGCCGGCCTGTTCGATGCACCAACCAAGGACCGGGTTTTGCGACTTCAGTTTGACCGCGTCGTCATAGAGGCCCTTGTACATTAAAGTTTTGTTCTTCACGGCTTCGGCGGCGGCCACCGCGTTGGCCCGAGCCCGCTGCTTCAACGTCGCGAGTTGCGCCGTTGTGACCATAGCCTTCTCGCCCGAGGGTAGGGTCACCTCATACCGGTTGATTCCCTTCTCGTCGTTGATCGCCTTTTGCGTTGCGCTGTCGAACTGGCCGGTGACCGGGATGCCGACCGCCCTTTGAAATTGTTTGATCGCCTCGACGGTCTTCTTGTCGTATTCGCCATTTGGGGTGATGACCTTACCGCCCATCAGGGCGTTGATATCCTTCTGAGCTTGGAGGATTTTTGGATCGCTGGTGTTTTCTCCGACAGTGTCGGCCATAGGACGTCTCCGTGACATAATTTCCGTATGAATAAGCGCGGGCAAAGCCCGACATCTATAGGATGGACGTAAGGTCAGTTCCCGGCCAGTACAATATGTCCGCCGGCGGACAGGTGCCGAGACGCCGGCACCACCGATTGCCGCAGACGCGCAAGAGTGCCAGACTGTGCATCGGCCCCCACGGGCCAGTTCGGTGGTACCAAGACGGCCGCGGGTGGGTGTCGGCCGGGAAAGTTCTCTCCAGGCCAATGGCCAATCGCGCGCCATCTTTGCTCGGCTTTGTCTGGCGCCACTCGCGCTGGCAACAATGCGGCCTGCTGGCGCTGACGCTGATCTCGTTCCCGATCGTCTACCTCTCGCTCGAGGTGCCGAAGGTGATCGTAAACGACGCGATCGCCGGTGAGGGCTTTCCCAAGGACGTCATCGGATGGCCGCTCGGCCGGATCGAGTATCTGCTACTGCTGAGCGGTCTCTTCTTTCTGCTGGTCGTCCTGCACAACGCGCTGAAATGGCTGATCAATGTGGGCCTCGGCATGGCCGGTGAGCGGATGCTGCGAAGGCTCCGCAGCGATCTCACCGAACAGGTCAGCCGGTTCCCCATGCGCCGGCTCCGCTCGGCCCGACCGGGTGAGACGATCCAGTCGATCATGGGCGAGGTCGAGCCGCTCGGCGGCTTCTTTGGCGAAGTGCTGGTGACGCCCGTATTCCAAGGCGGGCTGCTGGCCGTCTATATCGGCTTCATCTTCGTCCAGGACGTCTGGCTCGGGCTCGCCGCCATTGCGTTCTATCCAGTCCAGACCGTGTTGGTGCCAATCCTCCAGGCGCGCATCGTGGCGCTGAACCGCGCGCGGGCCAGCAATGCGCGCGTGATCGCGGACCGGATCGGCGACATCATCCAGCTCTCGTCCGAGATCCGCAGCCATGGCACGGCGCGTTGGCACCTGGCGGGCATCGGCCGTCTGCTCGGCCGCAACACCGAGATCCGCCAGGCGATCTTCCGCCGCAAATACACCATCAAGCTGATCAACAACCTGCTGAACCAGCTGACACCGTTTCTCTTCTTTTCCATCGGTGGATATCTGGTGATCGTCGGCTCGCTTGATTTCGGCGCGCTGGTTGCGGTGCTGGCGGCCTATAAGGACTTGGCGGGGCCTTGGAAGGCGCTGCTCGGCTATGCGCAGCGCTTGTCGGATTTTTCGGGCCGCTACAGCTTTGTGCTCGAGGCCTTTCGGGATGCAGAGCTTGTGACCCCGGCGCCCGCCGGAGCGGGATTGCAAACACCGTCCGGGCCGCTTGTGATGGCCGATGTTCCGCCCGATCCGACAATGGACCGCCCGGAGATCACCGAACTGGTGATCAACCAGGGCGAAACGGTCGTGCTGACCGGCGGCAGCGCCCCGGCGCGCGAGGGGGTGTTGCAGCTGGCCGCAGGGATCGAGCCGCCGGAGGCCGGGTCCGTGCGCCTTGGCGAGACGGATTTGGCACGCCTCGGCTCCGAGCGGATTGGCGCGGTCCTCGGGCTGGTTCCTCCTGTCCCGGGGCTGATCCCCGGCACGTTGCGGGACAATCTGGCCTATGGCCTGCTGCGCGCCAGGGATCCAGACCAGGGCGAGCCTTCCGACGGCTGGGTCGATCACGCCGCCGCCGGCGTTGCAGATGCAAATGGGCTCGACGCGCGGTTGTCGGCGCTCTCGACGCGGTTCGGGCTGGCCAGCCATTTGCGCTCGGTCGGTCTCGGCCGGCGGATCTCGGCCGAGGAAGCGGCCGAGTGGGGCGATCGGCTGCTCCGCCTGCGCGCCAAGCTTGGTGCCGCTCCCGAGACGCTCTCGGATCTGGTCGAGCGCTGGCATCCTGAGCGCTACAACCAAAACGGCACCTTGCTGGCCAATCTCTTGTTCGCGTTGCCGGTCGACCCGGACGGCATGGAAAAGGTTCTCGATCAGCCGGATGTGCGTCGCGTGCTCCGCAAAACGGGGGCACAGGACTTTCTACTCGACACTGGTTGGCGCATTGCCACAGCGTTGGCCGAGATTGCCGAGACGATGGCGGAGACCTCGCATCTTCTCGACCGGTTGACCGGCTTCTCGCGCCAGGACGGCGTCGATGCGGTTGCGATTGTCGGTGCTGCGGATGGGACGGGGCCAAAGCGGCTCGGCCGGGCCGAGAAGGCCCGCCTTGTCGCAATGGCGGCGGGCTTTGTGCAAGCGCTCGACCAACTGAGTATCTTGGATGAGACGAGCCAAGCCCGCTTGCTCGAGATCCGAACGCGGGCCAGACCCTTGATCCAGGGACACAAGGCTTTCGCCGCCATCGACCAAACCCGCTACAATCCCGCACTCTCCGTGGCGGACAATTTGCTCCATGGCGCGCGCCGGTTCGACCGCCGCTCGCAATGGGGACGGTTAGATGACCTGTTGGACACCGCCATGGCCGAGGCCGGGCTGTCGGGTGGCTTGTTGAGGATCGGCATGGAGGCCTCGGTGGCAGAGGCCTCCATGCCGACCAAGATGCTGCGTCGGCTCGGCTTGATCCGCGTGCTGGTCAAGCGCCCAAAACTCCTGTTGATTGCCGGCGGCGCGGATCTCCACGCCGATGGAGAGGCCGCCTTGCTCGATGCCGTCCGCGAGTCGCTGCCCGAGGTTGCTATACTGCTGGCGAGTGACACCATCGATGCAATCTGGGGTCCCAAGGCGCGGATGTTCCGGATCGATGAGAGGGGGCTGAGGGAGGTGCCGGCGCCATGACGCTTGCATCGACATTGGATGTGCTGGGGCGCATGCCGCTCTTTCGCATGTTTGATGGGCCGCGCTTGCGCGTTGTTGCCATGACCGGCTCGGTCCTGGTCTTCCTCGATGGTGAGCGGATCGCCGAGAGGGGCGAGGAGGGCGAGGCCGCCTATGTCATCCTCGAGGGCGATGTGGATGTGCTGTTGCCGAGCGAGGAGGGGGAGCGGCGGATTACCACCCTCGGACCTGGTGAGATCGTGGGAGAGCTCGCGGTTCTGACCGGCAATCCCAGGGCGACGGCGCTCGTTGCCCGCGGGCATCTGACCCTGCTCAGCCTCGAGCGGGATGTGGTGCTGGCGCTGCTGCGCGAATATCCTGAGCTTGCGCTCGAAGTGATCCGGATCATCGCCGCGCGGCTTGAGGCGATGAACGCGCGCGCGGTCTGACCCGGCCTCAGACCAGGCTCATCAGCGCAACCAGGAACCCGCCAACCACCAGCGCGCCACGCAGCGTCACGCGCTCTTCCGCCCGTTCTTTCCAGTTATAGGTGCCGTTGATCTCGTTGCGGCCCATCGGTGTCTCCATTCACTCAACCTCTGAGAACCATTTGGGGTCGCCGGCCCGTCACCGCAGTGGCATTCCGCACAAGGATCGCTAACCTTCGCTCGCGTTGGCGTGAGGGTGGGGTGAATTCAATGGGCGGTGCACCGTTTCTCGAGACCTTGGACGAGCCCACCATGGCCTTGCTCAAGCGTCGGTGGCTGCGCAAGCGCTGGATGCGAGGCGAGACCATCCTGGTGCATGGCGAGACCGGCGCGGACGTCTATTTCGTGGTGGAGGGCATGGCGCGCGCCTCGGTTATGTCCGAGGACGGCAAGTCGGTCTCGTATACCGAGTTCGTCGCCGGCGATATCTTTGGCGAGTTCGCGGCCATCGATCAGGCGCCGCGATCGACGGATGTGGTGGCTGTGACGGACATGACCGTCGCCCGGCTACCGGGTGCGGCGTTCCGGGGTTTGGTCGAGGAGGATCCCGGCTTCACCTGGGCCTTGCTCCGCCATTTCGCGGATGTCTCACGGCAGATGAACCAGCGGGTCTATGAGTTCAGTACGCTTTTGGTTCGGGAGCGTCTGGTGCGCGAACTCGTGCGTCTTGCGCGGATCGGAACCCCAGAGGGTGCCAGCATCGTCGTCGCCCCTGCGCCGACCCACCAGGAACTCGCCGCCAGGATCAGCACCCATCGCGAGGCGGTGTCCCGCGAGATGAGCCGGCTCAGCAAAATGGGTCTGGTCCGCCGCATCTCGGGCACTCTGGTGATCTCGGAGATCGAGCGCCTGCGGGAGCTCTCGCTGGACGGCATCGCGGACGATGGGGTCGAGAATGCCCTCTAGCGCATTGGTTTCAAGCGCTTTTTCCTGCTCTCAGCCTATAGCCGAGATCGGTCACCCCTGAGAAATTTGGATCGCTCTTGCGGCGCAAGAACGCCCGGGCGGCCTCCACCCCCATGATATAGCGCGGCGTCTCGATGGTCGTCAGCTCAATGGGAAGGGATTTTCCCATGTCGAAGCCGTTAAATCCAATCAGCGCGACGTCCTCTGGGATGCGCCGCCCCACACGGATGCAATGAAACATCGCCCCGATAGCAAGATCGTCATTGGAGAAGAACACTGCGTCGACATCCGGGTTCGTGCGGAGCAGCTCCCCGAGTGCAAACTCTCCGAGCGAGATCGACGAGCTCTCGGCCCGGATCAGATGGGCGACCAGCGGCACGCCCAGTTCCGCGAGCCGCGCCTCATAGGCCAAACGGCGACAGCGCGAGCGCTGCGGCAACTCGGCCCAAGCGCCGATATAGCCAGGATTGCAGTATCCGCGTGCGACGATGAAATCCGCCACCTCGCGCGCCGCGCGCTTGTGGGATATGCCTACCGAAATTTGGAGGGGCGCCGCGTCCGTGTCCATCATCTGGATGATCGGGATGTCGCGCAGGCCGAGTATCTCGCGGATCTCGGGGCTCACATCGCTGCCCACCATGATCACGCCCGCCGGCGACCAGGCCAGCATGTCGCGCACAACGCGGATCTCGCGCACGGGGTCATAGTGCGTGATGCCGAGGACGGGCTGGTACTTGGTCTCGGCTAGCACCGAATCGATGCCGTCCAGGACCTCCGGGAATACCGCATTGCTGATCGAGGGAACAATCACGGCGACGAGGTTGCTCGAGCTCGACTTCAGTCCGCCCGCCAAGCGGTTGGGGGTATAACCGAGCAGGGTGGCCGCCTCGGTCACCTTTTGGCGCAGCGTGTCCGAAATGTTGGGAGCATTGCGCATCACGCGAGACACGGAAATCTCGCTCACGCCAGAAAGGCGCGCAACATCCTTCAACGTCACTCTGTCTCGCGAACTCACGCGCAATCCACCTCACCCGTCCCGGTGATTCGCATTTTGCACAAATTTGCGCGATGATCCAAGCGCCGTGCGGCGTGACCAAGCACCACGGTTGATCGGCTCTACTCGGCGGCTTGCGCCATGGGGCCGGGGGCTCCGGCTTTGAATTGGACGAGCAGGGCGTGTTGCTCTTCGGCGGCGCGGGCGGCGTTCTCGGCCTTCACATGGCCAAAGCCGCGGATCTTGAGCGGCAGGGCGGCCAGCGCGATCGCAGTCTCTCGGGTCTCTGGGCGCATCTCGCGCATCAGCCGATCGATCAGCTGCAGGTAGTCTCGGATGGCGTGGCGTTCCGATCGGCGCTCTGCCGTCCAGCCGAACGGATCGAACGGTGTGCCCCGCAGAACCTTGCCCTTGGCCAGCATGCGCAGAACTCGGCCCATCCACGGCCCGAACCTCGACTTTATTGGCCGGCCCTTGGCGTCTTTGCGCCCGAGCAGCGGAGGGGCCATGTGGAAGCTCACCGTACCGCGGGCCGAGAAGGCCGCTTCCAAAGCGCTCTCCAAGGTCTCGGAATGCAAACGGGCGACCTCGTACTCATCCTTATAGGACATCAGTTTGAAGAGCCCGAGGGCGACCGCTTCGCCAAACTCCGGCCCACCTGCCTGCTCGGCCCGTTCCACCGCAGCGCGGTAGCGTTTGGCCCAAGCGGCGCTTTGATAGGCCGTGAGGTGCGCGGTGCGCCGAGCGAGAGCCTCAGCGAAACTCTCCTCCGCCTCTTCGATTGGCTCGGCTTGCTGCTGCGATATGGCTTCGGGATCAGCGCTGGCCCAGCGGCCAAGGGCGAAGGCGCGCTTGTTCGGCTCGACCGCTGCGCCGTTGAGCTCGAGCGCGCGCAGAATCGAGGCCTCGGCCAGGGGCACCAGCCCGTTCTGCCATGCCGCGCCCAGCATGATCGTATTGGCAAAGATCGCATCGCCCATCAGCCTCTCGGCGAGTTGGGTCGCGTTGAATGCCCGGAGACGATCGGCCCCCACACGCGCCTCGACAGCGCGGCGCAGGGCGGCAGAGGGCAGGCGGAATTCGGTGTCGAGCGTGAAGGCCCCCGTCATGGTCTCGTGCGTGTTCAGGACAACGCCCGTCGCGCCTTCGGCCATCAAGCTCTGGACTTTTGGCGAAGCCGTGACCACCAGATCGCCGCCAATCACCGCATCGGCCTCACCGAGCGCGATGCGCACCGCGGTGATGTCTTCGGGATTTGGCGCAATCCGGCAGTGGATCGCCACCGCGCCACCCTTTTGTGCAAGTCCCGCCATCTGCATCTCGGAGGCCGCCTTGCCCTCGAGATGGGCGGCCATTGTGAGAATGGCGCCAATGGTCACCACGCCTGTGCCGCCGACCCCGGTCACCAAGATCGCACGGCCGTCGCCAAGCGGTGGGAGCACAGGCTCGGTCAGTGTAGGGATCACCACTTCGCTGGCCTGCGCTTTTCGCGGAACGGCGTTCTTTACTGTCACGAAACTGGGGCAAAATCCCTTGAGACAGGAGAAATCCTTGTTGCAGGCCGATTGATCGATGCGCCGTTTGCGCCCAAGCGGGGTCTCGAGCGGCAGCACGGCGACACAGTTCGACTGCACCCCGCAATCGCCGCAGCCCTCGCAGACGCTGGGGTTGATGAAGACCCGCTCGCTGGGGTCCGGGAACAGGCCGCGCTTGCGCCGGCGGCGCTTCTCCGCCGCGCAGGTCTGGATGTAGAGCAGAACGGTCACGCCCTCGACCTCGCGCAACTCCTGCTGGACCTGGTCGAGCTCGGCGCGCTCAAAGACCGGCACATTGGTCGGCAGGCCCGGGATCTCCTCCTTCTCGTCGCGCACGGCCACGACCCGATTGACACCCGCCGCGGCAACCTCGCGGGCGATTTGGCCGATGGGCAGGCCGCCATCATGGCTCTGCCCGCCCGTCATGGCGACGGCATCGTTATACAGGATCTTGAAGGTGATGTTCGCGCCCGATCCCACGGCCGCCCGGATCGCCATGATGCCCGAGTGGTTGTAGGTCCCGTCCCCCATGTTCTGGAAGACATGGGTGCGGGTCGAGAACGGCGCCTCGCCGATCCAGTTCGCACCCTCGCCGCCCATATGGGTGAAGCCCTCGGTCTCGCGGTCCATCCACTGGGCCATGTAGTGGCAGCCGATGCCCGCATAGGCGCGGCTGCCCTCGGGCACGCGGGTCGAGCTGGAATGCGGGCAGCCGGCACAGAACCAGGGCTGGCGCTCGGCGATTTGGGCGGCGTTGGCGGCTTCGCTGGCGGCGGCGATGCTTTGGCGTGCGGCCTCCATCGGCGGGTGCGAGACCCCGCGGGCGGCCAGAGCGCGGGCGAGGCCCCCCGCGACGACCCCGGGCGAGAGGTCCATCTTTACCGTGAAGAGGAGTGAGCCGTCTTCCTCCTTCCACCCGATCACGCGGGGCCGGTCGGGGCGGTTGTAGAGGATCTCTTTTAGCTGCGTCTCGATGATCGCGCGCTTTTCTTCGATGACGATGACGTGCTCGAGGCCTTGCGCCCACTCGATCAAGCGCTGTGGCTCGAGCGGCCAGACCATGCCGACTTTGTAGGTCGTGAGGCTGAGCGCCTCTTCATGCCCGCGCAGGCCCAGCATCTCGAGTGCGTGGACCGTATCGAGCCAGCTCTTGCCGCTCGAGACGATGCCGATCCGTGCGCCAGGGGCGCCGTGCACACGGCCGTCGAGCCGATTGGCCCGCGCAAAGGCCTGGGCGGCGAAACGCTTGTGGTCAACCAGCCGCGCTTCCTGCAGCTGCGGCGTGTCCTGGAGCCGTATGTTGAGCCCGCCTTCGGGGAGCTCAAAATCCGTCGGGCGCACAAGAGACAGCCGGTGCGGATCGCCATCGACGACGCCCGTCGCCTCGATGACATCCTTGATGCATTTGATGCCTACCCACAGCCCCGAAAAGCGTGACAGCGCCCAGCCGGTGAGCATGTGGTCGATCAGCTCTTGCACGCCCGCGGGCGAGAGGATGGGCATCATTGCATCCATCATCGCCATCTCGGACTGGTGGCAGGTGGTCGAGCTCTCGCAGGTGTGGTCGTCGCCCATGGCCGCCAGCACACCGCCAAGGGGCGATGTGCCTGCCAGGTTGGCGTGGCGGAAGACATCGCCCGTGCGGTCGACGCCCGGGCCCTTGCCGTACCAGAGGCCGAAGACGCCTTGGTGCTTGCCCTCGCCGCGGAGCTCGGCCTGCTGTGTGCCCCAAAGCGAGGTGGCGGCAAGATCTTCGTTCAGCCCGGGATGGAAACGGATCTGGCTCTCGGCCAGATACTTGCCGGCCGCCGCGAAGACACCGTCGACCGCACCGAGTGGCGAGCCGCGATAACCCGTCACGAACCCGGCCGTGTCGAGCCCCGCCGTCGCATCGCGGGCGCGCTGCATCAGGCCGGCGCGGACCAGAGCTTGGGTGCCGGAGATGAGAACGGGAGACTTGGCGAGGTCATAGCGGTCGGAGAGCTTGACGTCCCGGAGATCCATGGCTGTCTTCCCTGCTTGTTTGCTAGAAGGTAAGCGATTATGACCTATCTGGCAAGCGTTGTTATGATGCCGACGCCCCCCAGCGCCAAAGTGATGCGCCCTCGGCGCCATAGGCCCTGGCCAGCACCATTTTATGGACTTCGTCTGCGCCGTCGACCAACCGGGCCTGGCGGGCATAGCGATAGACCCATTCCAGCACCGTATCGGTCGAGTAGCCGCGCGCACCGCAGATCTGGATGCAGTCGTCGGCGGCCCGGTGCAGTGTCTCGGCCATGTGGATCTTGGCCATACTGACGGCGGTCTTGGCGCGATCGCCCTGGTCGAGCAGCCAGGCGGCCTTCATCACCAAGAGCCGCCCGATCTCGATCTGATAGGCGAGATTGCCGAGTTTCACCTGGACGGTCTCGCGGTCGGCAAGGCGGATGCCAAAACCTTCGCGATCATGGGCATAGGCGCTGGCGATCTCCATGCACCGTTTGGCCAGGCCGAGCCAACGCATGCAATGGGTCAGTCGCGCGGGACCGAGGCGGATCTGCGTGACCTTCAGGCCGTCGCCGACCTCGAGCAGGATGTTCTCGTCCGTTACCTCGAGCCCGTCGAAGACTAGTTCGCAATGTCCCCCATGTTCTTCGGGGCCCATGATGCCGATGCGCCGCTCGATCCGCCAACCGGGCTGGTCGGCGCCAAATAGAAATGCGGTCAGGCCTTTGCGCGGATCATCGGAGGTGCGGGCCATGACTATGAAGCGCTCGGCCCCTTGGGCGCCGGTGATGAACCACTTCCGGCCATAAATGCGCCAGCCGCGATTGGTGCGCTCGGCCCGGGTCTGCATCATCGACGGGTCCGAGCCCGCGCCCGGTGCCGGTTCGGTCATGGCAAAGGCGGATCGCATGGTCCCGGCCACGATTGGGGCGAGCCACCACTCTTTTTGTGCGGCGGTTCCGATCTGGCCGACCACGCGCATATTGCCGTCATCGGGCGCGGCACAATTGAAAGCGGCCGGTCCAAAGACCGAGCGGTTCATCTCCTCATAGGCCGCGGCCAAACCGCAAAAGCTCAGGCCGAGCCCGCCGGTATCCTCTGGCATGTTTGGAGCCCAAAGGCCGGCGCCCTTGACCGCTTCTCGCAGTTTACGAAGGCGTTGGGCCGGGATGTTGCCATGATCTGAGAAGTTATCTGGGTCTGCTTCGAGCGGCAGAATGCTGTCTGCGACAAAGCCCGCCACTCGGCGGCGGTAATCTTCCTCGACCACGGGGAGGGTAAAATCCACGGATGTCTCCTTGGGCAAGCGCGGCCGGAGCTGGGCCGCGATCCAAAGACGAGACCACGCTCAAGGCGGCCCTGCAAGCCTCAGAGCGCGCGGCAAAGATGCCCGCCATCCACTGGCAAGGTTATCCCAGTAATGTAGGCGCCTTTGGGGCTCAGCAGCAGCTCCATGGGACCCTCCAGATCCTCGAGCCGCCCGAAGCGGCGCATCGGGATGGCCTTCAGATAGGCCTGGCCGTCGGGGCTCTCGAGATAGTCGCGGTTCATGTCGGTTGGAAAATAGCCTGGGGCGATGGCATTCACCCGGATCCCCTGGCGGGCCCACTCGAGCGCCAACGCCCGGGTCAGATGCACGACCCCGGCTTTGGCCGCTGCATAGGCCGCAACGCCAGGTTGCACGCCGAACCCCAGGATCGAGGCCATGTTCACGATGGTGCCGCCGCGCTGGCCCATGGCGCGCGCCGCGGCCTGTGCGACGCGGAACACGCCCGAGAGGTTCACATCGATGACCGCGGACCAGTCCGCCTCGGTCACATCACTGGCGCGTCCCGTTAGACCGATGCCGGCATTGTTGATCAGGCCATCCAGGCCTCCGAGCGCCTCGACGGCCGCCGCCACCCCGGTCCGAACACTGTCCGGATCGCCGACGTCAAGAGTAATTGGCGCCAGATTAGGTTGTTTTTCGGCCATCGCCTCGAGTGCTGTCGCACGCCGGGCCGCTACGGCCACCCGAGCTCCAAGGCCGGCAAAATGCAGCGCGAGATGCGCACCGATCCCGCTCGATGCGCCGGTGACCAGCAGTTTCTTCCCCTCAAACACAGGCTTACCCCCTGAAAGATCGACATTTTCCGCGCAAATCCGGCCATTGGTCAATTTTCTGCACCATCTGCCCTGAAATTGCGCAAAATCAAAGACGAGACCGAATCAGCATGCTATCAACAAGGACCGAGCACATAAAAAAACGGGAGGGATCCTCGTGCGGCAATACGATGACATGACAGCGATGTCGGAAGCGGTTCGAATGGTTGGAGACGGCTGGACCCTGCTCATCCTCTGGGCTGCCCTTCACGGCATCACGCGCTTTGACACGTTCCAACGCCGGCTCGGCATGGCCCGGAACATTCTGTCGAACCGTCTGGCGCGGCTGGTGGACGAGGGGATCATGGAGAAACGCCCCGTCCAACCGGGAGCGCGCCGGCTGGAGTATCGGCTGACCGATCGCGGCAAAGCGCTGTCGCCGGTTGTCGAGGGCTTTGAGCGCTGGGGGATGACGGCCCGCGGCCGCGCCATGCAGCCTGCCGGTTGAGCGCGGGCGCCAGCGACGCTCATTGGATCGACCGCAAGGCGGTTCCGGCATTCTGCAATGCCGTGGCCCGCTCGGCCAATCGACGCGCAGAGTCGGCACAGACCTGCGCTGACATCACGTATTTC
Source organism: Pseudomonadota bacterium (assembly GCA_039187815.1). Taxonomy (GTDB): domain Bacteria; phylum Pseudomonadota; class Alphaproteobacteria; order Rhodobacterales; family Rhodobacteraceae; genus Thermohalobaculum. The sequence continues at coordinate 9,762 of JBCCZI010000050.1, read as the reverse complement.
TCGGCGCAGCGAACGGCGATCCGCAATTCGTCACGAGCGGCGCCGACGCGATCCTTATAACGGTCGAAGCGTCCCCGGGACTGGGCGGCGGCAATCGCATCGATGACCGGGGCACAGTCCACCCCCTCGCCCCGGAGCGCGATCGCCAAGGCCTCCTCGGCCCGCGGCGCAAGGCAAAGCTTCCAGATCACGTCGAGTTGGACGGCCGGGAACATGCGCATCAGCGTGCGGATCCGCGGCGCCAGCGACACATAGCCGTTGCGCACGCCCACGGGCCGCCAGAACTCATAAGACGCCAAAAAGCTGTTGCCGGCGATCTGAGTGCGGGCATCCCGAGGCGCCTCGACCCACCCTTCGGGCAGCTCCGGCAAGGAGAGCCCATCGCGCAAAAATGTCTCGAGCTGCGCGTCATCCAGCACCAAGGTTCCATCAGAAGCGAACGGGATGTAGGCGATCTCAGCCCCGAAGGGCAGCGGCGTGATCTGGAGCAGTATCGCGCGGCCATTGATGTCGAGCACCGCCTCGGCCTGGTCGCCGCGCCGATCCGCCTGGAACCGCGCATCCATGCCTGGCGCGCGATAGCGTCCCTCGAACCCACCCGGATCGGGCGCGATATCCAAAATCTTCCCCCGGGCCGTCGCCATTCCGCGATATGTGCCCTCCAGCACCACCTGGGTGATTGCAGGACCGGCGGCGAATGCCAATATAAAGGAGAAACAAAGCCAAACGGCTGCCCGCCTCGTCCGTCCCGCCATCGGCCCATCCCCCTTTTCCACCGCGTGCGTTTTTCCCGGCGACGTGGCAGGGTTCGCAGCACGGGTCGACAAAGACACACAAGACCTATGGAGGATCGCATGGATTGGGACAAGCTGCGCGTCTTTCACGCGGTGGCGGATGCAGGTAGCCTGACGCATGCTGGCGATCAGCTGCATCTCAGCCAATCCGCGATCAGCCGTCAGATCCGCGGCCTGGAAGAGCAGCTGGAGGCGACCCTGTTTCACCGGCATGCGCGCGGTCTTCTGCTGACCGAACAGGGTGAGCTGCTCTACGAGGCCACCCGTGGCATGACGCAAAAGCTGATGCTGGCCGCCGCCAGGATCCGCGACAGCAAGGACGAGGTCTACGGCGACCTGCGCGTCACGGCCACGGGCGGGTTCGGGACGATCTGGCTGGCTCCGCGACTGCACCGCTTGTTTGACGCCAACCCCAGCCTGTCGATCAATTTGATCCTTACCGAGGCCATTCTCGATCTGCCGATGCGCGAAGCTGATGTGGCGATCCGTATGGCTGCCCCGCAGCAGGCGGATCTGATCCGGCGCAAGCTGATGGAGGTCTCAATGCGCCTGTATGCCAGTGCCGACTATATCGCCGAGATGGGGGCGCCCGACAGCTTGGAGGACCTCAACCGACACCGGCTGGTCTCCTTCACCGATGATGCGCCCCAGCCGAGTGAGGCGGCCGCCTGGATTCGCAAGCGCCTTGGCCCCTATCGAAATGCGCATCTGTCGATGAACAGCTATTTCGGCGTGCTGAAGGCGGCGACGGCCGGGCTCGGGATCGCCGCGCTGCCCGATTACGTGACCCGGGACAATCCCGAGATGGTCCAGGTTCTGCCGGACGAGCGCAGCCCAGCCTTCTCGGTTTACTTCACCTACCCTGAGGAACTGCGCCGCTCGAAACGGGTTGTTGCGTTCCGAGACTTCATGATTTCTGAGATCGAAGCCTTCAATCGTGGCCAAAGCGCCACAGGGAGCGTTGCAGAAATCGTATAGCTGCTATGCCGCACTGCGGCGTGCTTCCCACTTGCCGGAAGCGCCATGATAGAATATCTAGTGGTGTGAGGCTGAGTGATCGGCCTTAGGTTGTGATACCTCCCTGTTGAACTGGCCGGGCACTAGCCCGGCTCTTTTTTTGTCCAACAGGTGCCGAGCTCAACGATGCTTATGCGCAACAGCCTATGGCTTGTTCCAAGCCTGTGATTGCAGAGTGCGAACCGACCCGGGTCAGCCGCACTCCGCAACGGCGCCTCAGCGCCAAAGCCGGTCGCGGAAGGTCTCCTCGAGCCCGTCATAAAGATGCGCGACCTCGGGGCCATAGCCGTTGAAGATCTCGGTCGGGATCCGCTCCTCGGTGCCCAGTACCCGTTCGGTCGCCTGGCTCCACCGCGGGTGGCGCACCTCGGGGTTCACATTGGCCCAAAAGCCGTATTCGGCCGATTGCAGCTCCTCCCAGAAGCTGATTGGGCGCTCCTCGGTCAGCGTGATCCGCACGATCGACTTGATCGCCTTGAACCCGTATTTCCATGGAATGTGAAGGCGGATCGGCGCGCCAAAGGGTTTGTGGAGCACTTTGCCATAGGCCCCGACCACCATCAGCGTGAGCGGGTTGGCCGCCTCCTCGATGGTCATGCCTTCGACATAAGGCCAGGGATACCAGAACTGCCGCTGGCCGCGGGCGATGTCGGGGTTCTGGAAGGTCTCAAAGCGGACATACTTGGCCTTGCCCAGCGGGCGCACCCGGTCGAGCAGCGCCGAGAGCGGGAAGCCGATCCAAGGCACCACCATCGACCAGGCCTCGACGCAGCGATGGCGATAGATGCGCTCATCGATCGGCATCGAAGAGATCAGATCGTCCATATCCAATGTCGCCGGCGCTTCGACATCCCCGTCGATCGTGACGGTCCATCCCTCGGTCTCCAGCGCCTCAGTCGCCTCTGCGATCCGCTTGTGGCTGCCGAACTCGTAGAAGTTGTTGTAGGTCGTGTTGATGGTCTCGTCCGTAACCGGCCGGCCCGCACTGGCATAAGCCGGGTTGCGGGGCGGTGCGGGCAGAAAGGGCTCGGTCGGCTGCGCCGCATGGGCGCGCGGCATCACCGAGGGGGCCCCGGGTCGGCCAAGCGCCCCGAGCGCCGCTCCGCCGGCGATCAATGCGCCCCCCGCGAGCAAACGCCGGCGGTTCAAAAAAACCGCCTCGGGCGTCGCTTTGTCCTCGCGGATCGCCCAGCGTGGGCGCTTATGATAAAACATGACAGGGTCCTCGCATGCCTGTGTCCGGAACTGAGTGTAGGCTGCCGGGGGGTGGCGGCGAAGGGGGAACCGCCCCGCCTCGCGAAAATGTTGGAACACGTCAGGCGTCGACAAACTCCGCGCTTGGGATGCCCTGAAGCGACAAGGCGGCCGTCAGATCCGCATGGGCCACCACCGCATCGCAGGCAGCGGCCAGCAACGGCTTCGGCCGATAGCCGACGCCAAGCCCCGCCGCCTCGATCATCGCGAGGTCATTGGCCCCATCGCCGATGCACAGCGCGTTGGCCGGGGTGAGCCCGTGGCGCGCGGTCAGCTCCTCCAGCGCGGCCCGTTTGGCATCGCGCTCAAGGATCGGTGAGAGTACGCGCCCGGTGAGCAGACCATCGATGATCTCGAGCCGGTTGGCACGGTGCTCGTGGAACCCGCACGCGTCTGCGACCCGCGCCGTGAAGGCCGTGAAGCCACCCGAGACGAGAGCCGTGGCCGCTCCGCGATCGGCCATGGTCTGCACCAAGGTGCGCGCCCCTGGAGAGAGCGCGATGCGCGTCGCCCAGACCGAGGCCAGCGCGCTCTCGGGCAGGCCGGCCAACAGGCTGACTCGTTCGGCCAGAGCGGCCTCGAAATCGAGCTCCCCGGCCATCGCCCGCTCGGTGACCTCGGCCACATGAGGGCCGACGCCCGCGTCGGCAGCGAGCTCGTCGATGCACTCGCTCTGGATCATGGTGCTGTCCATATCCGCGATCAGCACACGCTTTTCGCGCCCGGCGGTCGGCACGATGTTGACATCGACGCCGTCAGGCGCGGGCCAAGTCGATGAGCTTGGCCGCTGAGGACAGGGGATCTCGGCCGCCAAGGGGCCGAGCCGTGCGGGCTCGCCCGCCCCAGGCCCGATCTGCCGGGCCGCGGCCAACACGTCGGCATCCGACAGCCCCCGCACAGCAGGGGCCGTCAGCACCATCATCCAGGGCATCACCCGAGGGCGGCGCGCTTGGCCGTCTCAGGCACCGTGCGTTCCAGCTCCTCGGCGATCAGGAAGGCAAGCTCCAAGGCCTGGCTTGCATTCAGCCGCGGATCACAGGCGGTGTGGTAGCGCGAGGCGAGCCCGGCATCGGTCACCTCGGCGATCCCGCCGGTGCACTCGGTCACATCCTGGCCGGTCATCTCGAAATGCACGCCGCCGGCATAGGTGCCCTCGGCATCGTGAACGGCGAAGAACTCCCGCACCTCCGAGAGGATCCGCTCGAAGGGCCGGGTCTTGTAGCCGCTGTCGGACTTGATCGTGTTGCCGTGCATCGGATCGCAGGACCAGACGACCTTCTTGCCCTCGCGCTCGACGGCACGGATCCAGCCCGGCAGGTGATCGGCCACCTTCTCGGCGCCGGTGCGGCAGATCAGCGTCATACGGCCGGCCTCGTTGCCCGGGTTCATGCGATCGAGCAGGCGCAGCAGGTCATCGGTCTCGAGCGACGGCCCGCATTTAAGGCCGATCGGGTTCTGCACGCCGCGGCAGTACTCCACATGCGCACCGTCGAGCTGACGGGTCCGGTCGCCAATCCAGATCAGATGACCTGAGGTCGCCACGGGCAGGCCGGTGGTCGAATCGGTGCGCGTGAGCGCCTCTTCGTACTCCAGCAAAAGCGCCTCATGCGACGTCCAGTACTCCACGCTCGAGAGAGTCTCCGCGGTCTCGGGCGTGACGCCACAGGCCGACATGAAGTCGATGGCCGATGAGATGCGGTCCGCCAGCTCCTGGTACCGTGCGGCCTCGGGCGTGCCAGTGACGAAATCGAGGTTCCAGCTCCGCACCCGGTGCAGATCCGCAAACCCGCCTTGGGCGAAGGCGCGCAGAAGGTTCAGCGTCGCGGCGGCCTGCGTGTAGGCGCGCAGCATGCGCGAGGGATCGGGGATGCGCGCCTCGGGCGTGAAATCAAAGCCGTTCACGATGTCGCCGCGGTAGGAGGGCAGCTCCGTGTCGCCGTTCTTCTCGACCGCTGAGGAGCGCGGCTTGGCAAACTGTCCTGCCATGCGCCCAACTTTGACTACCGGCACGCGGGCGGCGAAGGTCAGCACCACCGCCATCTGCAGCATCACCCGGAAGGTGTCACGGATGAAATCACCTGTGAACTGCTGAAAGCTCTCGGCACAGTCGCCCCCTTGGAGCAGAAAGGCCTTGCGATCCACCACATCCGCCAGCCGCGAGCGCAGCGTCCGCGCCTCACCGGCGAAGACCAGGGGCGGATAGCCCGACAGCTCGGCCGTGACGGCCGACAGCCGCTCGGCATCGGGATAGTCGGGCATCTGAAGCCCGGGGTGGTTGCGCCAGCTGCTCTTGCTCCAGGACGTGTTCATGGCTCACTCCGTTCTCGATCGGCCCGTCATATCAAGGGCGGTGCGAGACGGCCACCCCTGCGGCGCCCCCATCGGCGCACGGGTCCGATCAATTCGCGCGACCCGCCGCTTGACGCGAAGCAGGCAGAGGCGTCAACTCCAAACAAGACCTGTTGTCATGGGGAAGCGGCACTGTATGCCAGTCTCGATCATCCGAGGTGAGGAACGCCCGCGGGAGTTCGCCTTTCTGCTCTGTCCGCAGTTTTCGCTGATCGCATTTGCGGCGGCGATTGAGCCCTTGCGCCTGGCGAACCGGGTCTCGCGGCGGCCGCTCTATCGTTGGGTGCTGGTGTCCGAGGGCGGGGGCTCGGTCTCGAGCTCGAACGGTACCGCCGTGATGTCCGACAGCGGGCTCGAGGATCTGCGGCGCGAGACGCGGATCATCGTCTGTGCCGGGCTAGATCTGGCCCAGGCGGCGTCAAAACCGGTGTTGACTTGGCTGCGCCGCCAGGCCCGGCTGGGGGTGGGCCTTGGCGGGGTTTGCACGGGGGCCCATGTGCTGGCCAAGGCGGGGTTCTTGGATGGCAAGCGCGCTACCATCCATTGGGAGAACCAATCGGCCTTTGCCGAAGAGTTTCCGGAGGTCGAGCTGTCGAACCTCCTTTACTGCGACGAGGATGGGATCCTCACTTGTGCTGGCGGCACGGCCTCGACCGATATGATGCTCTATCTGATCGGGCAGCATCAGGGGCCGGATCTCGCCTCGCTGGTCGCGGACAAACTGATCCACACTCCGGTGCGCTCGGCAACCGATGAGCAGCGGCTCTCGGTCCCCGCCCGCATCGGCGTCCGCCACCCCAAGCTTGTGCAGGTGATCCAGACTATGGAGCGCTCGACCGAAGAGCCGATCTCCCCGGCCGAGCTTGCCCGCGGCGTCTCGATGTCGACCCGCCAGCTCGAGCGTCTCTTCCGGCGCTATCTGAACCGCAGCCCAAAACGCTATTACATGGAATTGCGGCTCGAGAAGGCGCGCAACCTGCTGCTCCAGACCGATATGTCGGTGATCAATGTGGCCCTTGCCTGCGGGTTCACCTCACCCTCGCATTTCTCGAAATGCTACCGGGCCCACTTCAACCGGACGCCATATCGGGAGCGGGGAAGCCCGGCGCGGGCCGATGCCGAGCCCGCGAGCGAGCCCGAAACCAGCCCAACCGTCGCCACGCCGTGAGCATGTCCTCGGCGCCTGTGCGTCCAGAGCCGCCCGCGCGCGACGCGTATCGCGATTTTTACCCGCTCGGCACCCGTTGGGCCGACAATGATGTCTACGGGCATCTCAACAATGTCGTCTATTACGCGTTGTTCGACACCGCGGTGAACGGATGGTTGGTCGAGGCGGGTCAGCTTACAATCGGTACAAGCCCGATCATCGGCTTCGTGGTCTCGAGCCAGTGCGATTACTTCGCCTCGCTTGCCTTTCCCGATCGGCTCGAAGCGGGACTGCGGGTCGAGCGGATCGGGCGGAGTTCGGTGACCTATGGCATCGGCATCTTTGGCCTCGACGCTCCTCTGGCGGCTGCAGCCGGGCGGTTCACCCATGTCTATGTTACCGCGGACACGCGCCGCCCCACGCCGCTGCCCGACGCAATGCGCGCGGCGCTGCAAACCCTGGCCTGAACCTGGGCTTTGGGTATCCGACCGCGACGGGCGCTGAACGGATTGACAGCGCGTCGGTCAGAGTGACAGTGAGCAGCCTTCTGGGGAGGGCAGCGTCCGGCATGATGATCCGCGGACCCATGGCAGGTCCTGGCCAGCGCATCGGCCTTTTGGGCGGGTCCTTCGATCCAGCCCATGTCGGCCATGTCCACATCACCCGCTGGGCCCTGCGCGCCTTTGATCTGGCGCGTGTCTGGTGGCTGGTCTCGCCGGGCAATCCACTGAAGGATTGGGGGCCGGCTGATCTCGACCGCCGCGTGGCCGCTGCGCGATCCTTGGTCAGCCTGCCGCGGGTCGATGTGACGGATATCGAACGCCATCTCGGCAGCGCCCACACGGCCAACACCCTACGCGAGCTCGGCCGCCGCTATACCGGCGTGCGCTTCATCTGGCTGATGGGCGCTGATAATCTGGCCGGGTTCCATCGCTGGGAGGATTGGGGCTGGATCCTGCGCACCTATCCCGTGGGCGTGCTCGCTCGGCCAGGAGAACAACTGCGGGCTGGGCTCTCGCCGGCGGCGCGGAGGTTTGCGCGTTTGCGGCGCCCGCCGGCCGAGGCTCGGGTGCTCGGGCGTCGGGGCGCTCCTGGGTGGACCTTGTTGACCGGGCCAATGTCGCCGGCGTCTTCCACGGATTTGCGCAAATCCGGCCGCTGGCCCTAAGGGGCCGATCCAGCATCGAACTTAACCGAACCGTTGCGCTGCTCTGTCCCTGCGGGTAAATGCGTTTATGCAGTGAGGTGGGAAGCGCTGATGGGTTTTGGTCGCCGGTATGGTTTCGGCGCAGTGTTCGCTGTGTTGGGGATGCTCTGGTCTCCGACAGCCCTGTCCGACGCGCCCCTCCGCGCCCCCATCGCGCCCGAGCGCCCCGTTTTGGTCGAACCTGTCGACCCGACGAACGGCATCGAGCTCCGGACGCTTTATCCCCACACTGGCCGGTCGGGCTGGCAGCTGGTCGATCTCGCCACGGGCGAGGTCCTGGACGCCCACGAGCCTGACCGCTCTTTCGCCCCGGCCTCGGTCGCGAAACTCCCGACTGCGCTCTTTGCGTTGGACACCTTGGGTCCCGAGCATCGCTTTGTCACCCGCCTGTCCAAGACGGGGCGGATCGCGGACGGTGTTTTGGCCGGCGATCTCTATCTCATCGGCGGCGGAGATCCTGAGCTTGACACCGACGGCCTGGCCGAACTGGTCGCTGACCTCGCCGCTTTTGGCATTCGAGAGGTCGATGGCCGTTTTATCGTCTCCGAGTCGGGCGCGGTGCGGGCTGAAGAGATCGACCCCGATCAGCCAGGGGACATGGCCTTTAATCCAGCCGTTTCTGGCCTCAACCTAAACTATAATCGTGTCCGGTTGCGCTGGGGGCGGTCAGCAGGATCGGCCGGACTGACGGTCAGCGCGCTGGCCGAGCGGCTGGATCCCCTGGTGGAGCAGGTCGAGGTCAGATCGGCCGGCGGGGGTGCCCCGCTGTTTGCCCATGCTGAGATCGAAGGGCGCGAGGTCTGGACCTTTAACGCCCGCGCGCTGAGGGGCACGGGCTCGCGCTGGTTGCCGGTCCGCGGACCCGAGCTCTATGCCGGTGACGTGTTCCGACAACTGGCAACAGACCAAGGTGTGGTCCTCCCGCCCGCGATCGAGGGCGCGCTCGACCCGTCTGCCCGCGTGCTTGCCCAGCGCACCAGCCGTCCTCTGTCCGAGATCCTACGCGATATGCTGCGCTTCTCGACCAATCTGACGGCTGAGGTGGTGGGGGCCGCGTCGTCGCGCGAGGCGTCGGGGGCTTCGATCGGCTCGCTAGAGCAGTCGGCGGCGCTCATGAACGGTTGGGTTGCCCACAGTGCTGGGTTTAGCCCAGGCGATCCGCGAATCCGCTTTGTCAATCACTCCGGGTTGACCGATCTCAGCCGGGTTGCGCCGAGCCGGCTGGTCGGTCTATTGGCGCAGCGCGATCCGCGGATCGATGCGATGCGCGAGTTGCTGTCCGCCTATGCGGTCGCCAACGCGGATGACCCCCTCGATGCCTTGCCAGAGGTCTTTGCAAAGACCGGGACCATGGACCGGATCCGTGGATTGGCGGGCTACATCACCATGCCGGCCGGCCGCCAACTCGCGTTTGCAATTTTCTCAAACGACCTTGCGGGGCGGGTGGCGACGCGGCGTGGCATTTCTTCGGGGTGGATGGGCCAAGCGCGAGCTTTTGAGCGCGCACTGATCCGCCAATGGGTGCGCCGCTTCGACGGGTAATCGGGGCTATCCGGTGATCTCGGATCGGGGCACATCGGGCAGCGTTGGCGCTGTGTAGGGGCGGGCGTCCCGAATGAACTCGGCGCGGCAGGCCGTTTGCACGGGATCCGCCGCTTCGAGCCCCTGCAACAGCGCCAAAAGCACTGGCCAGCGGCTCATATCCTTCAACACAGCCCCCGAGGCGTGAGGGTAGTTCTGTGCCCAGCGGATGCAGACGGCCAGATACTCATCCGCCAATGTGGGCCCCGCGCCGGTCAGGGACCCGTCTCGCGCAATCTCTGCCTCGAGCATATCCAGGTGCCGCGCAAACCGCGCCCGAACGCCGCCCACCAAACCGGGGATGTGGGCCTCGGGCACATAGCGATACGCATAGAAGGCCACGCGCAGATCGGCGTGCACGGTGTTCGAGACGTAGAACAGCCAGCGCAGAAAGCGTGCCCGGGCCTCAGCGT
>JBCCZI010000049.1:0-28708 GCA_039187815.1 Pseudomonadota bacterium | reverse complement strand
CACCGAGAACGACCCCGAAGACCATCACCGCCAGCATTCCGCCGCGCCCCAATCACCGGGGAACCGACGTCTGACGTTCAAAGCCACGGCGCAAACCGAGTTGATAGAGGTCCTCAGCTCGCTGCATGAGGATACCAAGCAAATCAACCGCAAACGCTCTAACCGCCGATTGCACCCTCGGTCAGGTGCGCGCCTCCTACGGGCCCGCTCTCTGTCACAACAAAGTCAAAGGGCCATTGGCGATACATCCCGTCCGCGGGTGCACCGTTTGAGAGGTCGTGCAAAACAGATCCGGGATGGGTGGCATGGTTCGCGGCGGCAGGTCGGCCAAATCCTCAGCGACACAGATCACCTTGACGGCATCGCCGGTCATCACTGGCGAGGGCTCGTACCCTTTCACGCCGAAGGCCATCGGCGCCAGGCCCGCATCATAGAAGACAGAGAGCGTTCCGCGGGACGGGAGCGGCTGCAAGCCAAGCACCTGGGGAAGGTGCTCCAGATTGATCTGCACCAGGAAGCTCATCGGCACCTCCACCCCAAGCCGGGGCTGGTACAAATGCTTTTAGGTCGGCCACGGGATCTCGCGTTGCAAGGTATGCTGGCCGCCAAACCGGCACCCGGGAGTGCCGGGGTCCGTCTGGTTCGGCGTGTGAAGCATCACGATGGCCGGCATACAGGTCCAGAAGATCGCGGCGTCGACCTTCTCCGGGGTCATGCCGGCCATAGGGGTCAGCCCTTTTTCAGACAGCGCCTGCCCAAGAGCTCGGCGATCTGGATCGCGTTCAGGGCCGCGCCTTTGCGCAGATTGTCCGAGACGATCCACATGGCGAGGCCGTTCTCGACCGTTATGTCCTCACGGATCCGGCTGACATAGGTCGCGAAATCACCGGCGCATTCGACCGGCGTTGCATAGCCACCGTCCTCCCGCTTGTCCAAAACCATGATGCCGGGCGACTGGCGCAAGATCTCGCGGGCCTCGTAGGCCTCAAGCGGCTCATCGAACTCGATGTTCACCGACTCCGAATGGCCGACCATCACGGGCACCCGAACACAAGTCGCAGCCACCTTGATCTTCGGATCGACGATCTTCTTGGTCTCGACGACCATCTTCCACTCTTCCTTGGTGGAGCCGTCCTCCATGAACACGTCGATCTGCGGGATCACGTTGAAGGCGATCTGCTTCTGGAACTTCGCGGGCTCATGCTCTTGGCCCGGGACATAGAGCCCTTTGGTCTGGAGCCAGAGCTCGTCCATCCCGGCCTTGCCCGCGCCGCTCACCGATTGGTATGTCGACACCACGACGCGCTTGATACGCGCCCGGTCATGCAGCGGCTTGAGCGCCACGACCATTTGCGCGGTCGAGCAGTTCGGGTTCGCGATGATGTTGTGCTTGGCATAGCCCTCGACCGCATCCGGATTCACCTCGGGCACGACCAGCGGAACATCCGGCTGGTAGCGATAGAGCGAGGAGTTGTCGATCACGACCGCCCCGGCCTTTGCCGCCCGCGGACCATAGGTCTTGGTCGGGCCCGAACCGATCGCAAACAGCGCGATGTCCGTCTTGCCGAAGTCGAACTGCTCAAGGTCTTTCGTTTTGAGTGTCGTGTCGCCATAGCTCACCTCGGTGCCCAGCGACCCGCGCGAGGCAAGTGCGATAACCTCATCGGCGGGGAACTCCCGCTCGGCGAGGATGGCGAGCATTTCGCGGCCCACATTCCCGGTTGCGCCCGCGACGGCGACTCGATAGCCCATTGAGGCCTCCATCTGATCACGAGGCCGTGGATGTAGCCCACCTCGCGGAGCAACGGAAGCCTTGAGGCGCGCAGGATCGCCCGATGTTACCCGACTGATACTCTGTCGCCGGTTTGTGCAGCGACCGGGCGCCGCTCAGGCATAGAGGCGGCGGTAGGAGATCGCTTCTGCCACATGGGATTTGCCGACGCCCGTTGCCCCGTCGAGATCGGCCACCGTCCGCGCGACACGGAGGATCCGGTGGTAACCGCGCGCCGAAAGCCGCTGGCGCTCAGCCGCCACCTGCAGGATCTCGCGGCCGGGTTGATCGGGCGTCGCGCACCGATCGAGCGCTTCGCCTTCGAGTGCTGCATTCCAGATCGGCCCTGCCCCGTTTGCGCGTTCGGACTGCATGTCGCGGGCCTGACCGACGCGGCGGCTGACCCGGGCCGAGCCATCTCCGTGGGGCGCAAGCGCCAGCACATCCGGCGTGACGGGCGGCATGTGGATGCGGATGTCGAAACGGTCGAGGAGCGGCCCCGACAGGCGGGCCGAGTAATCCGCGCCACAGCGCGGCGCCTTGGAACAGGCACGGCCCGGATCGGAGAGATAACCGCATCGGCACGGGTTCATCGCCGCGGCCAGGAGAAAGCGGGCAGGATAGGTCAGATGGGCCGAGGCCCGGCTGACGGTGATCTCCCCCGTCTCCATGGGCTGGCGGAGACTCTCGAGAACGGCGCGGTCGAATTCGGGTAATTCGTCGAGGAACAAGACACCGCAATGGGCCAGGCTGATCTCGCCTGGGCGTGCCTGCGGCCCACCGCCGGTCAGGGCCGCCTTGGACGCCGTGTGGTGCGGCGCGCGAAAGGGGCGCTCGCGGGTCATGTCAGCCGCGCCGCCGGCCTCACCCGCCAGCGAGCGGATGGTGGCCACCTCCAGCGCTTCGCGCGGGGTCAGTGGCGGCAGGATCGAGGTGATGCGGCGCGCGAGCATGGATTTGCCCGCTCCGGGCTCGCCCACCATCAGGATGTGATGGCCGCCGGCGGCGGCGACCTCCAGCGCCCGGCGCGCGCTCTCCTGCCCCTTCACATCGATGAGGTCCGCCGTGCAGCTGCGGCGCGAGACCGCCCCCGGTTCAGGCGCCGAGAGCGGCGTCCGGCCTGCCACATGGTTCATGAAGTCCAGCAGACCGGCCGGTGCCAGTACCTCACAGGCCCCAACCCAGGCCGCTTCGGCCCCGCACTCGGCCGGACAGATCAGGCCAAGCCCAGCCTCAGCCGCCGCCAACGCCGCAGGGAGCGCGCCCTGGACAGGTCTTAGACTGCCATCGAGGCCGAGTTCCCCCATCGCCACATAGGCCCGCGCCTCATCATCCGGCAACACACCCAGTGACGCCATCAACGCCAAAGCGATCGGCAGGTCGAAATGCGACCCCGTTTTGGGCAGATCGGCTGGCGAGAGGTTCACGGTGATCCGTTGTGGCGGCAAGGCGAGGCCCACTGCGGTTAAGGCAGCGCGCACCCGCTCTTTCGACTCGCTGATCGCCTTGTCCGGCAGCCCGACCAGATGAAAGGCCGGCAAGCCCGGCGAGAGCGCACACTCAACCGTCACCAAGCGTGCTTCCACACCCAAGAACGCGACCGATCGCACCGAACTGACCATGGGCCCTCCCGATCTCACCTGCTATGGGGCGCCGGATCGGTTAATCTGCGGTTAACGGGCAATTAAGCGGGCAAGAAAGGATAAACCCATGCGCATCGTAACCCTTCTTCTAAGCCTCGGGCTCGGCCACGCGGCCTTGGCCGGCGATGTGGAGATCACCGCGGCAAAGGCAACGTGGTCCGGCGGGGGCTGGCGCATTGACGTGACGCTGGCGCATGGCGACACGGGCTGGGACCACTACGCCGATGCCTGGCGCGTCGTCGGTGCGGACGGCACGGTCTATGGCACGCGCACGCTCTACCACCCCCATGTGGACGAGCAGCCGTTCACGCGGTCGCTGTCGGGCGTCGCAATCCCGGAGACCATCGACACGGTCGAGATCGAGGCCCATGACAGCGTTCATGGCTGGTCGCCGAACCGTTTTGTGGTCAGGCTCTCGCGCTGAGCTCAGACGAAGGTCCAGAACCCGGGCTCAGTCTCGAACAACGTCACGACAGTGGGGGTGCCCGCCACGTTCTCTGGGCTATCGGCAAAAGCGATCAGGAGCTCCGAGCGGTTCAGCACATCCTCGGTCAGCTGGCCTTCCCAGAACGCGACACCGCCGGCATCGCCCGCCCGGTTGAGGATGTTGCTGTAGAGGACCTGCACGAACTCGCGGTCGGAGAGCTCATCCGGGTCGCCAAAGCTTTCCTCGAACTCTGGCGCATCGATAAAGGCGCTGGCCAGTTCGAGCTCGGTCAGCCCTGATTCGCGCTGGTCGATCCAGAAGTTCAGCCCGGCGAGGTCGATGTTGCCGTTGCGGTCCAGGCCAGCCTCGTAGAGTCGTGCGACCGTGCGCGCCTCGTCCACCGTCAAACGCTCGACCTGCTCGCGCAAGCCGTCGCGGGTCGTCAAAGCGGACACTTCGTTCTCCAGCATTGCCGGGCCATCCATGACAGACGCAAAGTTTTGCTCGAAATCTTCGAGCGCCAGGCTGTCGGGCAGGCCGGTGTCGCTGAACAGCGAGAGATCCTCGGTCGCCAGCTCGATTATCAGCTCCCCCGATGTGCCATCGGTATAGGTGAAATCCCCCTCGATCAGCACGCTGTCGCGCCGGGCGCCACCGTTCTCGGGCACCACGTTGTTCGAGATCGTGACGACATAATCCGTCACCGGTGCCGTCTGCTGATCGAGCGTAAAACGCCCGGTCGCCCGGTAACTGGCGGTGCCAAGCCCGGTCTGAAACGCGATCTGGTCGATCGAATAGTCAAACTCACCGGTAAACGTCCGGCCGCCGCCGAGGAAGTTCCCGCCGAAGATGATCGTCAGGCTGTCCGGTTCCATCGCCCCGTCCTCCGTTCAACTCTGAGGTGTACAGCATAGGCCATACTATCAACGGAAGGCTATGCCAATTCTACCACAGCGTGTGGCATAGGCGCCCTGGGCGCGCCCTGGAATCGGATCATGCGATCGCCACGAACTCCCACTCGCCCGGAGTGACTTCGGCGAGGGTCTCGACCAGCGGCGTGCCGACCACATTCTCGGGGCTGTCGGCAAAGGCCAACAAGAGATCGGCGCGGTCGAAATCTGGCCCCTCCAGCACTGTGGTCCAGAAGTTCACACCCCCTTCTTCGCCGGCGCGATCAAGGACGTTCAGATAGAGCACCTCGACGAACTGACGCTGGCTCAGCGTCTCGGGCGCACCGAAGCTGTCCGCAAACTCCTGGCTGCCAATGAAAGCAAACGCGACGTCGCGCTCGGACAACCCGTTCTCGCGGGAATCGATCCAGAAGTTGAGCCCCGGCAGATCGATCAGGCCATCGCGGTCGAGCCCAGCCTCATAGAGCCGCGCCACCGTCCGGGCCTGAGGCACCGAGAGGCCCTGACCAAGCCCGGGAGTCTCCCCGCCGCCGCCACCATCCCCGCCACCGCTGTCGTCATTGTCAAACTCGAAGCGATCAAGGGCGCCAAACCCAAAAAAGTCGTCCGTGAAGGGACCGCTGACGACAATGTCTCGGGATTTGTTGAAATCATCTATGTCGATCCCGTCGCGCAGCCCCGCATCCGAGGTCACGTCGCCGGTCGACTCGATCAGCAGGTTCAGCATCCCGTTCCCGAGGGACGAGGTGATCTCGGCCGTGATCTGGACCTCGTCGTCAATCGCCCCGTCTTCGGTGAGATCGGCGCTGTTTCCTGTGAGCAGCGTGCCGCCCAGGATGTACTCGACCCCGTCGGCCGTGAGCGTGCCGTCGACCCGGAAGGCCGCTTCGTCAACATCGAGCGCGTCATCCTCGATCGGCGCGTCGGCGTCATAGGAGGCCAAGCCAACAACCCGAACACCATTGTTCAGCGTCGTCTCGAAGCGAATCGTCTTCAAGCCGGTTACCGTGGCCCCGCCAGAGCCGTCATTTGGATCTTCGCCCAGACCGCCACCGCCGCCGTCATCGCCGCCGTCATCGCCGCCGTCATCGCCGCCGTCATCGCCGCCGTCATCGCCGCCGTCATCGCCGCCGTCATCAGCGCCGCCGCCTCCCCCGTCATTGCCGTCGCCGGTCGCGCCATTCGCGGTGAAGCTGTCCAGTATCACGGTCGCAGCACCGGCAAGATCAGAAATGAGGAGCGTGGGCGCTGCACCATTTATCACGAGGTCGGAAAACGCCGTGGTGACGTCGAAAGTCCCGCCATCGACGATATCTCTCGTGGATTCCAGATTGCTTACGACAAGCGCTCCGCTCTCGCCAAAGGCGCTGATGGACAGGCTGTCGTTCACCCCAACCGCGGTGCCATCGTTGAGCTGGACGGTGGAGTCAGCCGAGAGTGCGAAGGTCTGATCACCCAAAACGTAGGTGCCGCTCAGCGCAACAGAGACGGTGCCAGGAACCGACTGTAGGATATCGTTGACCGGATCGAAAACGAAGTCCGCAAGGAAGGGCTCGCCTGAAGATGCATCGGTGCCGCCGAACTCAATGGTGATGTCTGTCATGGGAATACCCCTATTTGCAAAATCCGAGTGCCGTGAGGGTAACGAATGGCAACCTTAAGGGAAGCGCTAAATCGCGCGCTTCTCTAGCGCCGCGAGCACTGCATCGCCCATAGCCGAGGTCGAGACCAGCTCTGTGCCGGCATCTTGGCCGAGATCCCCGGTGCGGTAGCCCGCGGCCAGAACGTCCTCGACCGCGCCCTCGACCATATCCGCCTCGGCGCCCAAATCGAAGGAATAGCGGAGCGCCATCGCAAAAGAGAGGATGCAGGCGATCGGGTTCGCCTTGCCTTGACCGGCGATGTCCGGGGCCGAGCCGTGCACGGGCTCGTAGAGCGCCTTTGGCCGGCCGTTCCCCATGGGGGCCCCGAGCGACGCTGAAGGCAGCATTCCGAGTGAGCCCGTCAGCATGGCCGCCGCATCCGACAATAGATCGCCGAACAGGTTGTCGGTCACGATCACGTCGAACTGTTTCGGCGCGCGGACGAGTTGCATGGCGCCCGCATCGGCGTACATGTGGCTGAGCTCAACCTCCGGGTATTCGTGCTGGTGGACCCACTCCACCTCCTCGCGCCAAAGGATGCCGGCCTCCATCACATTGGCCTTTTCCATCGAGCACAGGCGGTTGTCGCGCCTTTTGGCAAGCTCAAAGGCTGACCGCGCCACCCGGCGGATCTCATCGGTGGTGTAGCGGTGGGTGTTGATGCCGACCCGCTTGCCGTCGTTGAGCTCGGTGACCCCGCGCGGCTCGCCGAAATACATGCCTGAGGTGAGCTCGCGCACGATCATGATGTCGAGCCCAGCCACGATGTCTCGCTTGAGCGACGAGTAGTCCGCCAAGGCATCGAAACACTGCGCGGGGCGGAGGTTGGCATAGAGATCCATCTCTTTGCGCAGGCGCAGCAAACCGCGCTCGGGCTTGAGCGAAAAGTCGAGGCTGTCATAGGCCGGCCCGCCCACGGCGCCGAGCAGCACAGCATCGCTGGCTTGGGCCTTGGCCATGGTTTCATCGGACAGGGGAACACCATGCGCGTCATAGGCCGCGCCTCCGACCAGATCGTGCTCGATCTCGAAGGCCAGACCGCGGCCCTGGAACCACGCGATGACCCGGCTCACCTCGGCCATCACTTCGGGGCCGATGCCATCGCCTGCCAAGATCAAGAGCCGCATTGTCCGTTCCTCCCTCTGATTGTTCGCGGGCGTTCTGGCGCAAAGGGCCCGCCGGATCAAGCACGCTCGCTAGAGCCGGGCTTGGGCGGACAGTGTCTGAAACCGATCCAGAAAGATCTGCTTGACGATTTCGGTCGCCGAGGGCTTGAGGCGGATCTCGGCCGCGCCGGCAAAGCGGGGGCGGAGGAAGAAGCGCTCGGCCTCGCTCACCGTGAAGCCCGCGAGCTGGGTGGCCTCATACCAGGCCGAGATGCGATCGGCGCGCTTGATCAGCCGCTCCAGCGGTTCGGGCAAGTGTGGGGGCAGACCAAAGCGCACATGCACAGCCGCAGCCAGTCTTGCCTCAAAGGCCCGGTAGTCCAGACCGATCGCGGCCTTGAAGGGACTGATCATGTCTCCGATCACGTATTCGGGGGCGTCGTGGAGCAGGGCGGCGAGGCGATCGACCGGGTTCGCTTTTGGCTTGAGCCGTCCGACCAGTTCTTCGACCAACACGCTGTGCTCGGCGACCGTGTAGGCGTGGGCCCCGGTCGTCTGGCCGTTCCAGCGGGCGACCCGCGCCAGGCCGTGGGCGATGTCGTCGATCTCGATGTCGAGCGGCGAGGGGTCGAGCAGATCCAAGCGCCTGCCCGAGAGCATCCTCTGCCACGCGCGCGCCGCCATACCCGGTCTCCTTCCCCGTCGCCGCTCCAGTCCTAAGGGGCGGATCGCCGCTCCGTCCAGGGTTGAAGCGGCCTGCCAATTGCCTTGGCGTGCTGGAAGGATTAGTCGGATGGCAGATCTGCGCCGCCCACCGGAGCCAGCCCATGCCCGCCGAGAAACCGCCTTTGCCGCCAGGCTTCACCGTCGTTGCCCATCCGCTGATCCAGCACAAGCTGACGCGCATGCGCATGAAGGACACCTCGACCGCCTCGTTCCGGCTACTGCTGCGCGAGATCTCGACGCTGCTGGCCTATGAGCTGTTGCGGGATCTGCCGCTCGAGCCCGTCGAGATCGAGACACCGGTTTGTCCCATGATGGCGCCGCGCCTTGCCGGCAAGAAGGTGTGTTTCGTCTCAATCTTGCGAGCGGGAGACGGATTGTTGCAGGGGCTGTTGGACCTAGTGCCCTCGGCGCGGGTGGGGCATATCGGGCTCTACCGCGATCCGGTCTCGAAACAGCCGGTGGAGTACCTCCAAAAGCTGCCCGACGATCTGACGGACCGTGTGACCGTGCTGGTCGATCCAATGCTGGCGACGGCGGGCTCGGCCATCGAGGCGGTCTCGATCGCCAAGCGAGCGGGTGCCCAAGATGTGCGGTTCATGGCGCTTGTGGCCGCTCCGGAGGGCGCGGCGGCGTTTCATGCGGCGCATCCGGATGTGCTGGTTTGGGCCGCGGCCATGGACGAACGGCTGGATGAGCGAAAGTACATAGTCCCTGGTCTGGGCGATGCGGGGGACCGGCTGTTCGGGACCAAGGATCACCGCTCGGAGGGATAAGGGGCCGCAGGGCTCCAGAGCGCCGCGTCGACGGCATAGCCCGGCTCAAGCAGTTCGCGCGCGGCGGTTGGCCACCGTAGCGCCTGGCCGAATCGTGACAGAAGTGGTCGATGGTTGGCCGATCCTGAGAGACACATTAGGCCGAACCGGCGCGGATGGCGGCAATTGTCCATCAACATCTTCCCTGTTATGCCGCCTGCCAACGGGGACCGCCCGCAATGCTTGCCGAGGAGCAACCCATGACCGACTATGCCATCGCCGATTTGAGCCTCGCCGACTTCGGGCGCAAAGAAATCGACATCGCCGAGACCGAAATGCCCGGCCTGATGGCCTGTCGGGATGAGTTCAGCGTGGCCAAACCTCTGGCTGGGGCGCGCATCTCGGGCTCGCTGCACATGACGATTCAGACCGCCGTGCTGATCGAGACCCTGAAGGTGCTTGGCGCCGATATCCGCTGGGCCTCATGCAACATCTTCTCGACCCAGGACCACGCCGCGGCTGCGATCGCCGCGACGGGCGTGCCGGTGTTCGCAATCAAGGGCGAGAGCCTCGCGGAGTATTGGTCCTACACGGATGCGATCTTCCAGTGGCCCGATGGTCAACCGACCAACATGATCCTGGACGACGGCGGCGATGCGACGATGTACATCCTGATCGGCGCCCGGGTCGAGGAGGGCGAGACCGATCTGATAGAGACCCCAACCTCCGAGGAGGAAGAGTATTTCTTTGCCCAGATCAAGAAGCGTCTAGCCGCAAGCCCGGGCTGGTTCAGCAAGCAGCGCGCCGCGATCAAGGGCGTGACAGAGGAGACCACCACGGGCGTAAACCGGCTCTATCAGCTGATGAACAAGGGACACCTGCCCTTCCCCGCCATCAACGTCAATGACAGCGTGACCAAGTCGAAGTTCGACAACAAATACGGCTGCAAGGAGAGCTTGGTCGACGGCATCCGCCGCGGCACCGACGTGATGATGGCCGGCAAGACCGCGGTCGTCTGCGGCTATGGCGATGTGGGCAAGGGATCGGCCGCCTCGCTGCAAGGCGCGGGCGCCCGCGTGATCGTCACCGAAATTGACCCGATCTGCGCTCTGCAGGCGGCAATGGACGGATTTGAGGTGACCACGCTCGAGGATGCCGCCCCCCGCGCCGACATCGTCATCACAGCCACCGGCAACAAGGACGTTGTGACAGTCGACCACATGCGCGGGCTGAAGGACATGGCGATCGTCGGCAACATCGGCCATTTCGATAATGAGATCCAGGTTGCTGCGCTGAAGAACTTAAAATGGACGAACATCAAGCCCCAGGTCGACATGGTGGAGTTCCCCGACGGCAAGCGCATGATCCTTCTGTCCGAAGGGCGCTTGCTGAACCTGGGCAATGCCACAGGTCACCCCAGCTTTGTCATGTCCGCTTCGTTCACCAATCAGGTGCTGGCGCAAATGGAAATCTGGACGCGCGGCGATGCCTATGGCAACGAGGTCTATGTGCTGCCCAAGCATCTGGATGAGAAGGTCGCGCGGCTTCATCTGGCCCGGCTGGGCGTCAATCTCACCGAGCTGTCTGGAGAGCAGGCCGGCTATATCGGGGTGACCCCCGTCGGACCGTTCAAACCGGAGCACTACCGCTACTGAGCGCGCGTGGCCCGCACGGCCAGGCTTCACGCCGGTCGATCGGACACCGCTCTTTCAGACCGCCGGCTCAGGGTGCGGCGACCCGCCCCTGCTCGGCGCGTTGCCGCTCGGCACCGGCTCGCGTAGGCTAGAACCGAGAACAACAACGGATGTCGGTCCATGCGAACTGTCGTGCCTATTGCGCTTGCCGCCCTGATCGCGGGCTCTCCGGCAAAGGCCGCTGAGCCCGAGACCTTTATGATCGACACGGCGACCGATTTGGCACGGCTGTGCGCGATCGCTCCAGACCATCCCAACTACATGCCGGCGATCCATTTTTGCCATGGCTACCTGATCGGGATGCACCACTTCCAAGCCGCGCTGGCCGCCGAGTTGGCAGAGCCGTTCTATTGCGCCGAGACCGCCCAACCGCAGCCCACACGCAACACCGCAGCCGCAGATTTCAGCGCCTGGGTCGCCGCCAATCCCAAGGCTGCGGAGATGGAAGCGCTGGATGCGCTGATCACCTGGGCCATCGCCGCCTATCCCTGCTCCTGATTTGGCCTGTGCCGGGAAGAGACCAAGATGAAACAGATCGCCGCCGCCTTCATCGCCCTGAGCATTCTGACCGGATGTGCCGGGCTGAGCGACACGGAACAGCGCGCGCTAACCGGTTCGGCGGCGGGCGCGGCGGGCGGAGCCGTCATCGGCGCAATTGCCGGTGACGCCGCCCTGGGCGCGGCCATTGGCGCCGGCGCTGGCCTGCTGGGCGGGCTGGTCGTCGACAAAGTTCAGAAGGACAAGGACGCCGCGTATCGCCGGGGCTATGAGGCTGGCCAATCCTCAAACTGACGCTGACGCGCAGGTAATGCACGCCTGATGATCCTATGGTAAATGACTAGGAATTAGGCAAATCTCGGCGTCCCAAGGTTTTCGATGGCAACAGACACCGCCCTGTGGACGGCATTTTTGCTGCGCCGCACAATTTCTCCTTGACCCCCATCAGCGATCTGCCCACCTTCGCTCTATACGGTGGAGGAAGAGCTATGGCTGACGCGAGCAGCGCCGAAGAGACCATCTTCGAGCAAATCGCGATCGACCGGGTGGCAGATGCGGTTGTTGACCAAATCGAGCAGTTGATCGTGTCGGGCGTGCTCCGACCCGGACAAAAGCTGCCGCCCGAACGGGAGTTGTCCGAGGCACTGGGCGTGTCCCGCCCAAAGCTCCGCGAAGCGTTCCGCACGCTCGGCTCGCGCGGGCTGGTGGAGATCCGCCGCTCCGAGGGCGCGTTCATCAACTCCTTGACCAATTCCGCGCTTTCGAATGCCATGATCGACCTGTTCGCTCGGCATCGGAGCGCCCTGCTCGATTTCCTGGAGTACCGCCGTGAACAGGAGAGCTTTGCGGCCCATCTTGCAGCGCAAAGGGCAACGGAAACGGATCACGAGATCCTGCGCTCCCTGATCGATGACATGGAAACGGCCCATCAGACCGAAGACTTCTCAACCGAGGCCGAAACCGATTTGCGGTTCCACATGGCTGTGATCGAAGCGTCGCACAATGCAATGATGGTGCACGTTATGCGGTCGATCTACGCCCTGATGGCCCGCGGCGTGTTGTACAATCGCGAATTCCTGGTTGGTCGCGCCGGCACGCGCCATGAGATTATGGAGCAGCACCGCGCCATCTGCGATGCGGTGATCGCCGGAGATTGCTCTGCAGCCGCAGCGGCCAGCGAGTATCATCTCGACTACATCGAACGGGCCTACCGCACGGCCGATGACGAGGATCGCCGTCGCTCGGTCGCGCGCAAGCGGCGCCAAGTCGGCCCGGCGCTGCCGCGGTTCACCCGCAGCCGCAGCGGCTCGCGGACCTAACCTCGCCCCGATACTCCGGCGGATCGGATCGCCCGGCGTCAAAGCGCCGCCATAAACTCCGTGATCAAGGCGCCAAGCCGCTCGGGACGCTCGACATTCGGGATGTGGCCAGCCCGCTCGATCGTCTCGTACCGGCTGTTGGGAATGAGCGCCGCCGTCGCACGGACCAGGTCCGGCGGTGTCGCGCGGTCTTCATCGCCGCAGATGGCAAGGCATGGCAGTCGTAGCGCCGCGGTGGACGCGGTGAGATCGGCGTCCCGAATGGCCTCGCCGGTCGCGATGTAGCCCTCGGCCCGGGTTGCCGCGACCATGTTGCGCCAGGGCGATACTCGGGCTGGGTCATTGCGGAACGCTGCGGTGAACCACCGCTCCATGGTCGCATCGACGACCGCATGCATGCCGCCGCCTTCGCGTACGGCCGCGATGCGCGCATTCCAAATCTCTGCGGAGCCGATCTTTGCGCCCGTGTCGCAGAGGATCAGCGCGCGCACGAGATCGGGACGTGCCGCGGCCAGCGATTGCGCGATCATACCGCCGACCGACAATCCGCAGATCACAGCCCGGGTGATGCCGACCGCATCCATGAGGCCTGCAAGGTCGCGCATATGGTCTTCGATCGTCCAGGGGCCGGGCGGGCAATCCGACAACCCGTGGCCACGCTTGTCATAGCGGAGCACGCGCCAGCCGGCGGGCAGATAAGGCAGCAACGGCTCCCAGATCCGGAAATCGGTGGACAGCGAGTTGGAAAACACCAAGGCGGGGCCTGTCCCGCCCTCGTCCCGTTTATGGATGGCCACACCGTTGGATAGATCCGCCTGGAACATGCCGTTTCCTGTCAGTGCCGCGCGGGAGGGCGATGTCTTAGGACCCAAGCGGGCGGAGCAACTCGCGGCTGATGATATGGCGCTGGATCTCCGAAGTGCCGTCCCAGATCCGCTCGACGCGCGCATCGCGCCAGAACCGCTCGATCGGCAAATCCGCCATCAGGCCCATGCCGCCATGGATCTGCAGGGCCTCATCCGTCACGCGGGCCAGCATCTCGGAGGCATAGAGCTTGGCCGAGGCGATCTGCTGGTTGGCCGGCACGCCTTGATCCAACCGCCAGGCGGCCGCAAGCGTCAGCCAATCGGCAGCATCGATCTCGGTCACCATATCGGCAAGCTTGAAGCTCACGCCCTGGAAGCGGCCGATGGTCTGGCCGAATTGCTGGCGCTCGGCGGCGTAGGCCAGCGCCATGTCAAAGACGCGGCGCGCCCGGCCGACGGACATGGTCGCGACCGTGATACGGGTGGCATAGAGCCATTCGTTCATCACGGCAAAGCCTCCATCCACCTCGCCCAGAACCGCCGCATCGGGCAGACGGCAATCCTCGAAACGCAGGATCATGTTGTGATAGCCGCGGTGGGATACGCTGTGATAGCCGGGGGCGATCTCGAACCCCGGATGGCCCCGGTCGACCAGAAAACAGGTGATCCGCTTTTTTGGTCCTTTGGGCGTCTGATCCTCACCGGTTGCCACGAAGACGATCACGAAATCCGCGTGCTCGGCGCCCGAGATGAAATGCTTGGTGCCGTTGACCACCCAATCGCCGCCGTCCCGGCGGGCGGTGCACTTCATGCCGCGGACATCCGAGCCGGCATCGGGCTCGGTCATGGCGAGTGCATCCATTCGCTCACCGCGCACCGCCGGTAGCAGATAGCGCTCTCGCTGCTCCCCACGGCAGGCCATCAGGATGTTTTGCGGGCGCCCGAAGAAATGTGTGAGCGCCATCGACCCGCGCCCAAGCTCCCGCTCGACCAAGGCGAAATCCACATGGCCAAGGCCGGCCCCGCCAACCTCCTCGGGGAAATTGCAGGCATAAAAGCCGGTCTCGAGGCATTTCCGCTTGATCTCGGCGGCGATCTCCGTCGGCACCGATCCGGTGCGTTCGACGACATCCTCATGCGGATAGATCTCGCGCTCGACGAAATCACGGACTGTCGAGACAATCATCTCCTGTTCGTCCGAGAGCCCAAACCCGAGCCCCGTGGCCATGGTGGTGTCGAGGGTCATCAGCGCCTCCTGTCGATCCATGCATCCGGCCCGTTCGGCCGCTGGTCAATGGTGTCGGTCCGTTACACCTTCGGATCCGGGTTTTCCGTATGGCCGTCAATGGCAATCGCTTGGCCGGAAACATGGCGGGCCGACGGAGATGCCAGGAACACGGCCACGGCAGCCACGTCTTCCGCCGTCACCCAAGTGCGCATCGAGCTGCCAGAGGCATAGCCCGCATAGAGCGCATCCCGCGTGGTGCCCTTGGCTACCGCCTCACGGGCCAAGACGCCTTCCATGCGATCGCCCTCGACCGCCCCGGGGCAGATCGCGTTGGCCCGAATGCCAAAGGGCCCCAGTTCCATGGCGAGCGTCTTCATCAGGCCAATCACCCCCCATTTCGCTGCGGAATAGGGCGCGCGATTGGGATAACCGAACAGCCCTGCGGTCGAAGACGTAAGGATCATTGCCCCGCCGCGTTGAGCCTTCATCATCGGCGCCGTGTGCTTTGCCGCCAAAAACGCACCCTCGAGATTCACCGAAACACAGCGCCGCCAGTCCTCAAGCGTGACGTCCTCGACCCGAGCCGTAGGCCCTGCAATGCCAGCATTGGCGATCAGAGTGTCCAACCCGCCCCAACGCTCTTGGATCTCGGCAAACAGGGTGGCCATGTCGCTTTCGTCCGCCACATCCACCGCGCTGCCGACCATCTCCGGCGCCAGAGACGCGAGCCCCTCGGCCTGAACGTCGCAGACCCAGACCGCCGCGCCGGCGGCGTGGAACGCCTTGGCTATCGCCCGTCCGATTCCCCCGGCGCCCGCCGTGACCAAGACCCGCCGACCCGCCACCTCTGCCATCCGTCTACCACCACCCCTGGGCGGACCGTGCAACGATCCTTCTCGAACCCGCCCCATGCGCGAGGCCAGCCGCGCGCCGCGGGTGCGCGCTCCGCACCCGCGGGACAGGCGACGCGGCGCTCTCGATCAGGCCGGTCACCGGGCCGATCCGATGCCGCGCCCCGCCCCATTGGGCATGGGCAACTCCGCTTGTGCCTCGACGATCGCCGACAGCCGCCGCGCAACATCGGCCTCAGGTTCGCAGGCCCGCCGGGTCTCCAAGCTCACATGGATGAGCATCTGCTCTCCCGTCGCCAGCAGCCGCCCGTCCGAATGCCAGAGCGCATGGAACAGCCGCATCTTCTTGCCCGCGCCCTCAAGGACCTGGGTCGTCGTGCGCACCGCATCACCCAGCCGCGCCTCATCGAGGAACTGGATATGGATCTCGACCGTGAAGTAGCTCAGCCCGCGCCCGATATAGGCCTCGTCCGCACCGATCAAGCGCATCGTCCCATCGGCCGCGTCCGAGAACATCTGCCCATAGCGGCTCTCGTTCATGTGCCCGTTGTAATCGCACCAGTCACCGGGCACCACGCGCGCCGCGGTCTCGAAGGGCTGGCTGACATCTGGGGCTTCGTTGGCCCCCACTTGGTCATAGAGCCGCGCCTCAAGCGCCGCCAAGGTGCGGCCCGCACCCCAATTGGTGCCCTTTAGCGCCTGGAGGATCGCCACCAGGTTGTCATCCCGGGTCCGCTCGAGCGCCCGCGGCGAGAGCCCGCCCGCCTGATCCTCGCACTGATCGCCCACCCGATCGATGAAATCCGGCGTCAGCTCCGGCACCTCCATCAGCTTGGTCCAGGGCCATTTGAGGCAGGGCCCAAACATCGCCAGCATGGCCCGAATGCCCCCTTCGCCACCGGCCAGGTGAAAGGTCTGCATGGTGCCCATCTGCGCCCAGCGCAGGCCTGGACCATAGGCGATCGCCGCATCGATCTCCTCGGACGTTGCGACATTGTCATGCAACAGCCACAGCGCTTCTCGCCACAAGGCCTCTTGCAACCGGTCCGACAAAAATCCCTCGATCTCGACCCGGCAATGCAGCGGATGCATGCCGATCCGTGCGTAAAACGCCTTGGCCCAGTCGATCCGAGCCGGATCGGTGCGTTTGCCAGCCACCAACTCCACCAACGGCAACAGATAGACCGGGTTGAATGGATGCGCGACGATCAAGCGCCCGGGCTCGACCATCTCCGCCTGCAGATCGCTCGGCATGATCCCCGAGGTCGAAGAAGCGATCACGCCGACCTGGTTCGCGGTCTCGATCTCCGCATAGACACGGCGCTTGATCTCGAGACGCTCAGGCACCGCCTCGACGATCAGATCGGCCCCGTCCGCCGCCTCGGCCACCGAACCGCAGAGCTGCCACGCGGCCGCCTCAGGCCAGGGGGCCGCGGTCAGCTTGGCCTGCGCCCGTGCCGCCGCCTCCAAGACCGCTTGCAGTTTGCGCTCCGCATAGGGATCCGGATCGAATACTCTGACCGGCACGCCGTGCGCGATCAGCCGGGCCAGCCACCCCCCGCCGATGACGCCGCCCCCAATGATGGCTGCTTGTCGAACCTCGGTCATCATCCCCTCACCGGCAGCGCGCATACTCGAGGAAATCCCCCTCGAACAAGGTCAGCCTGTCGCCGTGCTCTCCGCTCAGCATCAGGACCATATGGCGAGTCCACTGCGCGCCCTCGCCCTCACAAGCCGCCTCAACGATCCAAGCCCCCGCAACGGAGGTCGGCGCGGCGCGGCGCAAGATGCACTGGCTCTCATAGAACCGCATGATCCCGTCGCCGATCTCGATCGCCGCCGTATCGCGCAAGGATCCAAAGCAGTCAGAGGGATCGCCCGCCCACCGCCCATCCCAGGGCTCTTCCGCCGCCACGCCGGCCGCTGCTCCAAAGCTCAGCCAAAGAAACGACGCCGCCACCCGTCGCCCCGGACGGCGGTGCCGGCCGCGGGTTGCCCGGGGCTCGAAGCCTCGGGCGAGCCGTCCGCTGAACAACCCGCGCATCAGCCCGAAACCGGCGCGCGCTTCTCGAGCTTCAACCGGGCCCGCACCTCGTCTGGGCCGATCACGCGAGACCCCATGGCCTCGATGATCCCGACGGCTTTCTCGACCAGCTGGTCGTTGCGCGCCAGCACGCCGCGCTCAAGATAGAGGTTGTCCTCCAACCCGACACGCACATTGCCGCCCGCCAGAACCGAGGCGGCGACATAGGCCATCTCGTTCCGGCCGATCGAGAAGCCCGACCATGTCCAATCCGACGGCACATTGTTCACCATCGCCAGGAACGTGTTCAGATCGTCGGGCGCGCCCCAAGGCACGCCCATGCAAAGCTGAACCAGCACCGGCGCGGGGATCACGCCCTCCGAGACCAATTGCTTGGCAAACCAGAGATGCCCCGTGTCGAACGCTTCGATCTCGATCCGCGTTCCTGCCTCGACCATCTGCGCCGCCATCGCACGCAGCATTCCGGGCGTGTTCGTCATAACGTAATCGGCCTCGGCAAAGTTCATGGTGCCGCAATCCAGCGTGCAGATCTCGGGCCGGCACTCGGCCACATGGCCGACCCGCTCGGCGGCGCCAGCCATGTCCGTCCCGCTCTCCGAGAGCGGCAACGGCGCCTCGGCCGAGCCGAAGACCATATCGCCCCCCATCCCCGCCGTTAGGTTCAGAACGCAATCGGTCCCGCTATCGCGGATCCGCTCGGTCAACTCCCGAAACAGCGTGCGATCGCGGCAGGGCCGGCCAGTTTCCGGATCTCGAACATGGCAATGGACGACGGCGGCGCCGGCCTTCGCTGCGGCGATCGCGCTGTCGGCAATCTCCTTGGGCGAGCGGGGCACATGAGGGCTCTTGTCCTGGGTGCCGCCCGACCCGGTCACGGCACAGGTGATAAACACGTCGCGGTTCATATCCAGCGGCATCGGCTAGGCTCCTCCCAGGCTTTTGGCGACCATGCCCACCCCGCCGCCGATTGGCATCTCCATTGCGGCATATCGCCAGACGGAAACGGCAATCGGTCCGGGCGTCCCAGATGCGGCGCGCTTGCACCGCTAGGCCGGCTGTCCGAGAAAGGAGCGTTGCGACCGGGAGAGAACCATGCGGGCCCTCAGAACGCGCCGGCATCTGCTGTGCGGCTTTGCGGTGTGTACCGCAGGCCTGACCGCGGGCCGCGTCTCGCGTGGGGCAGAGGCGGTAACGCTCTTTGCAGCCGCAAGCCTGAGCGATGTAGCGCAAGACCTGGCGCGGCGTTACGAGGCCGCATCCGGCGTATCCGTTCGGCTGTCCCTGGCCGCCTCTTCGACGCTTGCGCGCCAGGTGGCGGCCGGAGCGCCGGCCGATGTGATCTGGCTCGCCAGCCCAGATTGGGCCGACTGGGTGGAGGGTGCCGGTCTTCTTGCCGCCGGCACGCGCCGGGATGCGGCCGGCAACCGGCTCGCCTTGATCGCGCCGGCCGGAGACCGCGGATCGGCCAATCCCTTAATCCGCCTCGTCGAGAGCGACGGGCGGGTCGCGATCGGAGATCCTGACCATGTGCCCGCGGGCGCCTATGCCCGGGCGGCTCTGACGGAGTTCGGCCTTTGGGACCAACTCGCGCCGCGGCTTGCGCGCGCCGACAATGTGCGCGCCGCTCTCGCTCTTGTCGCCCGGGGAGAGGCCCCGCTCGGCCTCGTTTATGCGACGGATGCCGCAATCGAGGCACAGGTGGAGACGGTTGCGATCTTGCCCGAGGAGAGCCATGCGCCGATCCGCTATCCGCTCGCAATCTTGGAGGGACGGGACAGCGCTCCGGTGCGCGCCCTCCACGCGATGATCCTGGGCGAGGAGGGCCGCACAACCCTGATCGCGCATGGCTTCTCGGTGCCACATGGGGCCTGAGGCAGGGGCGGCCCGGTGCTGAGCGAGTCGGAAACCGAGGCGCTGCTCCTTAGCCTCAAGATCTCGGGCGTTGCGGTGCTGGCGAGCCTTCCCTTAGCGATCCTGCTGGCGCTGGCATTGGCGCGCCCGGGCCTTCCAGCGCGCGGCTTGCTCAATGCCCTGGTACACCTGCCACTGGTGCTGCCGCCGGTGGTGCTGGGCTATCTGTTGCTGATCAGCCTCGGCGCGCGCGCGCCGCTTGGCGCCTGGTTGCTCGAGACCTTTGGCCTTCGGCTGGTCTTCACATGGCAAGGGGCGGCGCTTGCCTCGGCCATCATGACGCTGCCCTTCCAAGTCCGTGCGATCCGGCTCTCGCTCGAGGGCATCGACCCGCGCCTCCTGGCGGCTGCCGAGACCCTTGGCGCCGGGCCGATCGATCGGTTCTTCTCGATCTCCCTGCCTTTGGCGCTGCCGGGTGTCGTCGCTGGGCTCATCACGGCCTTTGCCGCCTCGTTGGGGGAGTTTGGGGCCATCATCACCTTCGTCTCGAACATTCCGGGTGAGACGCGCACGCTGCCTTTGGCGATCTACACGGCGATCCAGTCGCCAGGCGGCGAGGCGGCGGCGGCCCGGCTTGCCGCCTTGGCGATCGCACTGGCCCTGGCGGGCCTGCTTGCCGCGGAATGGGCAGGCGCCCGCGCCCGGCGTCTGACGGGCCGGAGCGATCCATGACCTTGTCGGTCGCAATCCGTCATAGCTTCCGGACGTTTGAGCTCGACATGGCCTTCGAGGTGCCGGCGAAGGGCGTCTCGGCACTCTTTGGGCCTTCGGGTTCGGGCAAGACCACCTGTGCCACCGCGATCGCGGGACTGGTGCGCCCGCATGAGGGGCGGATTGCGCTCGGCGACGAAGTTTTGTCGGACAGCGTACGCGGTCGCTTCTTGCCTGCCAGGCGGCGGCGCATCGGCTGCGTTTTCCAAGACACGCGCCTCTTTCCGCATCTCTCGGTGGCGGCCAATCTCGACTATGGCGCGCGGCGGTCCAAGCGGCCTGCCGATCCCGCCGAGCGCGCGAGGATCCTGGCCATGCTCGGCATCGAAGAGTTGCTCGGCCGGCGCCCCCACCATCTCTCCGGAGGCGAGGCCGCTCGGGTCGCGCTGGGACGGGCGCTGCTGTCGGCGCCACGGCTGCTGATCCTCGACGAGCCGCTGGCCGCCTTGGACCAGCCGCGCCGGGCAGAAATCATGCCCTATCTCGAGCGTCTGCGCGATGAGGCGGGCCTGCCCATTCTCTTCGTGAGCCATTCCCTCGACGAGGTGACGCGTTTGGCCGACCGGATGGTGGTGCTGAACAAGGGCCGCGTCGCCGCCATGGGTCCGGTCGAGGAGATCATGGCGCGCCTCGATCTCTTCCCTCTGACAGGCCGATTTGAGGCGGGGGCGGTCATCTCCGGACAGGTCGAAGATCCCGGAGCGGATACTCGGCTTGCCCGGGTGCGCTTTTCTGGCCGGACGCTGACCGTCCCCCCGCTCTCGGTTGCGGCGGGGGCCGAGATCCGGCTCCGCATCCGCGCCCGCGATGTGATGATCGCCAATGCCCCCATCGCAGGCCTGAGCGCCCGCAACGTGATCCCCGCAACCATTGCAGAGATCCGCGCGGAGCGAGGGCCTTATGTCGAGATTCGGCTCGACTGCGGCGGGACGGCCCTTCTCGCTCGCATCACCGCCGAGGCGCTGGCCGATCTCGGCCTCTCTAAGGGCTCGGCGGCCTTTGCCGTGATCAAGACCGTGACCATCGCCCGCGCCTCGGCCAAGGCGCGCTGATCAAAGCGTCGCGAGCGCCTTCTGAAAGACGGACGCGTCGACATTGCCGCCGGAGATCATAGCAACGATGGGATCGCCCTCGATCTCGGCGCCATGGGTGAGCGTGGCCGCAAGTGCCACGGCGCCACCAGGCTCGAGCACCAACTTCAGGCGCTGAAAGGCCACCGCCATTGCCTGGATCACCGCCTCGTCGCTCACGACCAAACCCGGCCCGGCCAGGCGCTTGAGAACCGGGAAGGTCAACTCGCCGGGCCGCGGGGTGACGATCGCATCGCACAAGGTGCTGGCCCCGAGGGCGTTGCGGAGCGGCTCCCCCGCCTCCAGCGAGCGCGCCACATCGTCAAAGCCTTCGGGCTCGACCGTGCGCACCCGCAGACCCGGCGCCTCTGCCTCGAGCGCCAGCGCCACGCCCGAGGAGAGCCCGCCTCCTCCGCAGCAAACCAGCACATCGCCATTCGTCATGCCCATCGCTCTCGCCTGGCCCGCGATCTCGAGCCCAGCGGTGCCCTGGCCGGCCATCACCAGCGGCTCGTCATAGGGGCGGATGACCGTCAGCCCGCGCCTCTCGGCGATCTCGGCACCGATCTCCTCACGGTTCTCGTTGCCAGGGCGGTCATAGAGCACGACTTCGGCGCCATATGCCCGGGTGTTCGCAGTCTTGAGCGTTGGCGCGTCATTGGGCATGACGATCACCGCAGGCGTCCCCAAACGCTCGGCTGCATGGGCCACCGCTTGCGCATGGTTGCCGCTGGAATAGGCCAACACACCCCGCTCACGCTGCTCCTCGGACAGCGCGCTGACCGCCGACCAGGCGCCGCGGAATTTGAAACTGCCGGTCACCTGCAGGCACTCGGCCTTAAGCAAAACCCGGCGTCCGGCCAGCTGGTTGATGAACGCGTTCTCGAGCAGCGGCGTGATGAAGGCCACGCCCTCGAGCCGCCGGCGGGCCCCGCGAACATCGCGGATGGTGATGGCTTCGCGCTCCATGGCCGCAGTCATCGGATACCCTCCAAAAAGCCTTCGATCGCCTTGATCGCGGACGGCTCGTCCAAAAAGGGCGCGTGTCCCCGGTCGGCGATTTCGGACCGGGTGAGCAGCGGCAGCCGCGCCTGCATCCGCTCTGCGGTCTCGGCCGACAGAATGTCAGAATTCGCGCCCCGGATCAGCAACACCGGCATGGTGGCGAGCGCGTCGAGCATTAGCCAGAGATCGACATGCGGCAGGCTCGGGTCGAGCGTCGCCCCGACAGCCTGGCGCAGGGCCGGATCATAGGCGAGCACCGGCCGGCCATCCCGATCATCATAAATGGCGCGGGCATGGCGCACCCACCGCGCGAGGGGCACGCCCGGAAACTGCGCCGCATTGCGCTCGGCAAGCGCCGCCGCTGCGGCGTCAAAATCGGGCGCATCGGGTGGATGGCCGAGATAGTCCATGATCGCCAGCAGACCCTTGGTCTCGATCTGAGCGCCCACATCGTTCAGCACGAGGCCCGAGAGGACCCCCGGCATGGCCGCGGCCAGCGCCATTCCCAAGATCCCGCCTCGGGACGTGCCGATCACCGCAAGGCGCGTCACCCCCAGATGCGCGATCAGAGCCATCACATCGCCGAGTTCAACGGCAATCGTGTACTCAGCCAGCGGATCCTTGGCCCAATCCGACCCGCCACGCCCTCGGGCGTTCATCCGCACGACCCGGCGATGCGGAGCGAGCCGCTCGGCTAGGCTGTCGAAATCGCGGGCGTTGCGTGTGAGCCCTGCAAGGCAAAGCACAACCGGCCCCTGGCCTCCGCTGTCGCGAAAGCTCAGCATCCGGCCATCGGCGGCCCTAAAGTGCTGCATCAGAGGGCTTTCGCGATCTCGGGCACAGCCGTCAGGTCCTGTAAGATGTGATCCGGCGGCGTGGTCAGGCGGTCTGTCGGCTCACCCTTGCGATTGACCCAGACCGTATGAAACCCGAAGGCCGTCGCGGCCCAGGCGTCCCAGCCATTCGAGGAGACGAACAGCACGGCGCGCCTGGCAACACCGAAATGCTCCGTCACCAGGGCATAGTTGGCAAAGTCTGGTTTGAAGACGCCCACGCTCTCCGCCGACAGCCAGGCATCGAGGCGACTGTCGAGCCCGGCGCTGCGCACGGCGGCCGTCAGCATTCCGGGGCTGGCATTGGAGAGGATCGCCGTGTTGCGACCATCCGCACGCAGGCGATCGAGCGTCTCCGGGACCTCAGGGAAGGCCGAGAGCTCCCAATAGAGCTGGAGGAGCCGCGCCCGGAGCGCGTCGTCCGCCAGACCCGTCGCCTCGAGCGCAAAGTCGAGCCCGTTCTGCGTGACCTGCCAAAAGTCGGTATGGATCCCCGACGCGGCCCGCAACCAAGAGTACTGCAACTGCTTCTGGCGCCAAATCTCGGCGAGCTCGACCCAACGCTCGGAAAAAGCGCCGCGTCCCGGCTCCGTGGCGGCCTCGCGCGCGGCGGCGGCGACGTCGAACAGGGTTCCGTAGGCGTCGAACACACAGACGGAGACGGGCATGGCTTTCCTCCTAGCCGGCAGTTTGGCCCGCTCGGCCTCAGCAGACGGCGTCGATCCGCTCCATAGGCAAACCGCCCGGAACAATGGTCACGGGGATTGGCATGCGCCCGGCCATCTTTTGGACAAGTTGGGTGACCAGAGGACCGGGCCCGTCCTCCTCCCCAGCACCGAGCACCAGCACTCCGATATCGGGATCGTCCTCGATCTGGGCCAAGACCTGCTCCACCGGCTTGCCTTCGCGGATCTCGAAGACCGGTGTGATGCCGGTGAGCGCGCGCAACTCATCCGCCAGATCCGCCAACCGCGCCTCAGCGGTTTCCCGCGCCTCAGCCCGCATCACCTCAGCCACGCCCATCCAATGCTGGAACTCCTCCGGGGGGATCACGTAGAGCATCACCACCCCGCCGCCTGTGTTCTGAGCCCGGCGGGCAGCGAACCGCATCGCCTGGGCGCACTCTGGTGTCTCGTCGACAACCACAAGGAACTTGCGCAAACAGTCCTCCCAAGGCCGTTTCGGCCAATGCGCAACCCTGACAGCCGATCCGGCCGCATGCAAGAGCCCCTCAGGGCGTGACCCGATCGAAGGAAATTCCGCCGAAGGTCTGCTCGAGCGGCTGCAGCTCAATCGCCGAGACGTTCACATACCGGGGCACGGACACGGCATAGAGGATCGCCGCGGCAATGTCCTCGGGCTGCAGCTCGCGAATGCCGGTCTCCTTGAGCCGCGCGCGTTCGGACTCATCCGGCACGGCCGCGTCGTAGAACTCGGTGCGGACCCGGCCCGGCAAGATCTCGGTGACGCGGACGCCCGTCCCGCGCAACTCGCGGCGGAGGTTCCAGCCGATCTGGCGGATCGCGCCCTTGCTGGCGCCGTAGATCGCCGAGGGCCCCGGATAGAGCCCTGCGACCGAGCCGAGTAGCACGACATGACCGCTGCGCGCGCGCAAGCCGGGCAAGCAGAGACGGACCAGATCCAAGACGGCCGTCACGTTCGTTCCGATGGTCTGCTCGATCTCGGCAAGCGAGGCGCCCTCGAGCCCGGTGATCCCCGCCCCGAGCCCGGCATTGTTGACGAGGATGTCCGGCTCAATCGCGGCCAGGCGGGCGCGGTCTTGAGGATCAGTCAGATCGGACACATGAGCCGAGCAACCCACTTCGTCGGAAAGAGCGGCCAGGCGATCGGCCCGGCGCGCCACCGCGTGCACTGCGGCTCCCGACCCGACCAACTGGCGGACCGTCGCGGCTCCGATCCCGGCCGACGCCCCAGTGACCAGGGCACGCCGCCCTGCAAGCATCAGGGCCAAGTGGCAACGGGCGGCAGGGACATCAGAACCGCTTCGGGGTTGTGGCCTGTCTCGAGCCCGAATTTGGTACCGCGATCGTAGACGAGGTTGAACTCGGCATAGAGCCCGCGCTTGACCAGTTGCCAGTCGCGGTCCTCTTGGGTCCAGGGCTCGTCGCGCCGCCGCTCGGTCACGGGTAGGAAGGCGTCCAGAAAGGCCGCGCCCACATCGCGGGTGAAGGCGAAATCCGCCTCCCAATCGCCGGTGCAGTGGTCGTCGTAAAAGATCCCGCCGACGCCACGCGCCTCACCCCGGTGCCGGATCATGAAGTAATCATCCGCCCAGGCTTTGTAGCGCGGGAAAAACTCGGGGTTGTGGGCATCGCAAGCCGTCCGCAACGCGCTGTGGAAATGCGCGGTGTCCTCGGCGACCTCGCGCATGGGATTGAGATCGGAGCCACCTCCGAACCACCAGGCCCCCGGGGTCCAGAACATTCGCGTGTTCATGTGCACGGCCGGGGTCTTGGGGCTCTGCATATGGGCGACCAGACTGATGCCCGAGGCCCAGAAGCGGGGATCCTCGGCCAGGCGAGGGATCTCGCGCCGTGCGGTCAGGCTGCGCTGCGCCCGCTCGCCCAACTGGCCAAACACGGTTGAGATATTGACCCCGACTTTCTCGAACACGCGCCCGCCACGCATCACCGACATGACGCCGCCGCCCTGATCGCCCTCGCCCTCACCGGCGCGACGGGTCTCTTTGCGCTCAAACCGGCCGGCAGGACGATCTGCTTGGGGCCCCGTGCTCTGCGTCGCCTCGAGCCCTTCGAAGGCCAAGCAAATCCGGTCGCGAAGCTCGGCGAACCAAGCGCTGGCCCGCGCCTTCTGCTCGGTCATATCTCCCGCCTGAAGGGTCACTGCCTCGCTTTCGGCCATGTCACGTTTCTCCCGCTGCTGGTCCGCACCTGTCTAGCTTTGTTGACAGATGCTCGCAATGCGACGGAACTGAGCACCACCTCGCGACAGATCCTAGGGTAGACGGCCTGCGACATAAGGTGTATAGCAACTCGCATACCTATGGAGGCTGCCATGCGTTTCGCCGAGCTCACCTGACACGCGGTCCGCGGTCCTCCGGATCCTTCGATCTCTCGCGGCCTTTGGCTGCGGTCAATTCCAGAACAGCGCCCCATATGGAGCCCTGATACGGGCGCCGGTACGGGCGCATTCCAGCCGTTCGAGGCGCACATGTACCGCTATTTTGAAACGCTGATCGATCCCTATCAGCGCTATGACGAAACCGCCGAAATCCCCAACAAACTCGGACGCTTCTATCTGTCGATGCTGTGGCCGGCGCGCTGGGTGATCGGCATCTCGATGGGGCTCGGGCTGATCTTCGCCTTGGCCGAGGCAGCGCTCATTCGCTATGCGGGCCAGCTGGTCGACATCCTCTCGCAGACCGAGCCAGGGCAGCTCTGGGAACAGCATGGCAGCCTGTTGTGGTGGATGATCGCCGTCGCGCTGGTGATCCGCCCGGTGGTGCTGATCATCGACAATCTTGTGATGAACCAGGGCTTTTACGCCCCGATGGGCGCGCTAATCCGCTGGCGCACTCACCGCAAGATGCTGCGCCAGTCGCTGTCGTTTTTCTCCGACGATTTCGCCGGTCGGATCGCCAACAAACAGATCCAGCTGGCGCCGGCCGTGAACGATTCGGTCCACCAGTCGCTCGAAGCGCTCTGGTATGCGCTCATCTATCTGGTCGGCGTCGCGCTGGTGCTGGGGGAGATCGACATCCGCCTTTTGGTGCCGCTCGGCATCTGGTTCGCCGGGTTCATCGCCATCGCGATGTGGTTCGTCCCCCGCGTCACCAAGCTGGGCATGGAAGTTGCCGAGGCGCGCTCGACCCTCGCCGGGCGCATCGTCGACAGCTACTCCAACATTCAGACGGTCAAGCTGTTCGCCCATGCCGAGCGCGAGGAGGACTATGCCCGCGAGGCCATGGAGGACTTCCGCTGGACCTTTGCCAAGCAGACCCGCCTGTTCACCGAGCTGAACGTGCTGATCTCGCTGCTCGGCATCGTGCTGATGTTGGGTGTGGTGGGGTACTCGGTCTGGCTCTGGTCGATCGGGGCGATCTCGGTTGGCCCCGTGGCGGCGGCGACGGCGCTGGTGCTGCGGCTACTCGGCATGGTCGATTGGATCATGTGGACGCTGTCCATGCTCTTCGAGAACATCGGGACGGCGCAGGAGGGGATGGAGACCGTCTCGCAGCCCCTGCGGTTAAAGGACCGTGCTGGTGCCAAGCCGATCGCTTTGATCTCGGGCGAGATCCGATTCGACGGCGTCACGCACCAATACGGCAAGCGGGCGGGCGGCGTGCAGCAGGTCAGCCTCACCATCCAGGGCGGCGAGCGCGTTGGCCTCGTGGGGCGCTCCGGCGCCGGCAAATCCACGCTGGTGAACCTGGCGCTGCGGTTCTTTGACCCTGATGAAGGCAGCGTGCGCATCGATGGCCAGGATCTCGCGGACTGCCAGCAGGACAGCGTGCGCCAGCGGATCGCGATGGTCACACAGGACACAGCGCTGTTGCACCGCTCGATCCGCGACAACATCGCCTATGGCAGGCCAGATGCGACGGATGAGGAGATCTGGGCGGCCGCCGCGAAGGTCAAGGCGGATGAGTTCATTCCAGAACTGCTCGACCAAGCAGGGCGAAAGGGCATGGACGCCCATGTCGGCGAACGCGGTGTGCGGCTCTCCGGCGGCCAACGCCAGCGCGTTGCCCTTGCCCGTGCGGTGCTCAAGGATGCGCCGATCCTGATCCTGGACGAGGCGACCTCGGCGCTCGACAGCGAGGTCGAGGCGGCCATCCAGGATGCCATGTCCGGGCTGATGGAGGGCAAGACCGTGGTCGCCATCGCGCACCGGCTCTCGACCATCCAAGCGATGGACCGGATTGTGGTGCTTGACCAGGGCCGCGTGATCGAAGAGGGCAGCCATACGCAGCTGTTGGCCCGCGGCGGTCTCTACGCGCGCCTCTGGCAACGCCAATCGGGTGGCTTCTTGGACACGGCCGCCGAGTGACGCACCGTCTCGCTCGGCGCATCAGCAATGGCGGCGCCGACCGACCCCCGAACCGATGGAAAGCCCGACCGATGGGCTAGATAGCACGCTATGCCTAAGACCGATCATTCGCCGGGCCGGGGGAACCGCTTCACGCCACCTCCTATCGCGCCTGAGGACGAGCGCAGCTTTGAGCGGCTCTACGATCCCTTCATGCCCGCCGAGGGGCCGCCGCCGCGCACCTTGTGGCCCTTTATGCGCTGGCTGATCCGTGGGACGGGCCCGGCAGTCTGGGGTCTGTTCGCGGCGACGGTGGCCCTCGGCGCGTCCGAGGCCTTCATCGCCTTTGCCATCGGATGGGTGGTGGATCGGGCCGCGGCCACCTCGCCGGCCGAGATGTTTAGCACCGACTGGCCGTGGCTGCTGGCCATCGCCGGATTCTTCCTGGTGCTCCGCCCGGGCTTGATGGCGCTGACCTCGGGGTTCATCTCGCGCTCGCTCTATGGCGGGCTCTACCATCTGGGCGTCTGGAGGCTGCATGGGCACACGCTCGGCCAGTCCATGAGCTATTTCGAAGACGACTTCGCCGGCCGCATCGCCCAAAAAGAAACCCAGACGGCCATGGCGATGACCGATGTCCTTGTCGAGACGTTGAACGCCGTCTCCTACGGTCTGGCGGCGCTGATCGGGGCGGCCATCGTGCTGAGCGCGGCGGACTGGCGGCTGGCCGTCCTGCTGGGCGTGTGGTT
>JBCCZI010000048.1:0-29563 GCA_039187815.1 Pseudomonadota bacterium | reverse complement strand
TGGTGATGCCGGGCGACAACCTCAAATTCGAGGTGACGCTGATCGCGCCGATCGCCATGGAGGAGAAGCTCCGCTTCGCCATCCGCGAAGGCGGCCGCACCGTCGGCGCCGGCGTCGTCTCCAAAATCATCGAGTGACGCCACTGACCTGGAACAGCTGCGCGCCGTGGCCCCCCGTGGGCCGCGGCGTCAGTCTTTTGGACTGAGCCCGACCTTCTCCGAGACGGGTGGGTCCGGTCTGTGCTGCATCTGTACGACGGCACCTCACGCACATGGCGTCAAATGTGAACCGCTGGCGCTGTAAGAGGGCACGGATACGGGGCATACTGACCCCATAGGAGATGCCCATGAGACGCCCCCTTGCGCTGTTGCTGCTCACGCTTGTCGTTGCGGGCTGTGCCTTGTCCCCACCGCGGGTGTCGACCGACCGCTTGGCGGAGGGCGATGCGCTCGGGGCCACCGAACTCAATTTCGGCGGGGTGCTTGAGGTGGCAGCCGGGCTGAGGCCGCTGGAGGGTCAAGCCGTACTCTGCGGCGCATGGGCGGGGCGGACCTACTATGCTCGCTACTACGGCGATTTGGCGATCGCCGCGGGAGTGGTCGAGATCGAGGGGCTTGGCCGGGTCCACAATCTCTCGTTCATGACCGAGATGCGGGATGGGCTCGCGCCGGGCGGGATGTCGGGCTGCCGCGCGCTTGGCCGGCCTTGGGAGGCTGCGGACGCCGCCCGCGCGGTGCGCATCCGAATGCCCTACATCATCGTCGAGCGGGACTGCGAAGACGGCCTGTTCGGCTGCATGATCACGAGCTTCCGGCAGATAGCCTATCCGACCGAGCTTTGACCGCGCCCTCGGGGCAGAAGCTGTTCAGGCCGTCGGTAAACTCGGCAATCAGGCCATCGACAACGGCCCGCAGCGCCTCGTCGCGGCTGGCGCCGCCATCGACGGCTGCGGCCAGGCGAGCCCGTTGCCGGGTCGCCGATGTGCCCTCTGCGGCGATCCGGCGAGCATGCATCAGCTCTCGCTGGCACCCGAGCGCCTCGGCATCCGTGCCGAGCAGGTCGATCAGCTCTTCGATCAGATCAGCGACCGGCGCCAAGACCGCGCGCCCATGGTCGACCAGCTGTCCCTCGGCGCCATAGCGCTGGGCGCGCCAGCGGTTCTCGCCCACCAGCGTCGCAGGATAGAGCCGCCAGCGCTGGTTCCGGGCCCGCAGGCGGAAGAGATAGGCCAAGAGCGACTGATAGAGCGCCGCGATTGTCACCACGTCCTCCAGCCGTGAGCACACATCAGTGACCCGCTGCTCGATGGTCGGGTATTTGTCGGAGGGACGAATGTCCCACCAGATCTTGGTGGCATCCTCGATGCACCCGGCTGCAACCATGTGATCGACCATGCGCCGATACTCGGCAAAGCTGGACATCGTATCGGGCAGGCCTGTGCGAGGCAGCGCATCGAATACGGTCAGGCGATAGGAGGCGAGCTTGGTGTCCTCGCCTTCCCAGAATGGCGAGGAGCAGGACAGCGCAAGTAGATGCGGCAGGAAGTACGCGACCTGGTTCATCAGATCGATGCGCAGCTCCGGGTCCTCGATGCCGATATGCACATGGCACCCGCAGATCAGCATCCGCCTCACGGTCAGGCCGAGATCATCGTGCAGGGCATCATATCGCGGCTTTGGCGTGTGCAGTTGCTCGCGCCATTTGGCAAAGGGATGGGTGGAGGCGGCAATCGGCGCATAGCCATGCGCGGCGGCGGCCCGGGAAACGGCCCGTCGGAGCCCTGCCAGATCCTCGGCCGCGGCAGCTACCGTGCCATGGGCGCGGGTCCCCACCTCGACCTGGCATTGGAGATACTCGCCCGTGACCTGCTCGCCCATGGCATCCGAGAGGTCTTGAAGAAAGGCCTTGTCCGGCGCACGCACCAAATCGCGGGTCTCGCGATCGACGATGAGGTATTCCTCCTCGATCCCGATGGTGAAGCTCGGCCGTTCGATCATCCTGGCTGCTCCCTGACCGTTCGTCGCCAGCTTAAGCCCCCTGGCGCATTGGTCAATTCCGCCAGGTGGAACTGTCGGCCACTTGGTGTCGATGCGAAACCGACATCAGTTGACAGCCTCGCGCCGGATATGCCGAATTGCAAAAAACGTTTCCGGAGGGACGCAATGACCACCCGCAGCGGCGCAGAAATTCTCGTCCGGGCTCTGGGAGCGCAGGGGGTGACCACAACCTTCGGCGTGCCGGGCGAGAGCTATCTGGCCGTATTGGACGCCCTCAAAGACACCAACATCCGCTTTGTGCTGTGCCGACAAGAGGGCGGTGTCGCCTTTATGGCCGAGGCATGGGGCAAGCTGACGGGCACTCCGGGCATCGCCTTTGTCACGCGTGGACCGGGGGCGACCAACGCCTCGATCGGGGTGCATACGGCGATGCAGAACAGCTCGCCCATGATCCTTTTTGTCGGGCAGATCGAGACGGGCATGCGCGAACGCGAGGCGTTCCAAGAGATCGACTATCGTGCTGCCTTTGGGCCCATCGCCAAATGGGCCACCGAGATCGAGAGCGCGGACCGCGTCGCCGAAGTCGTGGCCCGGGCCTGGCACACCGCTCTGTCCGGCCGCCCCGGCCCCGTCGTCGTCGCCCTGCCGGAGGACGTTCTGGTGGAGATGCACGACGCAACCGTGCACGAGGCGCCGATCTGCCCCGCCTGGCCTGGGGTCGACCCAGCGGCGGTGGAGCGCGCCCGGGCGGCGCTCGACAAGGCGGAGCGGCCGGTGGTCTTGCTCGGCGGCGGCGGATGGGACGTGTCCGGCCGCGGAGGACGTGCCGCGTTGCGCGCGTTCCAGGATTTCGCCGAACGGGCGCACCTGCCGGTGGTGGTGAGCTTTCGCGGCCAGGATCTGATCGACAACCGTAGCCCTGCCTATATCGGCGACGCCGGGTTCGGCATGGCCCCGCATGTGCGCGATGTGCTCGACCGGTCCGATTTGCTCATGGCGGTGAACGTGCGCTTTGGCGAGACATCAACCGATGGCTACTCGCTGTTCGACCTGCCGACCCCGCGTCAGCGCTTGATCCATGTCCATCCTTCGGATCGCGAGCTTGGCAAGATCTTCCAGACCCCCGAAGCGATCCATGGCTCGCCGGCCGGCTTTCTGAAGGCGGTCTCCGACGGCTCACCCTCCGTGCCGCCGACGCGCAAGGCCTGGGCAAATGAGGCACGCTCGGCCTTCACCGATACCTTCAATCTGCCGCCTCAGCCAGGCCGCTTGGATATGGGCGCGGTGATGGCGCATCTGCGCGAGGTGCTGCCCGAAGACGCAATCATTGCCAATGGTGCCGGGAACTTTGCGATCTGGCCCGGGCGGCTTATCCACTACAGCCACGCGCGGCGGCTGTTGGCCCCCCAGTCTGGAGCCATGGGCGCCGGCCTGCCTGCGGCGATCGCCGCGCGCATCGCCGAGCCTGAGCGCCTGGTCGTGTGCTTTGCCGGCGACGGGGACATCCAGATGACGATGCAGGAGCTTGGCACGGCCATGCAGGCCGATGCTCAGCCCATCGTCATGGTGCTGAACAATGGCAGCTACGGCACGATCCGCATGCACCAGGAGAAGCATTATCCGGGGCGGGTCAGCGGCACTGAGCTCGAGAACCCGGACTTTGTCGCCCTGGCAAAGGCCTATCGGATGCATGCGGAACGCGTTGAGACTGCTGAGGACTTCCCGGCGGCCTTCGATCGGGCACGGGGCTCGGCGACCGGGGCGCTGCTCGAGCTGATGATCGACAAGGAAGCGATCACGCCGCGCAAGACCCTCTCCGAGATCCGCGACGCGGCGCTGAACTGAGCGCTAGCGCAGCACGATCTCGACCCGGCGGTTCAGCGCCCGTCCGGCCTCGGTGGCATTCGATGCGATGGGCGCGAGAAAGCCAACGCCATCCGCCTCCATTCGCTCGGCTGCGATGCCGCGATCGATCAGGGCGGCCCGGACAGCGGCTGCCCGCTCGAGCGACAAACGGCGGTTCAAGTCCAGCGGGCCTTGGTTGTCGGAATGCCCGACGATCAGGACCACAAGCTCGGCGCGCTCCGCGAGCAGGCGCGCCAACGCGTCGATGGCCGCGCCCGACCCCTCGGTCAGACGCGCCCCGCCCGTCTCGAACGCCACCCCGGCCAGAACCGCATGCCCCTCGGCCAGCAAGCGCGCGCCCAGATCGTTCCATCCGCCGCTTGGGAGAGATGTGGGCTCAGGCGGGCTCTCGGTCGCCGCATCGCCAGGCGGCGAGGCCAAGACCACGGGCGCAGGATCGGCATCGCTCGGCACGACGGTCACCGTTTGGATGTGGAGATCGCCGAGAACCCGGCTCACCAGAACCGAGACATGGTCCGGCTCCGCGCCCTCCCGGCTCATGGTCAACTGCTCGAAGGCCGCGGCGTCCATCAGCATGGCTGGCGGCGGCAGCAA
The DNA here is from genome assembly GCA_039187815.1 of Pseudomonadota bacterium. Lineage (GTDB taxonomy): Bacteria > Pseudomonadota > Alphaproteobacteria > Rhodobacterales > Rhodobacteraceae > Thermohalobaculum. The sequence continues at coordinate 25,106 of JBCCZI010000048.1, read as the reverse complement.
CTCGATGCCAAAGCGGAAGCCGAGCCCCCCACAGGCCTGCGCGGCACAGCGGAACCGCTCGGCAAACCCCATGGCGGACAGACGCGCGTGGTACCCATCGATCACGCCTGGCAGGCCCAAGATGGCGGCTTCGACCCGATATCCCCGGCGAATGATGCGGCCGCGCAGGGCTTGGGTCTCTGGCCCGGCCTGACCTGCAGGCCCTATCGGCAGGGCATAGCGGCCATCTCCATCCACACGCTCGATCGTCAGAACGGCGCCTTCGGGCTGTCCAGCGTTCGGCACGTCCTGAGCCCGAACCGACACGGCGGAGCAGGCGACACAGGCGACGCACGCCAAGGCGAGCCACGCCCGCACCCTCAGCGCCCTCTGTAATGGTAGGCCCCGGCCGCCACCATTCCCGCTCGCTCATAGAGTGCCCGCGCCGCCCCGTTCGCTTCGGTCACGGCCAAGGCCAAGATCCGCGCGCCGCTCTCGGCCGACCAGTTGGCCGCACCGCGCAACAGCATCAGGCCGCCACCCATGCGGCGCCGCTCTGCCAAGACCTCGACCGCATGCAGCATGGCAAGCTCCCCGTCACAGGCGCAGAACGCGACGCCGACAGGACGATCCTCCTGGCGTGCGAGCAGCGTGATGCTAGCCCCTGTCACGCGCGCCATCACGGCCAGACGACCGGGTCCGATGCCGCCCGCGGCCCAGATCTCCTCAACCATCGCGACCGGGGTCGAGATCCGGATCACCCGAGCTGTCTCGTCAGCCGCATCGGTCAACGCCTCGACCGGAGCCGCATAGAGCACGACCGGATCGATGCGGGCATGGCCCTCCTCCGCCAAAACCGCGTCAAGTGCCGCATCCTCGGGCCCGATCCGAAAGAGCGGCGGCTGGTCCCATTGCCCCAGCGCCTCGACCGCCACGGCAATGTCCGGCACCGGTGCACCGCCTTCGATCCGCGACGCGGCCGAGACACGCTTACCCCCGCCCGCGCCACGGCGGAGCTGCCATCCGGCGCGTTCGGCGATCTCCGCCGGCGGCCAGGTCGCATCGATCGCGGCCAGAAGCCGACCAGGCTGCGGCAACGCCATCATCTCTCCTTGAGCAGCCGGGCTTTCTCCCGCGCCCAATCGCGTTTCTTGTCCGTCTCGCGCTTGTCAGCCATCTTCTTGCCCTTGGCGAGGCCGATCTCAAGCTTCGCCCGCCCGCGCTGATCGAAATAGAGCTTGAGCGGGACCATGGTCATGCCCTCACGGCCCACCGCCTGATCCAGCCGCGCCAACTCCCGCTTGTGCACCAAGAGCTTGCGCCGACGCCGCGCGTCGTGGCTGTAGGCGGCGGATTTGGCCTGGGCAAACTCCGGGATATAGCTGTTGATCAGCCAAAGCTCGCCGTCCTCGACGCTGGCATAGCTCTCAGCGATGTTCGCCTGTCCGGCCCGCAGCGACTTGACCTCCGAGCCCTGCAGCATGATCCCGGCCTCGAGCGTGTCCTCGATAAAGAACTGGTGCCGTGCCTTGCGGTTCTCGGCGGCGAGTTTGGTGTCGAGCTTGAGCTTGTTCTGGGCCATGACGCCACCCGGATAGGCAAAGCGATCGGCTGTGTCCATGCCCTCTGGTCGCGCCCCGGGCCAACCGCACCGGCCGGCACTCGCCAGAACCCCCCCCTCAGTCGTCGATGACCACGCGGCGGCCCCACCAGCGCGCCATCTCATCGGGCTCGGGCGGGTGCCAGCGCTCCTCGGCGCGCTCGAATTGCGGCCGGCTCACGGTGCGCAAGGACCCGCCGGGCTGGCTCTCACGCGACAGGATCCGCAGCCACCGCGTCTCACGTTCCGCATCGATCCATCGCAACACCACTTGCCAGCCCTGTTCCTCTCCCCAACCGCCGAATTCGCTTCGTTCGACGCGGGTCATGAAATCCGCGTCCACCACCGCAGAGATGCCAAGCGGCACGGTTTGGAGCAGCACGGCCCGCATCTGCGACAAACACCGATCGATCCGGACCGCCTCCCAGCTGTCCTCATCCCCCGGCACGGCATCGGGCCAGAACATCCGGCCCATCCACTCCTCCATGGTCAGCGAGAGCGCGTTCTGCTTCTGCGCCAGGGCCGTGGCGTAGGTCGTCTTACCCGCACCGCGGGGGCCGCAGATCATGTTGACCGTTCCCGGCTCGACCGACCGCAAGCCCATGGCGACCCTCAGCCGTTCAACACCCCGGCCGAGACCATAGCAGCACGGATTGCCGCTTTGGTCGGCTCGGTCAGTCCCACATGCGGCGGGCGCACCTCCTCCTGGCAGCGCCCGATCAGCGAGAGCCCGTACTTCGCTCCGACCAGGCCAGGCTCGATGAAGATCGCCTTATGCAGCGGCATCAGCTTGTCGTGGAGCTCGAGCGCCCGCGCATAATCGCGCACCAGTGTCGCTTCCTGAAACTCCGAGCAGAGGCGCGGCGCAACATTGGCGGTCACCGAGATGGCCCCGGTCCCGCCATGGGCGTTGAAGCCAAGCGCCGAGGCATCCTCTCCCGAGAGCTGGATGAACTCGTGACCGCAGGCCGCGCGCTGCTCCGAGGTCCGCGCCACATCGCCGGTCGCATCTTTGACCCCGGCGATCCGCGGCAGCCCTGCCAGCCGCGCCATCGTGGCAGGCGTCATGTCGACGACCGAACGGCTGGGGATATTGTAGATCACGATCGGGATCTCAGTGGCGTCATGGAGGATGCGGAAATGTTCGTACAGCCCCTCCTGCGTCGGTTTGTTATAATACGGAGTTACTACAAGGGCAGCGTCCGCCCCAACCGACTGCGCATGCAGCGTGAACCGGATCGCCTCTGCGGTGTTGTTCGACCCTGTGCCGGCCACCACCGGAACCCGCTTGGCGGTCTGCTCGACCACGATCTCGATCACCCGCTCATGTTCTTCGGCCGACAGTGTCGGGCTCTCGCCCGTGGTGCCAACCGGCACCAGGCCGTGACTGCCCTCGGCAATCTGCCAGTCGACCAGCGAACGCAGCGATTTCTCGTCGACCGCTCCGCCAGCGAAAGGGGTGACGAGGGCGGTCAGGGATCCACGGATCATGGCGGCGCTCCAGCATTGCGGGTTAACGGGTTGACCAGAAGCCGTTAGCGGGAAATGCCCCTGACGGCAAGTTGGACAACGATCCGATTGGCCGCGCCGCGGAAGCGCTTTGGGGGGTGCATGAGGCGAATCGGACTGCTATTCTCAGCCGGGGGATGATGAGACCGTCGGGAGCAGTCGAATGAGGATCACGCCCGCCTTTACCGCCGTCTTGGCGGTGCTTGCTGTCGTGCTGGCCGGTTTGGCCGCTGGGCCTGCCCAGGCCCTGGATTTGCGCGAGGCCGCGCGTAAGGGCGCGGTTTTGGCCGAGGCGCTGGATCTGGGCCAACAGGGCGATTGGGACGCCGCGACGGCGCGGGCCCGCGCCGAGCAAGACCCGGTGATGGCTGACATCGTGTTGTGGCGCAAGCTGCGCGCCGGCGAGGGAAACCTCGACGAATACCGCGCCTATGTCTCCCGCCGCAGCACTTGGCCGGGGCAGACCCAACTCCGCCGCGCGGTGTTCGGCAGGGATGCGTCCGCTTCTGGCCCCGGGCTGTCGGGGCGCGCTGCGAAGAACTGGCAGGCCTTCGACCGGCTGAACCGCAAGAGCCGATATGACGAAGCCGAGCGTCTGCTCGAGCAGGTCACCGTGACGCGGGAGGGCTTGGGCGATCCGGTGCTCTGGGCCGAGCGGCGGCGGCGGCTGGCCCGCAGGGCGGCGCGCCAAGGCCGAGCTACGCGGGCCTATCACCTGGCCAGCCAGCATCACCTCCAACCCTCCGACGGCTATGCTTATGCGGACAGCGAGTGGATCGCCGGCTGGGTGGCGTTGCGCAAGCTGAACGACCCTGAAACGGCGCTCACGCATTTCAATCGGTTCACCGCGGCAGTCGAAACCCCGATCAGTCTGGCGCGAGGCGGCTATTGGACGGCACGGACGCTAGTGGCCATGGGCCAGACCGATGCCGCGCGGCGCCACTACGCGGCGGCGGCCGCCTATCCCACGGCATTCTATGGCCAGTTGGCCGCGGCCGAGATCGGCGTGCCGGCCGACCCGGCCCTCGCGGCGGCGGACCTGCCGAACTGGCGCACCTCGCCCGCGCTGCGGGGCGATGATGTGCGCATGGCGACGCTTCTGCACTTTGCCGGCCAGCGGAGCCTGGCGTTCCAGAGCTTTGGTCATCTCGGCCGGACGATGGAGGGGGCAGCGGCACTCGGCGCGCTCGGCGGCTTGGTGCTCGAATTGGGCCAGCCGCATTATGCGGTCCGGATTGCAAAGCATGCGGCGCGACGCGGCATGGTGCTCTACCCAGCCTACTACCCCCTCCACGGTCTGGCGGGGTATGCCTCAGAGGTTGAGCCGGCGCTGGCCATGGCCGTCGCCCGCCAGGAGACCGAGCTCAACCCCACCGCCATCAGCCCAGCCGGCGCGCGCGGGCTGATGCAGTTGATGCCCTCGACCGCAAAAAGAGTGGCGAAATGGATCGGTGAGCCCTATTCGAAACCGCGCCTGACCCAGGATTGGCAGTACAATGCCCGCCTCGGCCAGCGTTACCTGGCACGCCGGATCAACCAGTTCGGCGGATCCTATGTGCTGGCCGCCGCAGCGTACAATGCCGGCGCACACCGGGTCGACCAATGGATCGCGCGCTATGGAGACCCCCGCCTGCCCGGCACGGATATGATCGACTGGATGGAAAGCATCCCCTTCAGCGAGACCCGCAACTATGTCCAGCGGGTCATGGAGGCGCTCTATGTCTACCGTTCGCGCCTTGCGGGGCGCACCGGTCCCATGACGATCGCCCAGGATCTGGCGCGCGGCGTCCGTGGCTGACGGCGCCGGCATCCGCGCCCAGGCCACGCTGCGTGAGACCGATCTCTACGCGCCGGTGAAGGCCCTGCTCGAGCGACAGGGCTATACGGTCAAGGGCGAGGTCGGCGCGGCCGATGTGGTGGCCGTACGGGACGGCGAGCCCCCGGTGATCGTTGAGCTCAAGCGCGGCTTTTCGCTCGCGCTCCTGCATCAGGCGGTTGCGCGCCAGGCCATCACCGATGCGGTGTATGTCGCCGTGCCGCGGAGTGCTGGCCGCGCGGCGACCGCGGCCTTTCGGGCCAATCTGGGGCTCTGCCGACGGCTCGGACTCGGCGTGATCACCGTGCGCCTGGCAGATGGGGCGACCGAGATCCCTCTCGATCCGGCCCCCTACCGGCCTCGCAAATCGCCCAAACAGCAGGCGCGGTTGCTGCGCGAATTCGTCCGCCGCGTCGGAGACCCCAATGCCGGCGGCGCAAGCCGGACGCGGATCATGACCGCCTATCGCCAGGATGCCCTGCGCTGCGTCGCCCATCTGATCTCGGCAGGGCCCTCCAAGGCGTCCATCGTGGCCTCGGCCACGGGCGTGGCCACGGCACGCCGGCTGATGGCCGATGACCACTATGGCTGGTTCGAGCGGACGGCCCGCGGCATCTATGCCCTCACGCCCAAAGGCCAGGCGGTGCCGTCGCTCTATGGCGAAGAGATCGCCCGGCTTGCGCGAGAGGCGGAACCGCAGCGTGACTGCCTCGACAATTTGGAATGATTCTTGATTTTAGGGGCGCCCCGGTCCACATCAGGGACAACGCATGGAGGCGCGCATGTTCATCCAGACCGAACAGACTCCCAATCCGCAGACCCTGAAATTCCTTCCGGGACAGGCCGTGATGGATGCCGGCTCGGCCGATTTCCCAAGCGCCGAGGGATCGGACGCCTCGCCGCTCGCCACCCGGATCTTCTCGGTCGAGGGCGTCACCGGCGTCTTCCTCGGCCGTGACTTCGTGACGGTGACCAAAGGCGACGCCGCCTGGGACCACATCAAGCCCGCCATCCTCGGCGCCATTATGGAGCACTACCAGTCTGGCGATCCCGTGATGCGCGGCGAGACGGCCATGGTGGGCCATGCCGAGCACGACGGCGCCGATGCTGAGATCGTGGGCCAAATCAAAGAACTGCTCGATACGCGCGTGCGCCCGGCCGTCGCTCAGGATGGTGGGGACATCACCTTCCATGGCTTCGATCGGGGCGTTGTGTATCTGCACATGCAGGGCGCCTGTGCGGGTTGCCCGTCCTCGACCCTGACCCTCAAGCACGGGATCGAGAACCTGCTCCGCCACTATATTCCCGAGGTGGTCGAGGTGCGCCCTGTCGGCGTCTGATAGTCTGACGGCCACGCCGACGATCCTGGCGTTCGACTGCTCCCAAGCCCATTGCGCCGTCGCGCTTCGCTGTCCGAACGGCAGTCTCTTGGCCGAGACCGAAGAGATGACGCGCGGGCAGGCCGAGCGTCTATGGCCGATGATCGAGGCCATGCTGGCGCGGGGCGGCGTGGGTTATGGCGACATCGATGCGATCGGGGTCGGTATCGGCCCGGGCTCCTTCACGGGGATCCGCCTCGGCGTCTCGGCTGCCCGCGGCCTAGCCCTGGCCATCGGCAAACCGGCGATTGGCGTTTCCATGTTCGCCGTCATGGCACACGGCCGAACCGAGGGTGAGATGCTGATCAGCCTGCCTGGGCCAGTTGGCTCTGCCTATATCCAACGCTTTCGCGAGCAGCACGCGCAGGGCGAGGCCCACCAGATTGCGCCCGAGAACCCACCGACGGATTTGCACGGCTTCAACGGGATCGAGGTGATCGGTTGGCGCGCCGAGACCATAGCCCGGCAAATCGCGGCATCTTTCCAGGACGCGGCCCCCGTCGACATCCCGGCCACCATTGCCCGCATTGCGCTGACCCGATTGAAAAACGGCGGCGATGGCTCCCGCCCCGCCCCGCTCTATGTCCGAGCAGCGGATGCGGCCCCATCGCGTCTGACACCGCCACCTCGGATCGGTTGACGTGATCGAGATCCGCCGCGCCGATCCTGGGCGCGAGGCGGCCAGCCTCGCCGACCTGGCCGCGGCGGCCTTTCAGGCCGGCGGCAGAGGCTGGGCTGCCGACACCTTTCGCCAACTGGCGCCTGGCGTGGTCTGTTTGGCTGACACAGCCCTCGTGCACGGACTCCTGATTGTCCGGATCGCGGCATCCGAAGCAGAGGTGCTCGATTTCGGCGTGGTGCCAACCGACCGGCGGCGCGGGCTCGGCCGCGCATTGCTGCGCACCGCAATCACCGAGGCTACACAGGCCGGCGCAGACCGGCTGATCCTCGAGGTCGCCGCCGACAACCACCCTGCCATGACGCTGTACACGGCCGAAGGGTTCCTCACTGCAGGCCATCGGCCCGCTTATTACCAGCGCGAAGCTGTGGGCCGCGTCGATGCATTGACCCTCACCCGACAGCTCTGAGCGACCGCGCGGCGGCAGGCTGGGGGCCGCGCGACGGCCCGTGCCGGCGCCACGTCTCGAGGGGCGGGTGGGGCCTGCCGACGCGCGGTCGCGGACCTGCGGCGGGCAGAGCCAGTACCGTCTCAACGCGGGGTCCTACCCCGTACGCCTGTGCCGCTCGGCTTGCCGCGGCGAAGCCAAGCCGCTAGGACATCGCGAACAACCCGACACGGTAGCGCCGGAGGACGCCCATGAGCCCCAAGACCCTGTATGACAAGATCTGGGACGCCCACCTCGTGCATGAGGCCGAGGACGGGACCGGGCTGCTCTATATCGACCGCCACCTGGTGCACGAGGTCACGAGCCCTCAGGCCTTCGAAGGCCTGCGCATGACCGGGCGCAGCGTCCGCCATCCAGACAAGACCCTGGCCGTGCCGGACCATAATGTGCCGACCGATCTCAGCCGCGCCGAGGTGATCAAGGACGAGCAATCCCGCATCCAGGTCGAGGCGCTCCGCAAGAATGCCGCCGATTTCGGCATCGAGATGTATGATGTCGACGATGTACGCCAGGGCATCGTGCACATCATCGGCCCCGAGCAAGGCCTCACACAACCGGGCATGACCATCGTCTGCGGCGACAGCCACACGGCGACCCACGGCGCCTTTGGCGCTCTCGCCCACGGCATCGGCACCTCCGAAGTCGAGCACGTGCTCGCGACCCAGACACTGATCCAAAAGAAATCCAAGAACATGCGCGTCGAGGTGCTGGGCAGCCTCGCGCCCGGGGTCACTGCCAAGGACATCACCCTCTCGATCATTGGCGAGACCGGGACCGCCGGCGGTACCGGACATGTCATCGAGTACTGCGGCGACGCCATCAAGGCGCTCTCGATGGAGGGCCGCATGACCGTCTGCAATATGGCGATCGAGGGCGGCGCCCGGGCCGGGCTGGTCGCGCCGGACGACAAGACCTTCGCCTATCTCAAAGGCCGACCCAAGGCGCCCAAAGGGGCTGCGTGGGAAATGGCCGAAGCCTACTGGCGCACGCTGTTCACCGATGAGGGCGCCCATTTCGACCGGATTCTTACCCTCCGCGCCGATCAGATCGCACCGGTGGTGACTTGGGGCACAAGCCCCGAGGATGTTTTGCCGATCACCGCCACCGTTCCGAACCCGGACCAGTTCGAGGGCGGCAAGATTGCCGCCGCCCGGCGCAGCCTCGACTATATGGGTCTCGAGCCCGGCACGCCGCTCTCGGCCATCGAGATCGACACCGTGTTCATCGGCTCCTGCACCAATGGGCGCATCGAGGATCTGCGCGAGGTCGCGCGCATCATGGAGGGCCGGCGCGTGAAGGACGGCTTGCGCGCCATGATCGTGCCGGGCTCGGGCCTCGTGCGCGCCCAGGCCGAAGAAGAAGGTATCGCGCAAAAGCTGCAGGAGGCAGGTTTTGACTGGCGCATGGCTGGTTGCTCGATGTGCCTCGGCATGAACCCCGACCAGCTGGCGCCGGGTGAGCGCTGTGCGTCGACCTCGAACCGAAATTTCGAGGGGCGCCAGGGCAAAGGCGGCCGGACGCATCTGATGTCGCCCGGCATGGCCGCCGCCGCCGCCATCACTGGTCGCCTGACCGATGTCCGCGATCTGAGCTAGACCCCATGGGAGCCGCCAAATGGCCACCTCCGTGAGGATGACGATCCGCTGCCCTCGCTGCGGCCACAAATCAGAGCTCACCGTGCCGACGGTTCAGTGTGTGCTGGTCCACGACTGTGCCGGCTGCGGCGCCGAACTGCGGCGCGCGCGCGTCTCGTGCTCCGTCTTCTGCTTCCATGCCGACGACCCGATCTCGCCGACGGATGTTGCGAGCACGCAGGTGCGATCGCCGGGCGCCGCCGGCGCGGCGTGACGGGTCCCCGGGGATCCCATGCCCCGCGACCACAACGAAAGGGACGTCGCCGATGACGGATCGCTGGATCGTCACCCCTCGCTTTTTTGAGGAGCCGGAACCCGCCCTGGTCTCGGTCTGTCCGCCGGATGTGGCGATCAACGATCTCGAGATCGAGTTCCGCACGCCACCAGAGCTGGCGCTCATTCATGGCGGCATTGCCAATTTCGTCACCGACACTTTGGCCGAGGGCGACCGCCCGATCTCGGTGTCCGGTGATTGTTGCTGTGCCCTGCCTGTGCTGGCGGGTCTGCAGCGCGCTGGCGTCGAGCCGGATTTGGTCTGGATGGACGCCCATGGTGATTTCAACACGCCCGAGACCTCGCCGAGCCAGTTCCTGGGCGGCATGCCGCTGGCCATGATCGTCGGGCGCGGCCCGCAATGGATGTGCGCGGGCATCGGCCTGCGCCCGATCTCGGAGGAGCAGGTCCTGCTGGTCGACGCCCGCGATTTGGACCCCGAGGAGCGGACCGCCCTGGAGGGCAGCCGTGTCACCCATATCACCTTGCCCGAGATCGCCGAGATCGCCTTCGATGGGCCGGTGTTGCTGCATCTGGATGTCGACGTGATCAATGCCGAAGAGTGCGGTGCCTTTCGCTATCCGGTCGCGGGTGGGCCATCGGCCTTTGACGTGGCAGCCGCCGTGGCGGATCTCGAGCGCCGGGCGGATGTCGCTGCAATCTCGATCAGCGGGTGGACCGGGGCGCTCGACCGAGATGGCAGCACCGCGCGCGCGGTCGCGCATATCCTCGAGAGCATCGGCGGTCGCTAGCCCGGCGCGCCCGCTCAACCCGGTGCGGACAGGGCCGCCTTGAACTCCCGCCACTCGCCCTTTGACAGCCCGCTTGTCTCTTGGGTCACCGTCTCGCCCGCCAGCATGCGCCGCAGACAGGCCATGGCGGGCGCCGAGAACTGCACGGCACCGAGGCGATGATCCTCAAACGCCTTCCAGCACAAGGGAACCCAGGCGCGCACCAGGTCGCACATCGCCTCGGCATAGACGCGGATCTCCATCTGCGCATGGGGGTCTGCGCGCAGCCTTAGAAAGTGGAAAAGGTTGTGCAGATCGGTCTTCCAATACCACTGGGTATAGATGTTTGAGGGCAGGGTCATGCGGGCCAACTCGCGGGCAAGCCCGAGGCCCTGCGGATCAAGCAGCTCCTCATAGTGGTCATAACACCGCGTGGCATCCTCGCGCAGAACGGCCAGGACGCGGTCGGCGGCCTCGCCCGCCAGCACGTCGCCCCGACCTTGGCGATTGCTCTCGGACTGCGCCGCCAGACCGTCCGGCGCCGGGATATAGAACTCGCGGTCCAGCACCGAATAGCGTGCCGAGATCTCGTTCACATTCGCCGTGCGATGGCGGATCCACTGGCGGGCCACAAAAATCGGCAGCTTTACGTGCAGCTTGATCTCGCACATCTCGAACGGTGTGGAGTGCCAGTGGCGCATGAGATAGCGGATCAGCCCCTCGTCATCGCGAACCGAGCGGGTTCCGGCGCCATAGCTGACCCGGGCGGCCTGCACGACGGCCGCATCGTCTCCCATGTAGTCGACCACCCGCACAAAGCCGTGGTCCAGCACCGGGATCGGCTCGGCGAGCCGGGCCTCCAACCCGTCGGCGACCGCGCGGCGTGTGGACCGATGCTCAAGCTCGTTCGTCATCCGCCTAGTCCTCCACTGCAGTTCTTGTGTTATTTGGGTCGTGTATCGTCCAGTCGAAGGGCACCGTCTGGTTCAGATCGACCATGTCGGCCCCCGGTTTTGGCGCGACCGGCGCCAGCCCGACGAGCCGCCGCAGGATCGCCGCAAACCGCACGGGATCGGCCAGATCCCCTTGGGCGATCAGCCGCATCTCGGCGTGGAGCGGCGCCAGGCGGGGCGGGTTTAGGGCCATCTCCGGCGCCAGTGAGACCGCGTCATAATTGCGGGGCAGGGCGCGGACATGGTGCCCGATCCGCCAATGTTGGAAATAGGGCGCCTCGAGCCGCGCAAGAAAGGGATCGGTCAGCGCACAGGTGTCCACGATGTGCGTGGTCGCATCGCTCTCAAAGCGCAGGCGCCCGATCGCGCAGCCAAAGACGACCTCGCCCGGGCGATCGGTGGCGAAGTTGCCGGCCCCCGGCTCGGGCCAGACGCGGCGCGGCGCGAAGGCCCCGGCCTCGTCCCAATAATAGGCGCGCTCATCGGCAAAGGAGCCGATCCGCTTGTCTGGGATCGCCCCAAACGAGGCATAGGACAGCACGGTCGGCACCAGCAGCGGCACGGCGAACAGCACCGCGCCCAGCCATAGCGGCCTGCGATGGGCAATCGCTGCCACCAGGAACAGCGCGATGAAGAAGGGCAGAGCCAGGAAACGCCCGCGCATGAAGTCCCCGCCGATCCACAGCAGATAGACCAGCGAGACAAGGAGCCCGAGCGCCATCAGCCGCGCGCTCTGTCCACCCAACAGCCCGCAGAAGACGCCGAAGAGCGCGACCGGAAGCGCCACGCGCTCCACCACAAAGGCGTCGACCAAATAGGCGACACCATGGGTCAAGCGCTCGCCCGCTGCGATCCCCGTCGAGAGCTTGGCAAAGTAGGTGTTCGGCAGCGGAGAGCCGAAATAGACGGTCGCAAAGGCGAACCAGGCCAGCAGCAAGAACGCTCCCGGAACCACGGGCCAGAGGCGGTTTGCCCGCACGGCCCCGGCCAGCCGCACCACGGCGAGCGGTCCAAACAGCAGCGCATGATCGATCCGGGTCAGCACCAGGGCGGCAAGCAGTCCCCAGAGCAGCATCTCGACCCGGGGCGACAGCGCTCGGTCGTCCAAGGCCAGCCACAGGACACCGGCCGAGAGCGCATAGGACAAGGGCGTCTCGAGCCCCGAGGTGGTGTAGTCGACAAAGCCCGAACATAGCAGCAGCGCACTGGTGAACAGCGCCGCCATCAGCGGATCGCCCCTGAACGCCGGCCGCGCCACCGCAAAGCGCCATAGCAGGCCGACCGCCAGCAGCGCCAAGATCAGCGACAGCACGACGGTCATCCACATCAGCGATCCGGTCAGCGCATAGCCGCCCGTCAGCAGACCGAACCACAACGGATGGGAGAAGGCCTGTACCCGCACGCCCGGGTTCCACACGATCATGCCGTCGTCGATGGTCACCCGCACCTGGTGCAGAGTGATGAGCGCATCGTCCGATATCCAAGCGATCGGCAACAGCACCGCGAGGGTGCCGACCAGCAGCCAAACGCCGGCCAATCCCTGACGGGCAAGGGCGTGTCCCTTGTGCACTGCTTGGCCCTGTCGCACGCTGTCGAAAACCATATATAGCTCTGGATCGGGCCGATTCTCCACCTGCCCCACAACATCTTGCTTATAGCGCGAGGGAGACCACGAGATGAAGACGAAATATCTCCACACCATGATCCGGGTGCGCGATCTGGACGCCACGGTGGCCTGGTTTCAGGACTTCCTCGGCCTTGAGGAGACGCGCCGCTACGAGAACGAGGCGGGCCGCTTTACGCTCGTCTTCCTGGCCCCGCCGGGACAGCATGATGCGCCGGTCGAGCTCACCTATAACTGGGGCTCGGAGGAGGCGTACGACCACGGCCGCGCCTTTGGTCATCTGGCCTACGGTGTCGAGGACATCTATGCGAGCTGCCAGAAGATGCTGGACGCCGGGGTCATCATCCACCGCCCACCGCGCGATGGCCGTATGGCCTTTGTGAAGACGCCCGACGGCATCTCGGTTGAGCTCTTGCAGATCGGCGAGCCACTGCCCAAGGCCGAACCCTGGGCCAGCATGGAGAACACCGGCAGCTGGTGAGCGCGCCCGCCGGCAAACCGCGTACGCCAAGGGCGTGAGGTCGCGCGGATGTGACCAGGCAAACGTGGCCGAGCGAAATCGATTGACCCGCCGCGTTGGGCAGGCAAGCTGATCCCATGGCGCGCCTTCCCATCCTTGCGGCCCTTTTGCTGGGCGCTTTGCCTCTCAGGGCAGAGGCCTGTGCCTTGGCGCTGCTGTTTGCTCTCGACGTCTCGGCCAGCGTCGATATGGATGAGTACCGTCAGCAGCGCGACGGTTTGGCAGCGGCCTTGCTCTCGCCCGCGGTGCGCGAGGCGGTGCTGGCCCAGGAGGGCGGCGTCGCCTTCGCCGCCTATGAATGGAGCGGACGCCATCAGCAGGACCTCGCGCTGCCATGGACCATGGTGACGGCCGAGCCGGCGCTGCTTGAGGTCGCGCAGACCCTGGCCCGCGGCCCACGCAGCTATGCGGAGTTTCCGACGGCCATCGGCTATGCGCTCGCCTATGGCTCAGGTCTCTTGCGCGAGGCCCCGCCTTGCCGCCGCCAGGTGATCGATATCTCGGGCGACGGGGTTGGGAACGAGGGCTTTGGCCCCGCCGCCGCTTATCGCGAGTTTCCCTTCGACGGCGTGACGGTGAACGGTCTGGTGATCGGCGGCAATGACGCCGAACTGTTGAGCTATTACGAGACCCATATCCCGCTTGGCCCCGAAGCCTTCATCGAAGTGGCCGAGGATTTCTCAGACTACGAGGACGCGATGCGACGCAAGCTGTTGCGCGAGCTCTACGGGCCTCAGGTGGCTGACGGGCCGTGAAGGTGGCCCTGCTCCTCGCCGCTGCGCTTCTGGTTCAACCCGCGGCGGCACAGTGCCGTCTCGCTCTGGTCCTGGCGTTGGATGTATCATCAAGCGTGAACTCCAAGGAGTATGCGATCCAGCTGGGCGGCCTGGCCCAGGCGTTTCGCACGCCCGAGGTCATCGAGGCGGTGCTGTCACCCACCGGCACGGGCGTCGCCGTGTTGGCTTTCGAGTGGTCGGGCGAGGGACATCAGAGCCTGATCGCCGATTGGAGCTATCTCGACGACGAGACCGCGGTGGCGAGCTTTGCCACGCGTTTGTCCGCACATCGCCGGACTGCCGATGGGCAGTCGACCGCGATCGGCTCAGCGCTTCGCTTCGCGGCGCGCGCGCTGGACCGCGCGCCGGCCTGCGCCACCCAGACCATCGACATCTCCGGGGACGGGGAGACCAATGACGGCCCGCACCCGCAAAGGGTGCGCGATAGCGGGATCCTGGCCGGTGTTACGATCAACGGGCTGGTCGTGCAGGGGGCCTACCCCAATCCGGTCATTCACTATCGCAGCCATGTGATGCAGGGGGCAGAGGCCTTTGTCGCCATGGCGCGGGATTTCGATGACTATCCGCCGGTCATCATCGGCAAACTGCTGCGTGAACTCGAGGTTCAATCCGTCATTGGGGGTGCTGATCCGAGCCGGTCAGGCGTCTGGCTCGTGACCGCACCGTCGCACCCGTGGGGCACGACTTGCCCCACAGACCAAAGCTGTTAGCGTCATGGCGGTAGCGCTTCGGATGGATCGGGCGGGGATCGGCGTCGCATGGGCAGATCGTTTTGGGGCTTAGCGGCGGCAGCCGTGTTTGCGCCCGGGCCGGCCTTGGCCTGCGGGCTTGAGCTGATCCTGGCCATCGATGTCTCGGGCTCGATCAATGCGCGCGAATATGCTTTGCAAGTCGGTGGGATGGCGGATGCGTTCGACAACCCTTCGCTGCATGCGGCGGTGGGCCAGCTTCCCGGGGGCATGCTGGTGACCATCACGCAATGGTCGGGTGGCTCGCGCCAGCGCCATATGACCGACTGGTACACCGTGTCCGAGCCGGCCAGCCTGGTGCAATTCGCCGAGGTCATTCGCACGACGCCGCGCGCCTGGCGGAACTTCTCGACCGCGATCGGTGAGGCGCTGATCCATGCGGGGGAGGTCAGCCGCGCCGCGCCTCATCCGTGCGCCCGGCGCGTGATCGATGTCTCGGGCGACGGCGTGTCGAATGAGGGGCGGGCGCCCTTTCCGGTGGCCCAGCGCCTGGCCGATCAGGGTTACACGATCAATGGCCTTGTGATTCGCGGGGCCGATCCCGACCCGGTCAGCCATTACGAGCTCGAGGTCATTGCCGGCCCTGGCGCTTTTGTCGAGGTTGCCGAAGGCTTTGAGGACTATCCCCGGGCCATTTTGCGCAAGCTCTTGCGCGAGATCGACCGGCCGATGTTCATCTCGGAGGCCGAGCCGGACGTCACCTGCGATCCACCGCGCAGGGCAGAGTGCCCATCACCGGCCCGCTGAGCCCGCTTAGCCCCGCTCAACCGTCGTGGCTCGGTGCCTGCGAAGCCTTGGCAAGCCAGGGCCGGCTCACATCCTCGAGCGTGACCGCCAGGCATTCGAGTTCGGCCACAAGCTCGCCGTCGCCAGCCAGCACCAGGCGAAGCGTGCCCGTACCGTCCTCGCCGGCTTCAAACTCGGCCGACAAAAGCGAGAACACCGTCTCGCCGTCATCGGGCGCGAGTGCCCGCGCCTTGACGCTCAGCACCCCTTCGACGGTCAGCAGAGACTGCACCCGCTCGAACCCGCGGCGCTGCTTCTGCGCGGCCTCGCGGTCCTCCCACCGAAACCGATGGAGCATTAGCGCGAGACGCCGTCGGCCCCGGGCAAAGGCGATCTCGCCGGTCTTGCCCACGGCATCCTGCAGCAACGAGGAGATCACGGTCAGATCCTCGGCCGTCTCGGCGATCAGCCGCAAGGGCTGGTCACTGAGCGGCACCTGCTCGAAACGGGCATCCTCGGCCATCGTCACTCCTCCAATCGTTCGATCCGCGCACCGCATCGCGACAGCTTTTCCTCGAGCCGCTCATATCCGCGATCGAGGTGGTAGACCCGGCTGATCACCGTCTCGCCCTCGGCCGCAAGCCCGGCCAGGATCAGACTGACCGACGCCCGCAGATCCGTCGCCATCACCGGCGCCCCGCGCAAGCTGGGCACACCCCGGATCGTCGCCACCCCGCCATGGATGTCGATATCGGCCCCCATGCGCGCAAGCTCAGGCACATGCATAAAGCGGTTCTCGAAGATCCGCTCGTCGATATGGCTCTCTCCGTCGCCAAGGCACAGCAAGGCCATCATCTGCGCCTGGAGATCGGTCGGGAAACCAGGAAAGGGTGCCGTCTCGATCCGAAGCGGGCGCACGGGACCGCCATCGCTGCGGACCACCAGAGCATCCTCGGTTGCCTCCACGGCGACCCCAGCCTCGATCAACAGGGCGATCAGGGCCTCGACCAAGTCCCGTCGCCCGCCTGTAAGCCGGACCTCGCCCCCCGCGATGGCAGGCGCGATCATATAGGTGCCAAGCTCAACCCGATCAGGCAGCACCCGGTGTGTCGTGCCCGAGAGCGCCGGGACGCCCTCAATGACGATCTCCGCCGACCCCGCCCCCTCAATCCGCGCGCCCATGGCCGTCAGACAGGCGGCGAGATCGGCGATTTCAGGCTCCCGCGCTGCGTTCTTGAGAACGGTGGTGCCGCGGGCGAGCGTGGCCGCCATCAGGAGATTTTCGGTCGCCCCCACCGAGACGGCGGGGAACTCGATGACCGCACCGCTCAAAGCGGTCGGCGCCTTGGCCTCGATGTACCCATCGGCCAGGTCGAGTTCGGCGCCCATGCGCTCGAGCCCCATCAGATGGAGATCGACCGGCCGCGCGCCGATCGCACAGCCCCCCGGCAGCGAGACCCGCGCCTGACCGAACCGGGCCAGCAGCGGCCCCAGGACCAGCACCGAGGCGCGCATCTTGCGCACGATGTCGTAATGCGCCGTGTGGTCCGTCAGCCGGGCGGCGCTCAGCGCCAGAACCTGGCCCTCCTGCAGCGCGGCAACCTCGCACCCCAAGGACTCGAGCAATGTCGCCATGGTGCGGATATCGGCCAGCCGCGGCGCAGTGGTCAGCGTCAGAGGCTGGTCCCCCAGCAGCACAGCAGGCATCAGCGTCAGGCACGCATTCTTGGCGCCCGAGATGGCAATCTCCCCGTCGAGCCGATGCCCGCCCTCGATCTTGATCCGGTCCATGCCCTGCCTTTCTTGCTCGCTCAGTCCGAGGCGCTGTCGTCGCGGCCGGGGATGTCCTCGGCAGGGCCAGAGGGCGGCGTTGTGGTGGCGTCTTCGCGGCGGGCACGGGACTGGGCCTTGCGCCGATGCAGATTGGCGCGCAAGGCCGCGGCCAAGCGATCGGCGCGCGCCGATGCGGCGTCGAAGCCTTGGATCTGGTCTGAGGTGTCATCCCGCCTGCGCATGCCTTCCCATAAGCCGCAACTGCGGCCCGGTCCAGTTCGCCCTTGCATTCACAGGCCAGTGCGGTATCACCCGCAGCGTTCGCATGGGGCCGCACTAAGGGGCCGGTCGCGCATCGGGCTGCAGTAGCTCAGCGGTAGAGCGCTCCCTTGGTAAGGGAGAGGTCCGAGCTGTGAAGGCGCTGAAAATAAAGGGTTTCTCCAGAACCCGCTTGATCCGGGGTAACCCCCGGGGTAGCTATCTGGAGAATAGCGGGCTGCTGTAGCTCAGAGGTAGAGCACTCCCTTGGTAAGGGAGAGGTCGAGAGTTCAATTCTCTCCAGCAGCACCATCATCTTTTTAACATCATTTTTTTGGCTTAAAGCCTTGAAAGGAAACGATATTTTGGGAGTTAGATACCCGTCATTTCGGCAGTAGGTCAGCGGCTCCAAAAAAGCCAGTCTGAGCACTGTTTGCTTCAATGCAAAGCATCCTTTTTCGTATATATTCCAGGGGTTTGATAGAAACTGGAGCGATAGTTCGATACATTCCTCCAGCCTACGTTGTGGAGGCAAGGTTTGGTCCAGCCTTTCGGATAGGACGATCTTGTCACGCTCCAACACCTCAAGGCGCTTTTCGTAGGCAGTGATCAGGCTTGGAGCAGACGTATCGACGATCCTATCGAGCAGGCCATCGATCTTCTTGTTGGCGTCCTGCAACTGCCGTTTGATAGCTGCCTTCGCTTCGATAGCGCCTTCCAAGCGCGCTGACCAAGCCGACCGAAACATATGCTCCGCGACATCCATCAAGTTGCGCGTTGGGCGCATGCTCTTCAGGATATCTGCAAAGCCGTCATCGATCTTACGCATCGGGATGGGTTTGCTCTTCTCCGGGCATCCGCGTGTTACACAGTGATAGTAAGGGTAATGCCTGCGGCACCCCTTGGCCCAGTAGGCCGTCATCGGATTTCCGCAGGACTTACAGCAGACGAACCCCCGCAGCGGGAAGTCTTCACTGAAATCCTTACGCGCTGCCGGACGCTTGCGCCCTTCGAGGTTTTCGAGGATGCGCTCATGCGTCTCAAAATTGATCAGCGGATCGTGCACACCCTTGCGCAACGAGACATCCCACTTGGGAGCCTCCACGTAGCCTGCGTAGACGACCTTCTTCAAAAGCCGTGTCACAGTCATGGGGCGCAGACCACCATCTGGCAGGTCTTTTGGAAAGTGCGGGCTGGCTTCAAGGAAGCGCTGGACCTCAGCTTGCGAGTTGAAACGCCCGTTGGCGAAGCCTTGCAGGGCTTCCTGCACAACACCCGCGACAGGTTCATCGTGGACAAGGACTTTGCCGCCACCGGACTTGCACGGCACATGCTTGTAACCGATAGGCGCGCGAAAAACCCAATAACCCTTCTCCACCCGCGCTTTCATCTTCTGCACAACTTGGCGTCGGTTCTGTTCGCGCTCCAACTCACCTTGAGCCGCGATGATCGTCTCGATGAACTTGCCTTCCGGCGTATCTTCAAAACGGAAGTTCAGGCATTCAATCTGCGCGCCGCGCACATCAAACTCACGTCTAAGCTTGATGTGAAATTCCGTATCACGCGCAAAGCGCTTGAGATCATCAAAGATGACGACGAAGCGCTCTCCGACCTGTGCATCGAGGTACGCCAGTAGTGCGCACATGCCAGGGCGCTTCATGAAATCGCCGCCGCCAGAGACATCATCCGGGAAGACTGCAGCAACCTCGTAGCCCTTGCTGGCGGCATACTCTCGGCAGCGCTGTTCCTGACTTTCCAGGCCGCTACCTTCGACCCGCTGCTTCACCGAGGAGACACGGCAGTAGATGATGGCCTTCGCGGCCATTTTATCTCGGCTGTTCAATACGTTCATGCCATATGCCTCCTTCTGTATTTGATATGTTCTTATTCTACGTCATCGGCGGACTCCTGGGGAGAGTCAGCCACTATCTTTTTACCTTTTCCACAGGCTTGCTGGACGGGATGCACCCCAAAGCCCAAATCAACGAAGGCAATGATGATCTCCCAGAGCGCTACGATGATCTGCTCTTTCTGCGTATCCGTCAGTGACGGATCATCCAGCATCTCCTGATAGAGATCGACATCGACTTCTAGCTTCTTCAGCTCCGGCAGGGAAAGCCCGGCCTCGTATATCTGATCATCGCCATCTTTCATGACCATTCATTCCTTCTTTTCCATGCGCGCATGCACAAGGCCTCCTGGCCATTCATCAGGTCAAGGGCGTACTTCTCATGTCGATTGTCGAAAATAGATAAGGGCGAAATCGCGCCCCTCTTTTTGATTGTCTCTTATGCCAGCAGCCATCTTTTCTATGATTCTAGCATAAATTATGCGAGGCCCGCAAAAAGCGGCTCTCTTCATCTGTAGCTTTATTGATCGCTTGCGGTCTCGCATGAAATCCAGTTTCCGCAAAGTGGCCTGTGATTACCGGACATAAAGAGACCCCCAACCCGGTCATGTTCCGGAGCCGTTTGAGATTGTGAGTGCAACTCATCGAGCTGGAGGCCGTGCACCCCTTCGTGATGCTGAACTACTTGGGCAAACCGCGTCCGAAAAAAACGCAATCTTATGAATTCTCGTGTCTTTTTTGAGGCTGCTCTTCAAATGGAGGCTGATGCTGTTGTGAGAAACCAGTTCAAGGAACACGTCTTCCTCGTTCCTAAGAACCTTTCCATCGACCAGAAGGCCTAAGCTATGACTCCTACATGCGAACGCATCATCGTTGCCAATCACTGGCAGCTACTTCTTCCCACCTTCGCCAAATCCCAAATCTGGGTGCCTGCACGCACCCTACGTGATGATGTTGGCGGCAAGCCAAGAAACGAAAGAATGATCTCCGAACCAACACTACCCTTTGGTAGCAATAGGCAAAAAAGAGGTCACGCTGTGCAGCAAATGCTGTTGGTTGATCAGTACGAAGTGCTTTCGCAGAAAAGCGCCATACCATTGAATTAAAGGGGTATTTGTGAGGCAAGCTCGCCTCCAGCGAAGTGCAGCCTTTCGGTGCCCAGTCTTGCACCACAGGTCCTTCCCACATCAACCGGGCGCTTTCTGGCTGGACCGCCTGCGTGTTCAGCCAAGCGCCTTGTTCCTGAGAAACTTTCCTTCGAGCAGGAGGGCTAAGCTATGACTGATTTATGTGAACGCATCATCGTTGCCGATGACTGGCAGCTACTTCTTCCGACCTTCGTTAAGACCCAAATCTGGATGCCAGCACGCGCCTTGCGTGACGAGGTTGGTGGCAACGGCAGGCTGCTCAGCGCCTGCGCGTGCGTGTACGATTATGATGGGAAGCTTTATTTTGGGAACGGACGACCGTGGCAGCACGAAGAGATTGAAGACATCTTCGGAGACTATGGTGAGCGCTGGCTATCCAACTTCTTTGCCTGCGATGAAAGCGGTCAAAACCCACGCCATCGCCAGAACAAGTTTGAGCGGTTGCGGGTTTTACATGCTGCCATTCAGATTGTTGGGAGAGTTGAGCCTTGGGCGGCTGAATAAGCCGTCCAATTGCCCACTAAGCCCTTCGCAAAAGCCAGCCAACAACCCACCAACTCAGCAGACCGCCAATCACCCAGACTTCCGCATGTGGAACGAAGTACAAGTACGGGATGGCGGAGAGTGAGATTACAATCGAAACCACCAGCGTCCTCTCCAAGAACGACGGCCCGTGCCGGACATGGTCCAGGCGGTGCTGCCCTCGTCCCATAGCTGTCATGCCGTGCTGAAGCTGATGACTGCGAAGTTCGGCCAGCCTGCGCCAGGACCGCGCCACGGACCACGCGTAGAGGCTGGCTATGACGTTAATGGGCGGTCCGGCAGTCCATACAATGATATGCGGCCATCCGGCCTGCAGAGGCAGATGGATGCCGTATGTTGAGGCGATGATATGCGCGCAGCCATATGCACCATACGCGACGATACCGCCGACCAGGATGATCTGGATAAACATCACCCCACTCGCAAATACGGTTCCAGCACGCCGCCGAGATCGAGGCCAGGTCCGGTGAAGTCGATAGCTTTAGGGATTGGCTTGTCCGCCTGGTGCGGATGAATGTCGTAGAGCGGAGTGCCGCGCCTGTCCCGAAACCGATGATCCAGAAAATAGGCAGGCCGATACGCCATCGCGGGATGGCTGGCCGCCAGCTTGATGAACTGCACGCTCGGATGCAGGCTTGTGAGTTCATCCGGCGTGATCAACGGTCTTGAAACGGGCGCATCGCCTGGCCCGGCAAAGCTGGGATCACCCATGAGAGAAGCCCGCTCTATCGCAGCTTCCAAGGACAGGCGCGGAACGCTCGTCATGCCAGACAAAGCGGAAAGATAGTCAGCCGTCATCTTGTCATTGGTGCCAAGGCATTGGATGCAGGCCGCGTTCGAGATGAAGCTCTGCGCGCGTTCGCGGTAGAGATCGGTGAGCTGGCTTAAGTCCTGAAGGATGCAAACAAACTGCATCCCGTAGCCAGCTAGCAGGCCAACGCCTTGCTCAATCGGGCTCATCCGCCCGAGCGTGGCCATCTCATCTAGCAAAAACATCACGGGTACAGGTGGGCGCTCTTGCGCTTCCGTCACCGCATAGATCAGGCTGGCGATCACGACACGCAGCCAGCGCTTGGCTGTCAGGATACGCCTTGCGGGCAGCACGATGTAGATCGTGGTGTTGGAAAGATCGCTCAAATCGATGCTTGTGCCTGACAGGCTGTCCGCCAGAGGCGCACTTTCCAGGAAATGCGTGTTTTGCTGCGCGGTCGATAGAACGCCGCTCCGCTCGCGCTCTTCCTTGTTGTCGATCCTTGCGCCCGCCGCCCGCACAAGGCCGTAAGTGCTTTCGCTCATACGGGTCAGGTAGCTTTCAAAGTCATCTTTGCCCTGGTTCAGAGCGGCGCGCACATCGCCAAGATCGCCGCCCATCTCAACTTCACGCAAGATGAAGCCTGTGATCATCGAGAGCGCTTCATTGCTCCAATGGCTCTCGCCGCGCCCATCGGGCACGACGCAGGATTCCGAGACTATCGACGCCTCATCGAAGGCCGCTTCCCCATCGAGATCGACTTGGCGAAGCGGGTTCAGCTTGGCTGGGACAAACCCCAGACGGCTGGATACGACATCAAATGGGTCAAGGATGTGGACGTCCTCGCCGAGGTAACCTCGCCTATATCGAGCCGTGATGAGCGCATTCTCCCCGTCCTTCACGTCCATGACGATGGCGGGACCCATATGCTCTAGCAAGCGCGGGATGACCGTCGATACGCCTTTTCCGCCGCGTGTTGGCGCAATCACAAGCTCATGGCGATCACCGCCATAGGTGATGGGTATGGCCCGTGATCTTCTGTTTTCTGCGGGAAGATAGCCGAGCGTGTGCCGCCCCTCTGGTCCATATCCCCGGTGAAGCAGATGCTCTGCATCCGCCCAGCGTGAGGAGCCATGCAAGTCCGGGTCTTGCACCCAGACCTGCGGCGTGATCTGCAGTCCGCCCCTCATGGGCTCTCGCAAGCGCCGAGCTGGAGGACGGTTTGCTGCGCATAGGCACTGCTCACCACCTCAAAGTAAGGCTCCAGCTGCGGTGCGAGGCTCCCCTCATGATGCAGATAGTTATCTGCCATGCCGCGCAGCCAGCGCTCTTCTCTTGCACCGAGGAAGTAAACGAAGGTGACGGAGTTCCCCTTCGCGCTTTCCAGGGATGCGATCTCATGCTGATTTCTGTTGGCCGCGCCATCTGAGATGATGATCATCGCGCGTTGATGGTCGGCAGGCTGACTATTCAGCCAGGCATACCCTTGGCGCATCGGATCATAGAGGTTTGTGCCACCTGCAGCTTGTAGGCGTGAGAGGCTAAAGTTTCTTGGACTACATACCGCTTCCCCGAGACCATCGCCCCGCGAGAAATTCGCATCCTCATTGAACGCGCCGACATAGCATTGCGCTGTATCGGGAAGGTCGTTCAGAAAACCATGCGCTGCAAGGCGCAGATCATCCATGACGCTGCGCATTGAGCCCGATGTATCGAGTAGTATTGCGAACGACATTGGCGGAAGCGGCGCTTGTTCGAACGCCTCACCTTCCTCTCTCAAGCAAAGCCGCTCTCCATCTGTCCGGTATGCTGACACGGAATTTGGCGGCGGGATCATGACCCGGCCGCTTTGATCCCGGAAGACCGCGACGACTTCGAGCCCTTTGTCAGCTACGCCCTGCACGCTCAGTATCTGCGCGGAACCGCCTGAATACCCAAGCACGAGGTCCACTTGCGCATCGATATCGTACCCACGGCTTACAGCCACGCCATTGCCATCGACCATCGCGATATTGCTAACCAGCTCGACAAGAGCCGCACTTGGAATGCGCGAGGGATCGCGGCGCACGCGCAAAGACACGTCTGAAGCAAACTGGCGCAGCCGCTCCACCATAAGATCAGCTTCAAGCGAGGTGTCCACTTGCGGAACAATCTCGAAGATGACAGGCGGCGCGTCTTGCGTCCCTTCAACCGTCAGCGATGACTGCGCCAATGTCGTGCTGCCCATCAGGGCGGCAAGCGCCGCCCCTTTCATCCAATTGGCCAAAACAAGCATCACCGATCCTCCAGAATGTGGCCCATGCGCGAGCGCGCCCGCGCGGCATCCAAAAGATCAAAATGCAACGCGCCATTTTCGATACGGTCCATCACACCCGTAGCTTCCAGGTAGCGGAGCAGCGGCTCGTCCTGATCGGCGTGAACACCTATGAAACGGATCGCATCGGACTGTTGTGCTATCACAGACAGAGCAATCGTTTGCGGCACAGCCTGTGGAAGCGTGATGCGCGCATTCTCACCCGTGCATGGAAAGCCCGCATGAATGAACGGGCCGATATGCACGACCTCCAAAACATCGGGCCGCGAGACTTGTGCAGACAAGCGCACCTGCTCGTAAGCCAACTCCAAATCCGAGCATGTATCCCGGAAGGTGAGAAGCCCGATCACTTCCTGGCTCTGCGCATAAAGCTGGCGCACCGTGCCCGTCCAGGCGACAGCACTCGGGTTTGCACTTAAGATGATCGAAACTTGCGTATCATTGGTCGCGCGACGCCGCCGAAGCTGCGTGGCTTCATCTAGAACGCCATAGATCAGTTGAAGTGTGTCTTCGCGGTCTTCAGAAGCCACGACACCGCCATTCTCAATGATCATCATGATGTGACGGCTCGGATCATCATCGGCCCAGGCCGCACCGCTCAATCCGGCTATTAAGGCCAAGGCACATACTGTTGTCTTGATAAGGTTTTTCATCGCTCAACCCTTCCGCATGTCGTTGATGGTGTTCATCGCGATGACGGTCATCAGGGCGACAACCGTATTCACCACAGCAAAGAGGACGGCGACGAAGACGCCGAGCCCTTGGTTTTCTGCGAGGAACTGGGTCAGCGCACTGGCCGTGCCGGAAGCCATGCCGAAGCCGCCAACACTGGCCTGGGCGATCAGAGTGTAGAGGTTGACCACTTCGAGAAGCAGGACCAGCCCGTACAGAGCGCCTGCAATAATCGCATAGACCTGAGGACCTCTATCAACTCGGTTTGCGCCGTGGCTTTGAACGTCAGACGTCGGTTCCCCGGTGATTGGGGCGCGGCGGAATGCTGGCGGTGATGGTCTTCGGGGTCGTTCTCGGTGTCAGGCCATCTCGGCCTTTCTG
>JBCCZI010000047.1:0-29710 GCA_039187815.1 Pseudomonadota bacterium | reverse complement strand
TCGAACACCCGCACGCCGGCGAGCGCCGAGACGCTGAGCGGGGTCACGAACTCGGCCGCCGCAGCAGTCATCACCGGGGTCACGCGTCCGCCCGCCTTCGAGATCAGGCGGATGAGCTCAAGGCTCTTATAGGCCGCGATGCCCCCTCCGATGATCAGCAGAATGTGGCGACCCTGCACCGCTTGCCTCCCCGTGGCGTCGCCGCTCGTTCTGGCCCGTGCCCGGCCCCGCTTCAAGTCAAATCGCGGCTAGAGCGTCAGCAGGGCCCACATCGCCACCCCCGCCGCCAGGGCGCCCACCAGGAAGGCGAGCACCAAGGGCCGGCGCGGCGAGCCGGCGGGCAGGCTGCGCACATTGACGGCGAGCGGGCCGGCCAAGCGGCGGGACCGCGCCTCTTCGGCCAGCAACAGCACCTCATCGGCCAGCCCGGGCAGGCGCGGCCCGAGCCGGCGCAGCACCGTCAGCGTGTCGCCGATGTCGCGGGCGACCTGGGCCGGGCCCATATTGCGGCGGATCCAGGTCTCGACCACCGGGCGCGCGGCCTCGAAGATGTTGGCGTGCGGGTCGATCGAACGCGCCACCCCTTCGACCACCACCATGGTGCGCTGGAGCAGGATCAACTCGGTGCGCGTCGCCATGCCGAACCGCTCGGTGGTCTCGAAGAGGTAGGCGAGCAGCCGGGCCATCGAGATCTGGCTGACATCCTGGCCAAAGATCGGCTCGCCGATCGAGCGGAGCGCTTGGGCAAAGGCATCGACGTCGCGGTCGGGCGGCACATAGCCCGCTTCGAAATGCACCTCGGCCACCCGGCGATAATCGCGCGTGAGGAAACCATACAGGATCTCGGCATAATGGCGGCGCGTGACCGGATCGAGCCGACCCATGATGCCATAGTCCAGGATCACCATGGTCCCGTCGGGCAGCATGCGCAGATTGCCCTGGTGCATGTCCGCATGGAAAAACCCGTCGACCAGGGCATGGCGGAGGAACACCTGGATCACCCGTCGGCCGATCTTGGCGGTGTCGAGCCCCGCGGCCGTCAGCGCGTCGGCATCGAGCGGCAAGCCATCGGCCCAGGCCATGGTAAAGATCCGCCGGCCCGTGCCCTCCCAGTAGACCTTGGGGATACGGATGCGGTCTTCCTCGAGCGCGTTGTCGGCGAACTCGCTGGCCGAGGACGCCTCGAGCCGCAGATCGAGCTCGGTGTTCACCACGCCCTCGAAATGCTGCACGACGGCACGGGGGCGCAGACGCGCGGTGGCGGGCACGATGGCCTCGACCGCGCCGGCGATGAAATAGAAGGTGCCGATATCGCGCCGGAACAGCCGCGCCACATTGGGGCGGAGAACCTTGACGGCCACCTTCTCGCCCGTCGGCAGCCAGCGCGCCGGATGCACCTGAGCGATCGAGGCGGCGGCAACGGGCGGTCCGAGCTCGGCGATCAACGCATCGGTCCGGGCGCCGAGCTCGCCTTCGATGATCTTGCGCGCATCCTCGACCGGGAAGGGCGGCAGGCGGTCCTGCAGATAGCGCAGCTGCTCGACGATGCGCTCGCCTGCCACATCGGGCCGGGTCGAGAGGATCTGGCCAAATTTGACATAGGCCGGCCCCATCGCCTGGAGCGCGCGCGCAACCGGCGGCAGGTCCGGGTCGCCGGTCCGCCCGAACATGCCAAAGGGGCGGGCAATCGCACGGATCAGGAAGCGCGGCCAGCCCTTCAGCCCCAGCGCATCCAGCAATTCCCGCATCGCGCCCGTGCGCTCAAAGGTGGCGCCGGTGCGCAGCAAGCGCCAAAGCTGGGCCGGCGCGTCGAGGATCATCAGATGCGCCAGCCCGAATGCAACGCCGTGACGCCCATGCTGAGATTGCGGTACGCGACCCGGCCAAAGCCTGCGGCGCGGATCATGGTCTCGAACCGCTCCTGGTCGGGAAAGCGCCGGATCGACTCGATCAGATACTGGTAGCTCTCGCGGTCGCCGGTCACAGCGCGCCCCAGGGCCGGGATCACGTTGAACGAATAAGCGTCGTAGATTGACCGCAGGGCCGGGACGGGCACCTGGCTGAACTCCAGGCAGAGGAACCGCCCGCCCGGGCGCAGCACGCGATAGGCCTCGGCCAGCGCGGCTTCGATGCGCGTCACGTTCCGGATCCCGAAGGCGATGGTATAGGCATCGAAGCTCCGGTCCGGGAAGGGCAGTGCCATCGCGTCGCCACAGATCCACTCGATCCCGTTCAGATGCTTCTGCTCGGCCCGGCGCGCGCCCTCGGCCAGCATCGCCTCGGTCAGATCGCAAACGGTAAGCTCGCTGTCCGGCTGGCGCGTGCGGATGCGAAAGGCAATGTCCCCGGTGCCGCCGGCAACGTCGAGCACCCGCAGACCCGGGCGCGGCGCCAGCCAGTTGATCATCGCATCCTTCCACAGCCGGTGGATGCCCCCCGACATCAGATCGTTCATCAGATCATAGCGATCGGCCACTGAAGTGAAGATGCCATGCACGCGCCCGGCCTTCTCGGCCTCCGGAATGGTCTCGAAGCCGAAATGGGTTTCGCGCGCGGCGGGGCTGGGGCTGTCTGGATCGCTCATGGGGCGCAGCATAGCGCTGCGGCGGGCAGGGGAAAGGGGCTGTCGCCCCCTTGAGGCGCGGCAGAATGCACCGCCCCAGAAGATGGGACGGTGCGCGGTTCGGGCTCGATGGCCCGGGCCCTCAGCGGCGCAAGCGCGCCTCGATCACCCCGGCGGCGACCAGGGCAAAGAGCACATGCCCCCACAGCGCCACCCAGGTGATCGAGCCCCAGCCAAGGAAGGGCGCATTGCCCGCCACCAGATGCGCCATGCCATAGAGCGCGAAGGCCCACAGCGCGACGCCATAGGTCGCGGCCGCGATCCACCAGGGCATCTGCGGCGCGAACTGGGCCTGCAGTGGGCGCACCACCAGCAGCCAGCCGAGCGGGTAGGCGATCAGCCCCGTCAGTGTGTGCAGGCCATAGGGTATGCCGAGCGCCGCGAGCTCTTTGCCCGGCACGCCCGAGATCTTGGCCAGGACCGCCTGGGCCAGCGGGACCGGCGCCAGTTTGGCGCCCAGATAGGGGCTCGCCACCGATATCAGCAGCGGGCTGATCGTTTGTCCGAACAGATCGAAGGCGACGGTTGCCAGGGCACCCGCGATCAGCACTGTCCAAGCGGTTGCAAGATCGAGGCGCGGCAGGGCGGCAGCGGCGGCGGTATCGGGGCCAGTCGTGGGGGCGGTCGGAAGGGAGGTCTCGGTCACGGCATGTCTCCTGTCTCGGTCGCAGATGACGTGCGCGTCATCCTTGCTGATGCAGCCGATAAAGGGAGCGCAAGCCCGCCGCTCAACGCCCGTGAAACACCTCTCGCGCAGCCGTCATCGGGCGCGAGCGCGGCGTCAAGCCGGTTTCGGCGAGAGGCGCGTCACATGACCCATCTTGCGTCCCGGTCGCGCGACGTCCTTGCCATAGAGATGGAGGGCCGCCGGATCGCGCGACAGCCGGAGCCAGTCGTCGGCCTCGGCGCCGATCAGGTTCTCCATCACCGCATCGGAATGGCGCATGCCATCGCCCAGCGGCCAGCCCGCCACGGCCCGGATGTGCTGCTCGAACTGGTCCACCACACAGGCGTCCTGGGTCCAGTGGCCCGAATTGTGGACCCGTGGCGCGATCTCGTTCACCAGCAGCGCGCGGCCGACGCAGAAGAACTCGACACCGATCACGCCGACATAGTCGAGCGCGTTCAGGATGCGCCCGGCGGTTAGCACGGCCTCTTGGACCAGCGCGCGCGGCACCGGAGCCGGCACCGTGGTGCGGTGGAGGATGCCGTCTCGATGCTCGTTGCGGCCGGGGTCATAGGCGACCACTTGGCCATCGAGGCTGCGCGCCGCGATCACCGAGATCTCGTCCTGGAAGGGCACGAAACCCTCGAGGATGGCAGGGGCCTGGCCGATCTCCTCCCAGGCGCGGGTCAGATCCTCGGCGCCCGAGACCCGCGCCTGGCCCTTGCCGTCATAGCCGAAGCGGCGGGTTTTCAGCACCGCCGGGGCGCCTGTGGTTGTGAGCGCCTGAGCCAGATCCTCGGCACTCTCGATCGAGGCCCACGGGGCTGTGGCCACCCCGATGCGGTTCAGGAAGGCCTTCTCCTCGATCCGGTCCTGGGCGATCGCAAAGGCTTGTGGGCCCGGGCGCACGGGCGCGTTCGCGGCCAAGGCCGCGCCGGTGCTGGCAGGCACATTCTCGAATTCGAAGGTCACGGCGTCCACGCCCCATGCGAACTGCAGCAGGGCCTCCGCATCGTCATATGTAGCCGCGGTGTGGGCCGCTGCGACCTGGGCCGCCGGCGGAGCCGGGGCCGGATCGTAGATATGGCACTTCAGCCCGAGGCGCGCAGCGGCGAGGCTGAGCATCCGGCCGAGCTGGCCGCCGCCGAGGATCCCGATCGTGCTGCCCGGGGGCAACGGCGCGGTCGCCTTGCCCGGCTGCTCTGAGGCCGTGGGGTCAGTCACGCACCGGCTCCTCGGCCACCGCCTCGGTCTGCGCCGCGCGCCAAGCCTCGAGCCGCTCGACCAGCGCTGCATCCGCCGTTGCGAGCTGCGCTGCGGCAAACAGCGCAGCATTCGCGGCACCGGCCTCGCCGATGGCAAAGGTGGCGACAGGGATGCCCTTGGGCATTTGGACGATGGACAACAGGCTGTCGAGACCCGAGAGCGCCCGGCTTTGGACTGGAACACCCAAGACCGGCACGCGGGTCTTGGCAGCGAGCATGCCTGGCAGATGGGCGGCCCCGCCCGCGCCAGCGATGATGGCGGCGAGACCCCGCTCGGCGGCGGCCTCCGCGTAGGCGAACAGCCGGTCGGGCGTGCGGTGGGCCGAGACGATGCGCACCTCGTGCGGGATCTCCAGGACCTCGAGTACCGCGGCCCCCGCCCGCATGGTCGGCCAGTCCGACTGGCTTCCCATCACGATCCCGACCTTTGGCTCCACCGCCGCCCCCTGTCTCTGTTCCGTTGCATCGACTATGGCTCCGCTGTTAGCGGGTCTGGCGGTCGCCCGTCCAGACGATCAGGCGATGATGTCGGGATAGAGCTGGTCTTCGATCCGTGCGATCCGGTCCTTGATGGACAGCTTGCGTTTTTTCATGCGCTGCAGCGCGATCCGGTCGCCAAGCGGCGAGGTGGTCAGCTCGCCGATCTCAGCGTCCAGCGCCCGGTGCTCGTCGCGCAAGTTGGCAAGCTCGGCCTTCAGCAGCTCTTCGTCGGAGTCGATGCTCATCAGGGACCCTGTTTGCACCGCGTGGGTGCCTTGTCTACAAGATTTCGCCGGCAGACAGAAACGCCAGGGCTGAGCGCGCAGCCGGCATCGGAACGCCGGCACGTGGCGGGTGGCGCGGCGCTCGGCCGGTCGGGCTTCCCTGATCTCTGCACAGGGTCTCCTTAGCGCAAAGAAATCCCGGGCGCGAGGGATCTCGGGGCATTCCAGGATCGGGAGAAAGCGTTGGCAAAGGTTAAAGACTGCGGCAGGGTTCGGGCCAAAGCGCGCCCGAGCGGAGCCGCTGGGACCAATGAGGAGCACAGATGCTAGGCAAGCTCGCGTTGTTGGCCTTCGTTGCGATCATGCTGTGGCGGATGCTGTTTCATCGGCGCCGCGTGGATGGCGACGGAGGCGCAGGGCGCGCGCTGCCGCATCCGCTGGATCTGGTTCGGTGCCCGCGTTGTGGCGCCCACCGTCTGCCGGGGGCGTCGTGCACCTGCGACGAGAGCAACGGTGGCGGCGGTGGCAGCGGGCGCGGCGGAGATGGCGGGCGCGACCCGGGTGGTGGCGGGGCCTGAGCCACGGTTGCTCGGCGCCGGCGCACCGCTATGTCCCTCGGCACCCCAGGCCACAGACCGGCCCGGGGCACCGAAAGGAGGCGACCATGACCGACCGACGCGCACTGATAACCGGGGCGGCCAGACGGTTGGGGCGCGCCATGGCGCTGGATCTCGCGGCCTCGGGATGGGCGGTTGCCGTGCACTACAACGGCTCGGGAGCGGCGGCGGCGGAGGTCAAGGATGAGGCGCGCGCACTCGGCGCCGACGCGGTGGCCCTCGAGGCGGATCTGCTGGATGAGACGGCAACCGGGGCGCTCATTGCGCGCGCGGCCGAGGCGCTCGGCGGCCCGCTCAGCCTGCTGATCAACAATGCCTCGATCTTCGAGGACGACCGCGTCGGGGCGCAGACGCGCAAGAGTTGGGACCGGGCCGTCGAGAGCAATCTGCGCGCACCGGTCCGGCTCACCGGCGATTTTGCCAATCAAGCGCCCGAACCCGAGACCGATGCCGGCGGCGAGCCCCGCGCCCGCGCCGCGATCATCAACATGATCGACCAGCGGGTGTGGAAGCCGACACCCTATTTCGCCTCCTACACGGTGGCCAAGGCGGGGCTCGAGATGTTCACCCGCACCTCGGCCCAGGCGCTTGCGCCAAAGATCCGAGTGAACGCAATCGGGCCCGGCCCGACCCTGCGCGGAGATCGACAGAGCGAGGATCATTTCGCGCGGCAACGGGCGGCCTGTCTGCTTAAACGGGGGGCAGATCCCGAGGACATCCTACTGGCCATGCGCTTCATCTTGGCGAGCAAGGCGCTGACCGGTCAGATGCTCGCCATCGATGGCGGGCAGCATCTGGCGTGGCAGACTCCGGACATCCTGGGAATCGATCTATGACACCTCTGCGCCGGACCCCGCCCAAGTCCTTGAGAGACGCCCAATGGCCGCGCGTCAGGCAGGGTCCAGGCCGAGTTATTCACCCGGTGGCCGGAAGAGGGCGGATTCCGCCAAGCCGGTCCAAAATCGGATTGATCAAGTGGCTGTAAATTATATTTTCCTTTGTTATCAGCAGTTTGAGATATAGCATAAATTTTGTGCAATGTAATGAAAGCGTAAGAAACTCAACGATGTGGCCTTCACCCTCACAGCTTTCCCACAATGATATCCACAGGAATCGGGGATGCCTTTTCGCTTGCCTTGCCGCAGGCTTTGGGACAGCCCTTAGGGCGAATCCATGACCCAACCCGACCCCCAGCCGCCATCTTCTGTCCCCCGCGGCACCGAGGTCGTTCGGGCCGCTTTGGCGACGCTCGAAGACAAGCCTGGCGTCTACCGGATGCTCGATGCCGAGGGGCAGGTGCTCTATGTGGGCAAGGCGCGCAGCCTCAAGAAACGCGTGGCGTCCTACACCAACCTCGGAGGGCACACGAACCGGATCGCTCGGATGATCCTGGCGACCGTCTCGATGGAGTTCATCACCACCGAGACCGAGACCGAGGCGCTGCTGCTCGAGGCCAATCTGATCAAGCAGCTGAAGCCGCGCTATAACGTGCTGCTGCGCGACGACAAGAGCTTCCCGCACATCCTGATCGAGGCCGGGGCCTTCCCGCTGATGCGCAAGCATCGCGGCGCGCGCCGCGAGAAGGGACGCTTTTTTGGGCCGTTTGCGAGCGCCGGCGCGGTCAACCGCACGCTCAACCAGATGCAGAAGGCGTTTTTGCTCCGCACCTGCTCGGACAGCGTGTTCGAGAGCCGGACTCGGCCCTGTCTGCTCTATCAGATCAAGCGCTGCTCGGCGCCCTGCACCGGGGAGATCGGAGCCGAAGCCTACGGCGCGCTGGTCGAAGATGCCTCGCGCTTCCTCGAGGGGCGATCGACCCGGGTGCAGGCCGAGTTGGCAGCGGCGATGGCCGAGGCCTCGGCCGCCATGGAGTTTGAGCGCGCTGCAATCTATCGCGACCGGATCCGGGCGATGACGCAGATCCAGGGCCATCAGGGCATCAACCCGCAAAAGACGGCCGAGGCGGATGTCATCGCGCTCAACCGGGACGGGGGGCAGGCCTGTGTCCAGGTCTTTTTCTTCCGCAACCACCAGAACTGGGGGAACCGGGCCTACTACCCGCGGGTTTCGGCTGAGGATGCCGACGAGACAATCCTGGAGGCCTTTCTCGGCCAGTTCTATGCCGAGAAGGTGCCGCCGCGCATGGTTTTGTTGAGCCTTGCGGTGCCGACTGCGGGCCTGTTAGCCGAGGCGCTGTCAACGATTGCGGGGCGGCGCGTGGTGGTGGCCGTGCCGCAGCGCGGCGAGAAGCGCGAGTTGGTGGCCCATGCGGCGCAGAACGCGCGGGAGGCGTTGGAGCGCAAGCTGGCCGAGAGCGCCTCGCAAGCCAAGCTGCTGGCAGGACTGGCCGACGCCTTTGGGCTGGACGCGCCGCCCCAGCGGATCGAGGTCTATGACAACTCGCATATCCAGGGCTCGGACGCGGTGGGCGGCATGATTGTTGCGGGGCCTGAGGGCTTCGAGCGCGGGCAATACCGCAAATTCAACATTCGCGGCGAGGATCTGACCCCGGGCGATGATTTCGGGATGATGCGCGAGGTGCTGACGCGGCGGTTCCAGCGGCTGGTGAAGGAAGACCCGGACCGGGAGAGCACGGCCTGGCCGGATCTGGTGCTGATCGATGGGGGGGCGGGGCAGATTTCGGCGGCGGTGGGGGTGCTGGTGGAGCTCGGTATCGAAGATGTGGCGCTGTTCGGGGTCGCAAAGGGCGTGGAGCGCGATGCGGGCAAGGAGGAGTTCCATGCCCAGGGGCGTCGTCCCTTTGCGCTGCCGTTCCGCTCTCCGGCGCTCTACTTCGTGCAGCGTTTGCGCGACGAGGCGCACCGGTTCGCCATCGGCGCGCACAGGGCCAAACGATCGAAATCGGTGGGGGCGAGCCCGCTCGACGAGGTGCCGGGCGTCGGGCCTGCGCGCAAGCGAGCGCTGCTCGCGCGGTTCGGATCGGCCAAGGCGGTGGCGCGTGCAGGGCTTGCGGATCTGAAGGGGGTGGACGGGATCTCGGCGGCGATGGCCGAGGCGATCCACGCGCATTTCCATGGCGATGGCTAGGGTTGGGCGGGGGCGGCCCGGCCTCGCGGCCCCTGCGGGACCGGTCGGCCGGCCCGGTCGGGCCTTGCGGCCCTCCACGCGCGACCCTAAGGCTGGGGCGATGATATGGACGGTGCCGAACATCTTGACCTTGGGGCGGCTGGTGGCGGCGCCGGCCATGGCGCTGCCGTTTGTGCTGATGCCACGGCCCGAGGCGGATGCATGGGCATTGGCGCTGTTTGTGGTGGCGTCGCTCACGGATTGGCTGGATGGATGGCTGGCGCGGCGGCTCGGCCAGGAGAGCGCGCTTGGCCAGGTGATGGACCCGATCGCGGACAAGGCGATGGTGCTGATCGCGCTTGCCGTTGTGCTTGGCCAGTCGCCGCATGATGCCGAGTTGTTGTTGGTGCCCATCGTGCTGATCCTGTTTCGCGAGGTGGCTGTCTCTGGGCTGCGCGAGGCCATGGGTGGACGTGGCGGGCTGCAGGTGACGCCGCTCGCGAAGTGGAAGACCACGGTGCAGATGGCGGCCATCGCGCTGTTGCTGGCTGCGCCCTTGGTCGAGACCGGGGCTGCGGGTTTGCCGAGTGCGTTGCCGGGATGGCTCGGTATCGGCTTGCTATGGGTCGCGGCCGTGCTGACATTGATCACCGGCGCCGACTATGCGGCCAAGGCCGTCCGAGTGCTGCGCCGGCAGGAGGAACACTGATGCAGGTTCTCTATTTCGCTTGGCTGCGGGAGCGGGTGGGCGTGGGCTCGGAGGAGGTCGATCCCGGCCCGGCCACCACGGCGGCGGAGTTAATCGAAGAGTTGAAGCGGCGGGACCCGCGCTATAGCGCGGCCTTTGCCGATGTGAGCGCGATCCGCGTGGCGGTTGACCAGAAGATGGTGGCGCTCGACAGCCCGATATCCGAGGCGCGGGAGGTGGCTTTCTTCCCGCCCGTGACCGGAGGATGAGCGCCGTCTCGGTCGGCCCCGAGGATTTCGACATCGGGGCCGAGATCGCCGCGCTGACCGCCGATGACCGCGAGATCGGGGCGGTGGTCAGCTTCACCGGGCTGGTGCGGGAGATGACGGCGGCCGGCGCGCTCGATGAGATGACGCTCGAGCATTATCCCGGCATGACCGGGGCGGCGCTCGAGGCGATCGTGGCCGAGGCCCAAGAGCGCTGGCCGCTCTCTGGTGTTCGGGTGATCCACCGGGTGGGGCCGCTGGCGCCCGGAGACCGCATCGTGCTGGTGCTGACCGCCAGCCGCCACCGCGAGGCGGCCTTTGAGGCGGCGGCCTTCTTGATGGATTACCTGAAGACGCGCGCGCCCTTTTGGAAACGCGAGGCCGGTGCCCATGGCGCGGCTTGGGTCGATGCGCGCGAAGCGGATGACGCCGCAGCGGCCCGCTGGGGGGACGATCGCTCCTAGCCGCGTGGCCCGGGGGCCAGCCCGCGCAGGAAAAGGCCGGTCAAGAACCCCTCGGCCGCCGCAAAGCGGTCGGCGCTGTCGGCGCCCAGCACCGCTTGCACCTGAACGTCGAAATCGGCGTAGTGCTGCGTGGTCGCCCAGATCGCAAAGATCAGGTGGCGCGGATCATGGGGGGCGAGGCGGCCCTCCTGCACCCACTGCTCCAGCACCGCGACCTTGGCATCGACCAGAGTGCGCAACCGCCCGCCCAGGATCTCGCCCAAAATAGGGGCGCCGCGGATCATCTCGCCGGCAAAGAGGCGCGATTCGCGCGGGTACTCGGCCGCCATGCGCAGCTTGCGCCTCATATAGGTGCCGATCTCCTCGAGCGGCGCGCCGTCCGGGTCGATCTGCTCCAGCGGCTCGAGCCAGACCTCGAGCAACCCCGCCAGCAGGGTGCGATAGATCTCGTCCTTTGAGCCGAAATAGTAGAGCAGGTTGGGCTTGGACATGCCCGCGCCCTCGGCGATGGCATCGACGGTGGCGCCGCGAAAACCATCGCGGGCAAAGACCTCAAGCGCCGCGGCCAGGATGCGCTTGCGGTTCTCCTCCTGGATGCGGGTGCGGCGCGCCGTGCGGTCGGCCCGCGCGCCGGGTTCGGTCCGCCCCTCGTTGCAGAGCGGTCTGGCTGGGTCGTCCACGTTGTCTCCTCCGCACGGGAGCGGCTCCGCCCTTTGGGTCTTGACCACCCCCCCAAGATCGCTAGCGTTCCTTTGACCATCCGGTCAAGACATTGCAGGGAGCGCGCCCATGGCCACTGGCGACAACCTCAACATCAATGGCGAGCGCCTGTGGGACAGCCTGATGGAGATGGCCAAGATCGGCCCTGGCGTGGCGGGCGGCAACAACCGCCAGACGTTGACCGACTCCGATGCCGAGGGCCGCGCGCTGTTCCAACGCTGGTGCGAGGCCGAGGGCATGAGCATGGGCCTCGACCAGATGGGCACAATGTTTGCGCGCCGCGAGGGGACAGACCCCGAGGCGCTGCCGGTCTATGTGGGCTCGCATCTCGACACCCAGCCGACGGGCGGGAAGTATGACGGCGTGCTGGGGGTGCTGGGCGGGCTCGAGCTGATCCGGACGCTGAATGAGCTCGGCGTCAAGACGCGCCATCCGATCGTGGTCACCAATTGGACCAACGAAGAGGGCACTCGCTATGCGCCGCCCATGCTCGCCTCCGGGGTGTTCGCGGGCATCCACACCCTCGACTGGGCCTATGACAAGGTCGATGCCGAGGGCAAACGGCTGGGCGACGAGCTGGTGCGCATCGGCTGGAAGGGCGACGAGGAGGTGGGCGCGCGCAAGATGCACGCCTTCTTCGAGCTGCATATCGAGCAGGGCCCGATCCTCGAGGCCGAGAACGTCGATATCGGCGTTGTCACCCATGGCCAGGGCCTGCGCTGGATCCAGTGCACCGTGACCGGCAAGGAGAGCCACACCGGCTCTACGCCGATGCCCATGCGCCGCAATGCGGGCCGCGGCCTCGCGCAGATCACCGAGCTGGTGCACGCCATCGCCATGGAGCATCAGCCGAACGCCGTCGGCGCCATCGGGCACATCGACGTCTACCCGAACTCGCGCAACATCATCCCGGGCCAGGTGGTCTTCACCATCGATTTCCGCTCGCATCTGATGCCGGTGCTGCAGGCGATGCTGGACCGGTTCGAGGCGGAGGCGCCCGGGATCATCGAAGCGCTGCGGCTGACGATGGAAACCGAGGTGGTCGGCAGCTTCGATCCGCCCGAGTTCGACCATGGTTGCGTGGGCGCTGTACGCGGGGCAGCCGAGGCGCTCGGCTATTCCCATCGCGATATCGTGAGCGGGGCGGGCCATGACGCCTGCTGGATCAATCGGGTCGCACCGACGGCCATGATCATGTGCCCCTGCGTCGACGGGCTCAGCCACAACGAAGCCGAAGAGATCACGCCGGAATGGGCCGAGAAGGGCGCCAACGTCCTCCTCCATGCCGTCCTCGAGACAGCAGAGATCGTCGAGTAACCCCCGCGACGGGGATAGACCCTCAAGAAAGGAGCCGAACCGATGACCAAGGTGATCAAGGGCGGCACGGTAGTGACCGCGGACCGGACCTGGAAGGCGGATGTGCTGGTCGACGGCGAGGTGATCCGCGAGATCGGGGCCGACCTCTCGGGCGACGAGGTGATCGATGCCGACGGGGCCTATGTCATCCCCGGTGGGATCGATCCGCACACGCATCTCGAAATGCCCTTTATGGGCACGACTGCTGCCGAGACCTTTGAGAGCGGCACGTTCGCAGCGGCCTCAGGCGGGACCACCATGCTGGTGGACTTCGTGCTGCCCGGTGCGGATGGCTCGCTGCTGACCGCCTTCGACGACTGGCACAAGAAGTCCGGGCACCAGATCTGCGTGGATCTCGGCTATCACGTCGCGATCACCGGCTGGTCCGAGCAGATCTTCACCGAGATGGAGGAGATCGTCCGGCGAGGGGTGAACACCTTCAAACACTTCATGGCCTACAAAGGCGCGCTGATGGTCGAGGACGACGAGATGTTCGCCTCGTTCAAGCGCTGTGCCGAGCTCGGCGCTCTGCCGCTGGTCCATGCCGAGAACGGCGACATCGTGGCCGAACTGCAGAAGAAGTACATGGAGGAGGGTGTCACGGGCCCCGAGGGCCATGCCTATTCCCGCCCACCCGAGGTTGAGGGCGAGGCCGCCAACCGCGCGATCATGATCGCCGATGCCGCCGGTGTGCCGGTCTACATCGTCCATGTCTCCTGCGAGCAGGCGCATGAGGCGATCCGGCGTGCGCGGCAAAAGGGGATGCGCGTCTATGGCGAGCCGCTGGTCCAGCACCTGACGCTGGACGAGGGCGAGTACTTCAACCGCGATTGGGACTATGCCGCGCGACGGGTGATGTCGCCGCCCTTCCGCTCCAAGGAGCATCAGGACGGGCTGTGGGCCGGGCTGGCTGCAGGCTCGCTGCAGGTGGTGGCGACGGATCACTGCGCCTTTACGACCGAGCAGAAGCGCATGGGACTCTCGGGCTTTCCGATGATCCCGAACGGCACCGGCGGGCTCGAGGACCGTCTCGCGGTGCTCTGGACCAAGGGGGTCGAGACCGGCCGCCTGACGCCCAACGAGTTCGTCGCCGTGACCTCCTCGAACATCGCCAAGATCCTGAATGTCTATCCAAAGAAGGGCGCGATCGTGCCGGGGGCGGATGCGGATCTGGTGGTCTGGGATCCCAAGATCTCCAAGACCGTCTTGGCGGCCACCCAAAAGTCGATCATCGACTACAATGTCTTCGAGGGCGTCGAGGTCTCGGCCCAGGCCCGCTACACCCTGTCGCGCGGAGATGTGGTCTGGGCCCATGGGCAGAACAGCCAGCCCCAGCCCGGACGCGGGCGCTTTGTGCCCCGCCCGGCCTTCCCGTCGGCTCACAGGGCGTTGTCGCAATGGAAAGCACTGACCACCCCGCGCAAGATCGAACGCGACCCGACCAACATTCCCAGCGGTGTGTGAGGGTGATGCGATGATGGGCGGTCTCCGAGGCCGCGGAGAACGGTCGGCTTGGCACGTATGCGCGGCGATCGGCGTCGATGCGGCGGGTCCGAGCACCGGAAACTTCGGGTGGCGAGTACCCAAATCGACCGATCAGGTCAGACTTCATGGGCGCATGGCGAGGGGGCCAAGGCTGTGGTGCTCGCCCTTGTGGCGCGGCGGACCGGGGTCAGCACATGCGCTCCAACCGCCGTGGGGGCCGAGCCGGATAAGGGGGCGGTGGCCGCACAGAATTGTCTCACGCTGTTTCAGGCGCGTCCGGCGTGTCGAACACCGGCCATGCGGGCGGGCCGAGTACAGCCTGTCCTGGCAGGGCAGCCTTCACGGTCTTCCGAATGGGGGCGCATGACCGATCGCGAGAGACAACACCCATGATCAAAGTGGCGCTGATCACCGCTGGAGGCAGCGGGATGGGGGCCGGAGCGGCCACGCGGCTGGCCGCGGACGGGTTTGCCGTGGGCATCCTGTCTTCCTCCGGCAAGGGCGAGGCGCTGGCGCTCGAGCTGGGCGGGTTCGGCGTCACCGGCTCGAACCAATCGATCGAGGATCTGCAGCGCTTGGTTGACGGCGCCATGGAGCGCTGGGGCAGGGTCGATGTGCTTGTGAACTCGGCCGGGCACGGACCCCGAGCGCCAATCCTCGAGCTGAGCGATGACGATTGGCACCGGGGGCTCGATGTCTACATGCTGAACGTGGTGCGCCCGACCCGCATGGTTGCCCCCATAATGGTGGAGCAGAAGGGCGGGGCGATCATCAACATCTCGACCTTTGCCGTCTTTGAACCGGACCCCGTGTTCCCGACCTCGGGCGTCTTCCGGGCGGGGCTTGCGGCCTA
This sequence comes from Pseudomonadota bacterium, assembly GCA_039187815.1. Classification (GTDB taxonomy): domain Bacteria; phylum Pseudomonadota; class Alphaproteobacteria; order Rhodobacterales; family Rhodobacteraceae; genus Thermohalobaculum. The sequence goes on along the minus strand of JBCCZI010000047.1, from coordinate 14,975 downwards.
TACCAAACTGTTCGCCGACAGATACGCCGCCGACAATGTGCGCATGAACAACGTGCTGCCAGGCTTTATCGACAGCCGGCCCGAGAAAGAGGCCTTCCGCGCCCGCATCCCCATGGAGCGCTATGGCAAGACCGAGGAGATCTCCGCCACCATCGCCTTCCTGGCCTCCGAGGGCGCGGGCTACATCACCGGGCAGAACCTGCGCGTCGATGGCGGCGTCACCCGCTCGGTCTGAGGAGGCAACGTGACCACCAGCCCCCCCTCCATGGCCCAAATCACCGACGAGATCGTGGACCACCGCCGCTTCTTGGCAAGCCTCGAGCCAGAGGCGCGCCGGGCGCTCAGCACCTTGTCCGATCGCGCGGGGCTTGGCTATCTCGTGCCGCATCTCGCGGCGATCGGTGGGCTGGCGGCGTTGGTGGCGGAGGGCGTTGCCGGCTGGCCGCTGCTGCTCCTGCCGCTTGGGATCTTGCAGGTCTTCCTGTTCTGCCCGCTGCACGAGACGACGCATCGCACAGCCTTCCGCAGCCCTTGGCTCAACAGCGCGGTGGCCCATCTGGCGGGGCTGCTGCTGCTGATCCCGCCCACATGGTTCCGCTATTTCCACTTTGCCCATCATCGCCACACCCAGGATCCGGCGCAGGATCCCGAACTGGCGCGGCCCAAGCCCGTGAGCCTTGGCGCCTATGCCTGGCATGTCTCGGGCCTGCCCTATTGGCGGAGCCAGATCACGACGCTGGTGCGCAATGCGGCCGGAGGTTGCAACGCCGCCTTTGTGCCCGAGAGCGCGCGTCGACGGGTGCAGGCCGAGGCCGTGTTTATGCTCGCGGCCTATGCGGGGCTTGTGGGCGGCAGCCTTTGGCTCACGACCCCGTTCCTTCTCTGGATTTGGATCGTGCCCGTGGTGATCGGGCAACCGGCGCTGCGGCTCTATCTGTTGGCCGAGCACGGGCGATGCCCGCCGGTGGCCAACATGTTCGAGAACACCCGCACGACCTTCACCAGTTGGCTGGTGCGTCGGCTCGCCTGGAACATGCCCTTCCATGCCGAGCATCACAGCATGCCCACGGTGCCCTTCCACCGCTTGGCCGATCTGCATGCACGCGTGCGCCCGCACCTCTGCCAGACCGAGCGGGGCTATGTGGCCTTTCAACGGCGCTATCTGGCGGGGTTTGCCCGCCGGTCGGGGTCTGCGCCGTGACCGCCTCGGCTCCCGCGCCCGCCCCGGCTCCCGCGCCCGCCGCGACGGCCGCGCCCGCGGTGGCGGCCCAGGGGCTCTCGCTCACCTTCGAGACCCGCGACGGCCCGGTGCATGCGCTCTCGGATGTCACGCTGACCATCGAGCGCGGTGACTTCGTCAGCTTCATCGGCCCCTCTGGCTGCGGCAAGACGACGTTTCTTCGGGTGATCGCGGCGCTCGAGCAACCGACCGGCGGCACCATCACCGTGAATGGCCAGAGCCCCGAGGAGGCCCGCCGCGCCCGCGCCTATGGCTATGTCTTCCAGGCGCCGGCGCTCTATCCCTGGCGGACCGTGGGCGCGAACATCCGCCTGCCGCTCGAGATCATGGGCGTGCCGCGGGCCGAGCGTCGGGCCCGCACCGACCGGGTGCTCGAGCTCGTGGGCCTCACAGGCTTTGGCGGCAAATATCCCTGGCAGCTCTCGGGCGGCATGCAGCAGCGCGCCTCGATCGCCCGCGCGCTGTCCTTCGATGCCGAGATCCTGCTGATGGATGAGCCGTTCGGGGCGCTCGACGAGATCGTGCGCGACCACCTGAACGAGCAGCTTTTGGCACTCTGGGCCCGCACGGGCAAGACCGTGGGCTTTGTCACCCATTCGATCCCCGAGGCGGTCTATCTCTCGACGCGGATCGTTGTGATGTCGCCGCGCCCCGGGCGCATCATCGACGTGATCGAGAGCCCGCTGCCCGCCGAGCGCCCGCTCGATATCCGCGAGAGCCCGGAGTTCCTCGACGTCGCCCGGCGGGTGCGCGAGGGCCTGCGCGCGGGGCACAGCTATGACCGCTGAGGCCCTGGGCGCCTGGCCCTCATCCCTAGGCGGAGGTCATGCATGACCGAGCCCGAGGACAGCATCGAGCGCACCCCCGGCCGGCGCTTTGTTCGCCGGGTCGAGCCCGTGGTCCGGGTCTGGTTCTGGGCGCTTTGCATCGCCTTCCCGCTGGCCCTGTTCGGCATCGCGCCGACGGTGATCGGGATCGTCGCGCTGACCGGCCCGCTTTGGGTCGCTTTGCTGGCCCTGGTCCATTGGGGGCGGATGCTGGATGAGACCATGCATTTCCGCTCGGATATGGAGGATGGGCCGCGGTGACCAATCTCCTGATCCTGATGGCCGACGAGATGCGGCGCGATGGGCTCTCGGCCTATGGCGGGCCGATCGAGACGCCGGCCCTCGATGCCCTGGCGGCGCGCGGCGCGGTGTTCGAGGCCGCCTACACCCCCTCGCCCATGTGCGTGCCGGCCCGTGCGGCGATCGCCACGGGGCTGCCGATCCACGCCACGGGCCATTGGGACAGCGCGGCCCCCTATGACGGGGCGCCCCGGTCCTGGATGCAGGCGCTGACGGCCGCGGGGGTCGAGACGGCCTCGATCGGCAAACTCCATTTCCGCCGCGTGGGCTGCTCGGGCTTTGCGCGCGAGATCCGGCCCATGCATGTGCTCGACGGTCTCGGCTGGACGCTTGGTTTGCTGCGCGACGGCAGCACCCGCTATGACACCTCAGAGCTCGCCGCCGAGGTCGGCTATGGCTGGACCGAGACGACCCGGTATGACGCGTCGGTCACCGAGGCGGCATGGGCTTGGCTGGCCGAGCCTCGTTCCGGTCCCTGGGCCGTCTTCGTCTCCTATGTCTCGCCGCACTATCCGCTTATCGCGCCGCCTGACTATGCGGACCTCATCGACCCCCAGACGCTGGCGCCGCCGATCCCGGGACGGCTGGATCACCCCGAGATCGCCCGTCTGCTGCACTTTTTCGACTATGACCGTCACTTCCAGGACGAGGCGGGCGCCAAGGCCCGCGCGGCCTATTTCGCGCTTTGCCGCTTCATCGACGACCAGGTGGCCGCGGTGTTGGAGACCCTCGCCGCCACAGGCCAGGCAGAGGAGACGATGGTCGTCTTCTGCTCGGACCATGGCGAGATGCTGGGGGATCACGGCTTTTGGACCAAGCAGGTGATGTATGAGGGCTCGGTCGGCGTGCCTCTGATCGCGGCGGGCCCAGGGATCAAGCCACGGCGCGTGGCCACCCCGGCTTCGCTCCTCGATCTCTACCCGACGGCACTGGCGGTGGCGGGCCTTCCGCCCGATGATCGCCCTGGCGCACCGCTCATGGCCCTGGCGGCAGCGCCCGACGATCCGGACCGCACGGTGATCTCGGAGTACCACGACGGTGGGTCCTCTACCGGCGCCTTCATGATCCGATGGGATCGCTGGAAGTACGTCCACTACGCCGGCGAGCGGCCCCAGCTTTTCGACCGGATCGCCGACCCGGAGGAGCGCAAGGACCTCGGCCTGGCTCATCCGGCGGCGGACGAGGGGCTGCACCGGCTCCGCGTGCTCTGCGATCCTGAGGCCATCAGCGCTGCGGCCTTTGCCGACCAAGCCGCCCGTATCGCAGCGCTTGGCGGGCCCGAGGCCTGCCGCGCCCGCAGCTTTGGCCACACCCCTATCCCGGTGTCCTCATGAGAGCGGTGCTGCCGGTCCTGACGATCCTCGCAGCCCTGATCGTCGTCTGGTATGCTGGCGCCGTCTGGCTGAACGCCCCGTGGGAGCGGGACCAGGCCGCGCGGGTGGGCGTCGAGATCGGCCTCGCCGAGCTCGTCTCCAACACCATGCGCCAGGACCGCCCGGTGCTGCCCGCTCCGCATCAGGTCGCGACCGAGATCTGGGAGACCACGGTCGAGAAGCGCCTGACCTCCAAGCGTAGCCTTGTCTACCACGCCTGGATCACGCTCGAGGCGACGCTGCTCGGCTTTGCCATGGGCGTGGCGCTCGGCATGGCGCTCGCCATCGGCATCGTGCACAGCCGCGCGATGGATATGAGCGTGATGCCCTGGATCATCGCCTCCCAGACCGTGCCCATCCTGGCCGTGGCGCCGATGATCATCGTGGTGCTCTACAATCTCGGCATCTCGGGGCTGATCGCCAAGGCCTCGATCTCGGCCTATCTGGCGTTCTTCCCAGTGGTGGTGGGCATGACCAAGGGCCTGCGCGCGCCGGATGCCATGCAGCTCGATCTGATGCGGACCTACAATGCCTCACCGGCCGTGATCTTTTGGAAGCTGCGCCTGCCTGCCTCGCTGCCGTTCCTGTTCCCCAGCCTCAAGATCGCCATCGCCATAGCAGTGGTTGGGGCGATCATCGGAGAGCTGCCGACTGGCGCCCAAGGCGGCTTTGGCGCGCGTATGCTGAACGGGAGCTATTACGGCCAGGTGTTGATTATCTGGTCGGCGCTGGTGGGGGCGGCAATCTGCGCGGGGCTGCTGGTCGGGCTGCTCGGCCTGATCGAGCGGCTGGCCATCGGTCGGAGGACCGCCTGATGCTGATCGGCGATCTGGCCTTGGGGATCAGCGCGGTTCGCCTCGATTTCGAGCCTCTCTGGCGCGGGCTGGTGATCGGCGCGGCCATCCTGCTCTGGCTGGTCGGGTGGTGGTGGAACGCGCGCCTTTGCCGGGTCGAGACGCCGGTCGCGCGCTATATGGTGCCTGCGATCTTCGGGGCAACCTTGCTGGCGCTGTGGGAGCTGTTGGTGCGCGGGCTCGCGGTGCCGGCAGTGATCCTGCCCCCGCCTTCGGCGATTTGGGCGGCGATCCTTGGCAACACCGCCATGCTCTGGGCGGATTTCGTGCAGACGGTCATCCGGTCTGTGCTGCCAGGGTATCTGATGGGCTGTGGGGCGGCGATCCTGGTGGCGCTCGCCATAGACCGCTCGCCCTTCCTGCAGCGTGGGCTCTTGCCCATCGGCAACCTCGCCGCCGCTCTGCCCATTGTCGGGATCGCGCCCATCATGGTGATGTGGTTCGGCTTTGACTGGCAGTCCAAGGCGGCGGTGGTGGTGGTCATGTGCTTCTTCCCAGTGCTGGTGAACACCATGCAGGGACTCGCCGCCGCCGATCGCACCGCGGCCGAGCTGATGCAGACCTATGCCGCCGGCTATTGGCAGACGCTGTGGAAGCTCCGCCTGCCGGCCGCCGCACCGCACATCTTCAACGGGCTGAAGCTCTGCACCACGCTGGCGCTGATCGGCGCCATCGTGGCCGAGTTCTTCGGCACGCCGATCACCGGGATCGGGTTTCGCATCTCGACCGAGATCGGGCGGCTCGCGCTCGACACGGTCTGGGCCGAGATCACGGTGGCTGCCCTCGCCGGATCGATCTTTTTCGGCGCGGTTGCGCTCGTCGAGCGCTTCGTCACATTCTGGCACCCATCCATGCGGCGGTGACACGCCGCAGAAAGACGCCAGGGATCAACAACAGGACACGGAGGCATAACATGACACGCACATTCGCACTCGCCCTAGCGGCAGCGCTAACGGCCGGGGCGGCCGGGGCGGCCGACAAGGTGGTGCTCCAGCTGAAATGGGTCACGCAGGCCCAGTTCGCCGGCTACTACGTGGCCGCGGACCAGGGCTTTTATGGTGAGGAGGGCCTCGAGGTCGAGATCAAGGCCGGCGGCCCAGATATCGCGCCCGCCCAGGTGATCGCCGGCGGCGGCGCCGATGTGATCCTCGACTGGATGCCCTCGGCGCTGGCCAGCCGCGAGAAGGGCCTCGCATTGGTGAACATCGCCCAGCCGTTCAAGAGCTCGGGCATGATGCTGACCTGCCGCAAGGACACGGGCATCACCAGCCCCGAGGATTTCCGCGGCAAGACCCTGGGCGTCTGGTTCTTTGGAAACGAGTATCCGTTCCTATCGTGGATGAGCCAGCTCGGCATCCCCACCGGTGGCGGCGCGGAGGGCGTGACGGTTCTCAAGCAGGGCTTCAACGTCGATCCCTTGCTGCAGAAGCAGGCCGACTGCATCTCGACCATGACCTATAACGAGTACTGGCAGGTGATCGATGCAGGCCTCTCGCCCGACGACCTGATCGTCTTCAAATACGAGGACCAAGGCGTCTCGACGCTTGAGGACGGGATCTATGTGCTCGAGGACCAGCTCGCCGATCCGGCCTTTGCCGACAAGATGGTCCGCTTTGTGCGCGCCTCGATGAAGGGCTGGAAATGGGCCGAGGAGAACCCGGACGATGCGGCCGAGATCGTGCTCGACAACGACGCGACCGGCGCCCAGACCGAAGAGCATCAGAAGCGGATGATGGGCGAGATCGCCAAGCTGACCGCCGGCTCGAACGGCGCGCTGGACCCGGCCGACTATGAGCGCACGGTCGAGACGCTGTTGAAGGGCGGCTCGGACCCGGTGATCACGGCCGCACCCGAAGGTGCGTGGACCCACGCGATCACCGACAAGGCGCTCTGATCGAGCACGCCCGGGCTGGCGATCGGCGCCGGCCCGGGTCCCCGGCTATTGGTGTTGCGGCATCAAGGGACGCTCGCGCGCCGCGCGCCGGCGATCGAGTTCGCGGCTGGCCGAATCCTCCAGCAGCGTCTCCACCTCGTCGATCAGTCTGTCGAGATCGATGGGTTTGCGCAGCAACAGATCCGCGCCCATGTCGCGGGCCAGCGCGAACACCTGCGGGCCGCGCATCGGATGCCCGCCGCCCGAGATCGCGATCACGGGCATCGTGCGCAGCCGCCGCGCATGCGCGCCCGGCTTTGGCGCGCGCATCCGGCTGATCAGCAGCAGACCGCCATCGCCTGTAAGGTTCCCATCGACGTGAACAAAGATATCGGTGAGCAGGAGGTCATACGGCCCCTCGTTCAACATGACCCAGGCGTCTCGGGCGGACTGGACATGCCGCGGATCATGCCCCGCGCCGCCAAGGGCTGCGGCCAAGAGCATGCCCTGGTCGGGGTCATCCTCCATAATCAAAATGCGCGCCACGCCGTCCCCCTATGACGAATTGACCTGTTTGGGAAATGGTAAGAAACAACTACTGTCGTTTTTTGGCTCCCCTTTTTGAATTAATCTTCTAGAGCCCGCTGTCAAATTGAGCCTCGGTGGTGAATAAAGATGAAAGATAAGAATTATCTCGAGCAGGAGCTCGACGCGCTTATTCGCGATGATGCCAAGACCTGGGCGTTCATCCGCAGCGGGTCGCTGGATGGCGTGTGGTACTGGGATCTCACCAGGCCTGACGAAGAATGGATGAGCGCTGAGTTCTGGCGCCTCTTCGGCATCGATCCGGCCACCAAGGCGCACAAGGCCAGCGAGTGGCAGGACATCATCTTTCCCGAGGATCTCGCCCTCGCGCTCGAGAACTTCAACCGCCATTGCGCGGACCCGAGCCACCCTTATGACCAGATCGTGCGCTATCGCCATGCCGATGGCAGCACCGTCTGGGTGCGCTGCCGCGGCATCGCCATCCGCGATGCCAAAGGCCAGCCGATCCGAATGCTGGGCGCGCACAACGATCTGACGCCGGTCAAGCGGGCTGAGGCGGAGTTGCGCGAGGCCAATGGGTTGCTCGGCACCGTGCTCGATACGACCGGTGCAGCGATCCTGGCGCTCGACCGGTCCGGCCAGGTGCTGATCGCCAACGCCGCCGCCCGCCACATCCTGGGCGGTGTCTCCGACAGCACGCCCTTTGCCTGGCCCGAAGGGATCCACTTCCTCGCCGCCGACACGCTGTCGCCGCTCGATGCCGCGGCCGATCCACTCCTGCGGGCCCTGGCCGGCGAGGCTCTGCGTGCCGAAGTGGTGGCCATGACACGGACCGCCAGCGATGGTCCGCGCTATGTTGAGATCTCGTCCCGCCAGACCGGCGGTCACCGGGCGCTCGCCGCCGTCATCGTCCTCGACGATGTCACCGACCGCGAAATGGCGCGCGAGCAAAGCGATCGGGCGGTCCGGCTCGAGGCGCTCGGCCAACTCGCCGGAGGCATCGCGCATGACTTCAACAACATCCTGGCCACCATGCAGTACGCCCTGCAACTGGCGACCAATGAGGCGATCCCGGAGAAGGCGCGGACCCTGATCGAGACCGGCTTGCGGTCGGTTGGCCGGGGATCCGATCTCACCGCGCGGCTGCTCTCCTTTGCTCGGCGCCAACCAGGTCTGCCCACCGCGCGCCGGGTTGAGAGTGTCATCTCCGAGATGCGTGCCATGGCCGGCCCGGCCATCGCCGAGCGCATCGCGCTGACGATCGATGTGGACGAGCCGGGGCTCTGGGTCTTTTGCGATCCGGTGCAGCTCGAGACCGCTTTGCTGAACCTGCTCTTCAACAGCCGCGATGCGATCCTGCGCTCGGGCCGGGGGAGCAAGATCGAGGTGCGCGTGCGCAGCGTGCACGATGCCGAGGTGGCGCCTCCGGGCCGGGCTGACGACCCCGCGCTCCGTTTCGTCGAGTTCTGTGTGACCGATGATGGCCCCGGAATGTCGGACGAGGTCAAGCGCCGCGCGGTCGATCCGTTCTTCACAACCAAGGACGGGGGCACGGGCCGCGGGCTCGGCCTCTCGATCGTCTACGGCTTTGTGCAACAGTCCGGGGGCGATCTGCGCCTCTATTCCGAGGAGGGGCTTGGCACCACGGTGCGCATGCTGTTGCCGCGGGGCACGGGCGAGGGCGCGCGCGAGACGCCGGTCGAGCCCGCTGCCATACCCCTGGGCGATGGCCAGAGGGTTCTGATCGTCGAGGATGAAGCCGATCTGCTCGGAGTGATGGAGGGCATGGTGGGCTCGCTCGGCTACCGGGTGCTGAGCGCGCGCAATGCCGAGGAGGGGCTTGCATGCTTGGCCGAGCAGCCCGTCGATCTGCTGCTGACCGACATCGCCATGCCCGGGGGCATGAACGGGTTCGCCTTTGCCCTAGCGGCGCGGGAGCGGCACCCAGCGATGCCCGTGGTCTATATGTCAGGCTATGCCGGCTTTTCCCGTGCCGAGATGGGCGAGGCGACAGGGCCGCTGTTGCAAAAGCCGAGCGGCCCGCGCGAGCTTGCCCGTGCCATCGCCGCAATGCTGGCCGAGCCGCGCGAGCCCTGAGCCGCCTCAGGGCAGATCGAGCGCCCGGCGGAGACCGTTCAGACTGAGCCGTTTGCGCCAGGGGCGCGGCGTCGCCGCCGTCGGCGGCTTCGTCCCCTGCCGGCGCAGCGCCGCCTCCCGCCGCGCCGCGTCATAGAGCATCTGGTCGGCGGCAAAGCGGTGGCGGAGCCGCGCGAGGTTCGCGGCATCGAGGAAGCTCTGGGGCGAGAGCCGCTCGGGATCGGGCAGATCCGCCGGCATGCGCTCGGCCGCCCCCGGCAGGGTGTGCGTCTCGGCCCGGCGAGCACGGTTGTGGCGGCCGATGCGCACCGGCGCGCCCAGATGGGCAGCCAGATCCTCGGCCAGCAGATCCAGATCCTCGATGGCGTAGAGATGGGTCGCCGGGAAGTGCACGAAGCTGTCCGTTTGATCGCGCCAATGGGGGTCGAGCTCCGTCCGGTCAGCGCTTAGCACGTGCTCCAGGAACTCCCGGAACCGGATGCCCTCGGCAAAGTCCCGATCGGTCGGGCTGGCCACGCCGCGCACGGCCGCCAGGACCGGCGCCGTCGCGATCCGTTTGCGCGCACGCCGCACGACGAATTTTTCCACATAGGCGCTGACCAGGCGATCCGCGGGGTTGCGCAGGACGGCAAAGCGTAGGATCCCGTCCTCCGCCAAGAGCGCGCGGGCGGTGGCCTCGTCGAGATCCTTGAGCTGAAGGCCGGTCTCCTCGTCATCAGTGATGCGGTGGACGTCGCGGGCGATTTCGGCGCGGCGGGGCCCGGGGAGATCCGACAGCTCGACCATCAAGGTCTTGAGCGAGGTGCAGGCGTTCTTGGCGATCGGCAGATAGACCAGCCGCCGGGCTGGGAGCGCCATGACCTGCAGCGTGGGCCAGACCTGGTGGAAGGGCTCGGGCGCGTCGAGGGTCATGACGGCTCGTGCGGCGGACGGCCGAAGGCGCGGCGCAGGCCGTTCAAGCTCAGGCGTTTGCGCCATGGGCGGGGCGGCAAGGGGGTCACGGTTTGGCGCTCGGGGCTGGGCGGCTCCGGCAAGACGGCGCGCGGCGGCGCAAGGCTGAGGGCATCGAGCCGTTTGCGCGCGGCGGCCCGGCCCGGATCGATGCGCAGCGCGCGGTGATAGGCGGCGCGGGCGGTCTCGGGATCTCCCTCGAGCTCGGCGATCTGGCCGTCTTTGAGCGCGATCTGATAGCGCAGGCCGATCTCGGTCGACTGGGTCTCGTGCCAGAGCGCGGTGACAACCTCGATCGCCTCATCAAAGCTGACGGACCGGGCATCGGCGGTCGCGGGATAGCCGGCAAACTCCACTGTGAACAGTTGGGCACGGTCGGGGAACCAGGCGGCGCGCACGGCCTCGTTCGAGGCCGCAAAGCGGTCCAGGAAGGCTTCGGCCTCGGCCCGGGCAGGGCGTGGCCCCCGGCCGGGGAAGAGCGCGCCGAAGCGGGCGCCGAGCTCGCCCCGCATGCGGTTGAGATCCCCGTCCACATACCCGGGAAAGGCCGTGTTGAGGCGGCGCAGCACCTCACCGGCCACGGGCTGGAGCGACTCGTTGGCATTGGCGACGTCTGCATAGCCGCCTCCGAGCCCCCAGGTTGCACAGAAATCGCGGACCACCGAGCCCTCGTTCAGCTCGGCGCGGTCGAAGATCCGTGGTACGATCGCGTCGCGCCCGAACACATCCGCCCAGAGCGTGAGCAGGGTGTCATAATTCCAATACCCTGGGCGCAGTTTCGGGTCGGGCAGGATTTCGGTCCGGTCGCCGCCGAACTTCAGGAGCGTAGAGTAAAGGCTGACTGCCACCTGGTCCTGGCGGCGGAGATAGACGGCGATCCGGATGTCGTCATAGTGGCGCGCCAGGAAGCTGCGCAGGCGCTCCACCTCGTCGGTCGTGGTCAGCCGGCTCGAGCAATGCTCGTTCGAGTAGAGGTGCACCTGACCCGCATGGGCCGCGATCTCGGCTGCGGCCCGGCGCTCGAGCTCGGCCCGGAAGGTGCTCAGGCTCGCGGCATCCTCGACGCCGAGATCGATCCGCAAATCGTCGCGCACCGCATCCGCCGCCGCATAGGCCGCCAGCGCCGTGTGGTTCATCATCCCGGCAAAGCGCGGGTAGTGGAAGCCCTTGGCTTTCAGCTGGGCTCGGTTCTCCTTAAAGAAGGCCTGGAGGCTGGAGGTCCCCGTCTTTTCGGTGCCGATATGCAGGATGGCGGTGGGCATGGGCGCCTCAGGCTAAACGGTCAGCCTGCCGCCTGCCAAGCGGGCCCGGCATTGTCAAGGGAGCCCGCCGGCCTCGAGCCAACGTCCCATCCGGTCAAACAGCGCGATGGTGCGCTGGTCGAGCGCATCGTCGATGGGCGACGCCTGGGCAGAGGTCTTGGCGATCACCATCTCGGCTGCCGGGTCGATCCAGAGCCACTGGCCATGGATGCCGATCGCCGCGATAGCGCCCGAGGGCCGGCCGGTGCGGTACCATTGTGCGCGGTAGGAGCCCTGGGGGAAGAGCTCGGCCATATCACCGTCGACCCAAGCCTGGCGCGCCTGTGTGTCGCCGTCATGGGCGGCCATGGCAGCGATCCAGTCGGCGGGCACCACCTGGCACGTGCCCACGCGGCCACCAAGGCGCACCATCTCCCCGAACCGCGCCAGATCCCGCGGGCGGACCGACACGCCCCCAGCGCTCCGCGGCGCGCCCAGGCGGTCGAGCGAGACGGACGCGCTGGCCTCGGCCCCCAAGGGCCGCCAAATCCGCTCGGCGACCAGATCGCCATAGCGCTGGCCGGTTGCCCGCTCGATCACCCAGCCGAGCAGATCGGAATTTGGCGAGACATAGTGAAAGCGGCGCCCATGGGGTTCGGTCCCCGGCCGCATACGCGCCAGAAAGCTGTTCAGATCCGAGGGCGCACGGTCATCGGCGACGGGGTTCCAACCGGTCGCTTCGCGATAGCGCACATAGTCGCCGGTGCGGTCGAGATAGCTCTCTTCGAACCCTGTGCTGACCGTCATGTCGAGCGCATGGCCAAGCGTGGCGCCGGCATAGGCCGAGCCCGCCAGCTCGGGCAGCAGCGTCTCGAGCGGCGTCTCCCGCGTCGGTCCGCCTTCGGCCGCCAGAATGCCGCAGAGCAAGCCGGTGAGCGATTTGGAGATCGAGAAAATCAGATGCGGCGCCCGCCCGTCATAGCCGAGACGATGGCCCTGAAGCACCCTTTGGCCCCGGTAGAGGACGACCAGCGCGGTCGTCCGGGTGTCGGCCAACAGCGCCGAGGCGTCCGGGTGCACCGAATCAATTTCTGCCAGCTCGATCCCTTGGATCTCGGGGAGGCTGGCCGGCCTGTCGGCACTGGCGATCTCGGCGGTGGGCACAATCTCTCTTAGGTGGTGAAAGGCCCAGATGCTGTGCTCGGGATCGCGCCAGGTCCCAAGTGTCGTGCCCGCGCGCCCGGGCGCCTCGGTGGGAATGATCGTGGGCTTGGGTGCAACTCCTTGGTCTTGAACGCCCTTCACGGCTCGGCCTCCTATGGTTAACGATGCCAATTCTGCCCCAGTTCGCGCCGTCGGCTGCAAGGCCGACCAGCGGCGCTGCCATCGCCGTGACTGGCGCGGGATCTACCCATGCGCGATCCATGTCATTGTCGATCACCGGATGCTTGTGTTGCGAGGCGAAACCGAGGTAGTTTGATCACGGAGGGGTGAGGATGAGGTGCGTCCGTGTGATCAGGAAGCATCGCATCGCGTTGTGCGTCTGCCAAGCAATCCATGGCGCCTGCGCGCGGTAGGGGAGTTAGACTATGAAATTTTTCGGGTTTGCGCTCGGGCTTGCTGGAGCGCTTGCGGTGTCGGCGGCCTCCGCACAGGATCAAAACTTCGACAAGGAAGAGTTTGCCGACAAAGTTGCGGATCTGGCCAAGACCGAGCTTGTGGCCTGGATTGAGGATCCGGTGATCATCGAAGCGGTGCGTGAGCAGAACGAGCGCAACGGCACGATGACCCAGGACGAAATCGACAAGCTCGACCAGACCTGGCGTGCGCAGACCAAAAAGCGCAACAAGCCGATGATCTGGGATCTGTTGGACCGGCTCCACTCGATCCTGCTGCGCGATCGGCGCGAGACCTCAAAGGGCGTCGTCACCGAGATCATCGTGATGGACAAATACGGCCTGAACGCCGCCATCTCGGACGCGACCTCGGATTTCTATCAGGGCGACGAGGCGAAATACATCGAGACATATCTGATCGGGCCAGATGCCGTGCATGTGGGCGATTACGAGTTCGACGACAGCACGCAGAAATGGCAGACGCAGGTCAGCCTGACGGTGCTGGATCCCGAGACCGGAGAGCCGATCGGCGCTGTGACCTTCGGCATCGATCTGACCGAGTTGTCGGAGGCCGGCGCGTCCTGATCCGATGAGGCGCAGGGCGGGCCGTCAGACCCGCCCGCGGCGATAGCGTGTCGTCATCATATAGTCCTTGTTGGGCCCCACCACCTCCCATCGGCTGCTCCACGCTCGCGCGCCCGGCTCAAACTCATAGGACACGCGGTAGCGATCCTCGCCGCAATCATGCACCGCTTGTGGATCGTCAAAAGCGAAGTCGTGGAAGGGCCGCCCGTCCTCATAGCGCACTTCGATGCGTCCTTCGGGCCCAAATCGCCATAGCGAGACCCGCTCGGCATGGTAGTCGCCGCCGCGAAAGCGCAGGACCCCGGCCTCGCGGCAGGTGAGGCCCTGGCCGTCAGGTTCAAAGCGCGCCTCGCCCCAAAACTCGCCGATCACGCCCTCCGAAATGTTCTCGATGATCCGCACCATCTGCCAGGCGCCGGCGAAATAGGCGAACGAGCCGGGATCGAGATGTGCGCTAACCATGGCCTCTCTGCTAGCGCCCCGCTCGGTCTGTCGCAAGACCGGGCCAGTCGACCTCCCGCATGGCTCTGATGGGCGCGTCGGTTGGGCGCCCACTCAGATGGATCACGCGATCCAAACGCGTTCGGCCCGGCGTAAGCCCGCAAGCCACCCTTGGATGTACGGCTGCACCCCTTTGAGGCGGGCATTGTAGACCTCGAGATCCGACATAGAGGCCGGAATGATAACGCCGCCGTCGGTGTGCACGATCTCCTGCAGATCCCAGAAGATCTAGCGGCGGAGGGCGAAAACTGTCTCGATCCGGCTGGCGGCAAGCAGATTGCCGAACCGCGGATGGCACCAATAGCTGTCGTTCCAGGCGGCCTCGCAGGCGAAGGCGACTGAGAAGTGCAGGCCGGGCGTCGGGCGCACGAACCAGAAGGACTGGCTGAAGGGCATTTGCATCCAGACCTCGGACCAATAGCCCTCGACGGGCTCGGTCACCACGCTGAGATCGGCCCCGCCAGCCCCAGCATGTCCGAGGCGATCAGCGACGCGTCCACCGCGCCGGAAAAAGCGGCATCCGCGGCCGAGGGGTTGAGCCGCGCGCCGGCAAAGCCCGCCTGGCGCAGCAGTTGTCCGGCACGGTCCAGTTCGAAGGGGCGCTGGGGCATCTCTGAGTGGATGAAAGGGTCGGTCGGCGGGATCGGGTGATCATTGTCCGGGATTGCATAGCCCAGCACCTTGTCGATGGTCTGCTGGCGCGGGGTGGTCACCTTCAAGGCCTCACGCGCCCGCGGGTCGTCAAAGGGTGCGACCCGGGTGTCCATGACCGAGGAGACGCATTTGCTGCCGACGGACTCTCGCGCAACGAAGCACTCGGTCGCCTTATAGTGGTCACGTCTGTTGAGGTGGGTGGGGGTTGGGAGGTGGCTTGAGGGGCTAGGGGGCTTGGGTGGTTTTGCTGAGACTGGGATGACGGTGCCGGTGTCGATCTTCGAGACGGCTTTGCGCTGCATGGAGCGGTGCTGGGT
>JBCCZI010000046.1:0-29960 GCA_039187815.1 Pseudomonadota bacterium | reverse complement strand
GCCGACCCATCTTCAACCGGCCCCGGTATCCGAAGAACGTTCTGCACGCCAGCCTCAAGGGCCAAAATCTCCGCGTCGCTCAGCATCGATCTCACCTGTCCTCTTCTCATCTCGCCTGGGTCGGCCGCGCCGCTTAAGCAAAAACGCTCACACATGCCCCGCTGCGAAAAATTTTCATAACGGAACGTTAATCTATTGAACAGACGGGCACACGCAGGATTTCCGGGGACTAAGCAACTTACTGTAGGCCGTTGCATGTGCGCATCCCCCAAGCGAAAACTTAGGCAATGCGCCGTGAGGGGTTTGGCCCCGTGAAGGGCCTGACGGAGCGCAACCTTAGGGGCTACAATCGCGGCTGGAGCTGAGCCGAGGATGAGGATCGGGACTATGTGGGCGCGGGGGATCATGATCGGGACGGGGCTCGCCATGGGGGGCGTGATGCTCGTCCCCGGGGCAGTTGCGTCGGTTGCGCGCGGCTCGCGGGCGGCGCTGGCTATGGGGCTTGCAGTCAATTCCGAGATCCGGCGCCAAGCCTTGGTCGCGCTCGCCGAGGCCGTTGAGACAGTGGAAGATGTCGTCGCCGAGGTGCGCCGTGCGCAAACGCCGACCGGTCAGATCTCCGAGCCTGTGGTGGTGCCGGCCCGGGCGGCATCTGGGGGCGCGGCGGTCGCTCGGGCGCCGTGGCCGGTGGCGTGCCTCAGCCAGTCCGAGCGGCGCCTGCGCCTCAGGCCAATCGGCCTGCCGGATCCGTCGGAGATCATGCGCCTCGGAGCTGAGATTGCCGCTTTTCCAGGGGTCTCGGGAGTGACCCATCGCCCGAGGACGAGCAGTCTGGTGGTCAAAACCGAAGCGCCGGCCGCCGATGTGCTGGCCAGTCTGCGGGCCAATGGGGTCATCATTCCGGCGGCGATCTGGTTTCGGCACCCGGCCGCGCTGGGGACAGTCTTTGCGCTCGAGCGCCTCGATGCCATGATCCGCTTGCGCTCAAGCGGGCAGAGCGATCTGCGCCAGGTGATCGCCATGGTCTTGCGTGCGGTCGAGATCCTGCGCAGCCGGCGCGACGGCTGACCGCTACCCGAGTTAGGCGAAAGGAGAGCGGGTGGCCGAAATCGACGAGCTGGTCCGGATCTTGCCGCCATCCTATGCCCTGTGGCTGGTGGCCATCGCTGGGGTTGCGGTCCTCGGCTTTGGCCTGATCGCGGTGCTGATCCTGGCCCTGACGCGTCGGTCCGGCGAGATTGGCCATCTCAAAGGCGCGCTCGATGCCGAGATTGCCCTAGCGTCCGCGTTCGAAACCGATCTCGCATCGCTTTCGGCCGAGCGGGATGCCGCCGTCGCGGCCCATGCCCGGATGATGGATCTTGCGCAGAACATCGATGATGTGTGGTCGCGGGTGCCAGCGGCTGCCCCTTCGGAACACGCGCTGCGCCTGGCCGACAGCATTCCCATCCTCTGCGTTGCCAACCTCAAGGGCGGGGTGGGCAAGACCACGCTGGCGGCCAACCTCGCCGCCTGGTTCGATGATCGCGGCGAGCGGGTTCTGCTGATCGATCTCGATTACCAGGGCTCGACCTCTGCGATGGCGCTTGGCGGCGAGATGCTGGGGCGAAATCTGGCTGAACCCGGTGCCATGACGCTGTTGCAAGGCGGCTGGCCCAAGCTGCACCGGATGGTGGCGGCGCGGAGCAATTCCGAGGTGATCGACTGCTACTACCCGGTCCTCAACGAAGAGAGCCGGTTGCTGTTTTCCTGGCTCCTGGGGCGGTTGGCGGATGATCCCCGGTATCGCTTGGCTGAGAGCTTGCTGGGCCCGCGCATCCAATCGGTCTATGACCGCATCATCATCGACACGCCGCCGCGGGTCACCATGGGGTTGGTGAATGCGCTGGCCGCCGCGACGCATCTGCTGGTGCCGACGCAGCTAAACGGGCTCTCGGTCCCAGCGGTGCAAAGCTTTCTTGCGACGCTTGATGCCCTTCGCCCGGTGCCGATGCCCGATGTGCGGCCTGTCCGCATCATCGGTATGCAGCGCACCTGGACGTCTGAGCGGCTGGCGACCGTCGAGGTCGAGGCGATGGCTGAGATCGATCGCCTGCTGACCGCCCGCAGCCTGCCGCCCGAGACCTTTATGCGCGACGCGATCCTACCGACCATGTCGGCCTTTCAGCGGCAGGCGGGCCGGGGACTGGCCTATCGCGCCGAGCCCTCGGTGCGCCCTGAGATGGACCGCCTCGGTGCGCGCATCGCGGCCTTTGCGCCTTCGTTCGCCGAAGAGCCGGAGGAGGACTAGGCGGGCATTAGCCGCTCGAGCACGCCGGGCAATTCGTCGAAGTGGCCGATCACGTGATCGGGCGCCAGGTGCTCCAGCGGCTCGGCGGCAAATCCAAAACGCGTGAGCACCACCGGGGCCCCCGCAGCCCGCGCGGTGTCGAGATCGGTCTTGGTATCTCCCAACATCACAGAGCGCGCGGGGTCTGCCCCGATGCGCCGCGCGGTCTCGCGAAAATGCTCTGGATCAGGCTTGCGCACCGCCAAGCTGTCGGCTCCCAACACCACGCCAAAGCGGTGGAGCACGCCCAAACGCTCGAGCAGCATCAGCGCCAGGCGCTCGGGCTTGTTCGTGCAGACACCGAGCCGCCAGCCCGCCGCCTCTAACGCATCCATGCAGCCAAGGGCCCCGTCGAACAGGGTCGTCTGGTCTGCGATCCGGAGCTCATAGGCCGCCAGCAACTCGGGATAGAGCGCTGTCGTCATCGCGCGCTCGGTGGCGCCCTCGGGGTCCCGCCCGGCCTTGGCAAACGAGCGGTGGATCATCGATCGCCCGCCCCGCCCGGCATAGCTGCGGTCCTCCTCCGGGCACAAAAGCGGCAGGCCACGCGGCTCAAGGGCCGCATTCGCTGCGGCAAGCAGATCCCCCGCCGTGTCCGCGAGCGTTCCGTCCAAGTCAAAAATCGCCCCGCGCATCACCAGAAACACCTCTGTTTGGCCCCGCCGTTGACGGGTGCTTAACCATGATTGGAAACGATCTGAAACACTATCTGACTGGGCGCGTCTTTCCCGACGGCTCCGCCCGCGGCTATAGGACCGCCATGCAACAGTCCGCGTCTTCCCCGACCGCCGTGCCGATCGCAGTTGTCGTCCTCGCCGCTGGCAAGGGCACGCGGATGCGCTCGGACAAACCCAAGGTGCTGCACGAGATCGGGCATGTCCCGATGCTGCATCATGCGCTGGGGGCGGCACTGGCATTGGAGCCCGAGCGCGTGGTCGTGGTCGCCGGCCATAGCGCCGAGGCGGTGACGCGCGCGACCCATGCCATGGCGCCGGAGGCGGTGATCTGCGTGCAGGAGCAGCAGCTCGGCACCGGCCATGCCGTCCTGGCGGCCGCACCGGCCTTGGACGGGTTCGCGGGCGATCTCCTCGTGCTCTATGGCGACACGCCGTTGTTGGACCCGGCCAGCTTGGCAAAGCTGCGTGCCGGACGAGGCACCCATGCGCTGATGGTGCTGGGCTTTGAGGCCGCCGATCCTGGCCGCTACGGCCGCTTGCTGATCCGCGAGGACGGGGCGTTGGCCGAGATCGTGGAGGCCAAGGACGCAACGCCCGAGCAGCTCGCCATTCCGATCTGTAATTCCGGCGTGATCACCGGCGATTGCCAAGAATTTTTCAAGTATCTTCGTATGGTGACCAATCAGAATGCGCAAGGGGAGTTCTATCTCACCGATGTTCCTGCGCTGGCCGCGGCCGATGGCCGGACCACCGGCGTCGTTCTCTGCGATGAGGCCGAGACCAAGGGGATAAACAACCGCGCGGAATTGGCTGATGCGGAAGGGATTTTCCAGGAACAGGCGCGGGCCGCTGCCATGTGCGATGGTGCAACACTGATTGCGCCCGACACGGTGTTCTTCGCGGCCGATACCGAGCTTGGTCGGGATGTGGTGGTCGAGCCGCATGTGGTCTTTGGCCCTGGTGTCACGGTGGCCGAAGGTGCGCGGATCCGGGCGTTCTCGCATCTCGAGGGCGCCTCGGTTGGGCCGCATGCAATCGTCGGACCGTATGCACGCCTCAGACCTGGCACGCAGCTTGGCGAGCACGCGCGCATCGGCAATTTCGTCGAGATCAAAAATGCCGAGATCGGCGCCGGCGCAAAGGCGAACCACCTGACTTATGTGGGCGATGCCTCGGTGGGTGCGGATGCTAATCTTGGGGCCGGCACCATCACCTGCAACTATGACGGCGTCTCGAAGCACCGCACCGAGATCGGAGCGCGGGCCTTTGTGGGCGTCAACACGGCGCTGATCGCCCCGGTGACGGTGGGAGACGGCGCCTATGTCGCGACCGGGACGGTCGTCACCCAGGACGTCAATGCGGACGCCCTGGCCATTGCCCGCACGCCTCAGCAGAACCGCGAGGGCTCGGCAAAGCGGCTCCGCCAGGTGCTGGCCGCGCGCAAGGCATCCCAGAACGGCAAGAAGGAGTAGCCCATGTGCGGCATCGTCGGCGTATTGGGGCAGCTTGAAGCAGCCCCAAGGATCCTCGACGCGTTGAAGCGGCTGGAGTATCGCGGCTATGACAGCGCGGGCCTGACCACTTTGGACAATGGCCGTGCGGTCCGGCGCCGGGCGGTCGGCAAGCTGGGCGAATTGGTGCGTGAGGTGGCCGCTGATCCGCCGCGGGGCACGGCGGGGATCGGACACACCCGCTGGGCGACGCACGGAGCGCCGACCACGACAAATGCGCACCCCCATGTGGCCGGTCCCGTGCACGTGGTGCACAATGGGATCATCGAGAACTTCCGCGCGCTGCAGGCCGAGCTTCCCGATGCCGCGTTCGAGACCGAGACCGACACCGAAGTGGTCGCCCATCTGGTCGCCCAAGGGATCGCCAAAGGGCTGACCCCGGCCGCGGCGGTGGCGGGCGTGCTCCCCCGGCTCGAAGGGGCGTTCACGCTTGCCTTTCTCTTTGATGGCCATCCCGATCTGATGATCGCCGCCCGCCACGGCACGCCCTTGGCGATCGGCTGGGGGGAGGATGAGATGTATGTGGGCTCAGACGCCTTTGCGCTCTCGCCCATGACCACGCGCGTGACCTTTCTCGAGGAGGGCGATCACGCCGTGCTGACGCGCTCGGGCGGCGAGGTCTTCGACCGCAGCGGTGCGCCGGTGGACCGGGTCGTGCACTCGGTCTCGATCGACAGCACCATGGCTGACAAGGGCCAGCACAAGCATTTTATGATCAAGGAGATCCATGAGCAGCCTGAGGTGCTGGGCCGGGTCATCGCACGCTATGTCGATGCCGACCGCCAGCGGATCACCTCGCCGGCCGAGGCGGTGGACTGGAGCGCCGTCAGCCGGGTGATCCTGGTCGCCTGCGGCACTGCGAGCTATGCCTGCCTAGTCGCGAAGTACTGGTTCGAGCAGTTCGCGGGCATCCCGTGCGAAGTGGATATCGCCTCGGAGTTCCGATACCGCGAGCCGCCCATAGAGGGGCGTGAGATCATGATTGTCGTCAGCCAGTCGGGCGAGACGGCAGACACGCTTGCGGCCCTTCGCCACGTCGCCGATCGGGTCGCACAGACCTTGGCCGTCGTGAACGTTCTCGAGAGCTCGATGGCCCGGGAGGTCGCGATCGTGCTGCCCACCTTGGCGGGACCCGAGATCGGGGTGGCCTCGACCAAGGCCTTCACCTGTCAGCTGGCGACGTTGGCCACCACCGCGATCCTGGCCGGACGCGCCCGTGGGCGGCTCGATGCGGCGCGCGAGGCCGAGCTGATCGCCGGGCTCTCCGCGATGCCGCGCCTCACGGCTGTGGCCCTGGCGCTCGAGCCGCGGGTGCGCGAGATCGCGGCCGAGTTCGTCTCGGCCCCCGATGTGCTCTATTTCGGACGTGGCCGGCTCAGCCCGATCGCGCTCGAAGGGGCGCTGAAGCTCAAGGAAATCAGCTATGTGCACGCCGAAGGCTATGCCAGCGGTGAGCTCAAGCACGGCCCCATTGCCCTGATCGACGACGGCGTGCCCGTCGTGGTGATCGCGCCCACCGATCCGCTGTTCGGAAAGACCGTCTCGAACATGCAGGAGGTGATGGCCCGCGGCGCCCATGTGGTGCTGATCTCGGACGCATCAGGGGTCGAGGCAGCGGGCGAGGGCGTCTGGACAACGCTTGCCCTGCCGGACTGTGCGCCGGAATTCACGCCGATCCTGCACACCATCCCCGTGCAATTGCTCGCCTATCACGCGGCATTGGCGAAAGGAACCGATGTGGATCAGCCGCGGAACCTCGCCAAATCGGTCACGGTCGAGTAAGCTCAGCTCGTGGGCGCCGGAGAGCGCGGGAGGCACGAGGCGGCAATGCTGTATCGGATTGGAATGGGGCTTGCCCTTTGCATGGCTGCTTGCGCGCCCATGTCGGAGAAAAAGGCCGAGGTGCCGCCGGGTTTCGACCATTTGCGCCAACCCGGATGCTATACGGTGGATCTGTTCAAAGAGGTCCCGATCAACCAGCCAGCACCCGAGGTGCCGGCCGAGCATGCGGCCTTTTTGGGCGAATGGGGCAACGGGGTCTGGAATGGCAAGTGGTGCCATGACCTGCTGATCCACACCATCCACGCCGATGGGCGGGTCGAGTTGCTCGATATGCACGCGCCCACCAATGTCTATGGCCAGCCCGCCACCATCTTCAAGAGGATCGGCCAGATCCGCGAGGATGGGGCGCTGCACTTTGCCCATGGCGTGACCACCCGCAGCTACCGAATCATTGATGGCCTGATGCATGGCACGCGGGACGGAAGCCTCGGCACGCTCGAGATCGTCTTGAGCAAAAAGGGTGTGGTGCCACTGCCGATCCCGCGCCCGATCCAACTTGCGCAAGCAGGGTCTAGCGCTGCAGAGTGATGAGCACCTCGTTGCGACGCAGTGAGGGCACCGTCCAGGGCGGGTTGTAGCCGGCGGCCTGCCAGGGCCCATCTGCCGGCTCTCCTCGGTCGACTAACCATTCAAGCAGATCCGTGCGCGAGTTCTCGATGGCCGTCTCGGTCAGAAAACCTTGGAACCGGGCCACGGCCACCCGGCGCGGCCCGATCTCGGACAGCGTCACGGTCGGATCGGTCGGCTGCGGCGCGGTGTCGAGCGTGAACGCCTCGGGCAGCACGAACATCACTGTAGTCCCCGCGCCATCGGCCTCGGTGATCACGGGGGCCGTCATGGCGATCTTGGTCGAGGCCTCTTCGGTCAAGACCGGGGCTGTCATGGCAATTTTGGCCGCGCCTGTGTTGGCCCCCGAGATGTAGTCGAACAGCCGACCGAAGCCGGTGCTGATGGCGTCCTGGTAGGGAGCATCCACTTTGGTCGTTGCGACCACTATGGCCTCGTACTCGCGGATTTCAAAGGGCGGTTCGCTGATCGCGAGGCGGTAGGGAGGCTCGTCGGCCGCCTTGCCGCCGAACACCGAGCATCCGGCGAGCACGACCGCGGACAAGGCGCTGAGGATCAGTTTCATTGGGGCTCCGTAGTTTGTGGGATCTTTTCCCTCATACGCTGGAGCGCGCCGTTTGGATCACACGTCGGGCCTAAAGATCCGCCTCCCAGTAGGGCTCTGGCCCGATATGGCCGCGCATATGGTCGATAAAGGCCCGCGTCTTGGCCGCCAGGTGGCGTGTCTCCGGATACACCATGTGGATCTGGATCCCCTTCCATGCAACCTCGGGCAAGATACGGACAAGGCTGCCCTTGGCCAATGCGCGGTGGACGATAAAGCTTGGCTTCAATACGACTCCGAGCCCGCGGATCGCGGCATCGCGGTTGATATCGCCATTGGTCGAGCGCATGCGCATCGGGACTTGCACGCTCTGCTCGGCCCCGTCCCAATCAATCCAGCGCCAGATATCGGGCCGCTCGGTGCCGCCATAGCAGAGGCAAGGGAGCTCGCGCAGATCCTCGGGTGTGGCCGGGACGCCCCGGCGCGCGAGGAACTCCGGCGCTGCACAGCAGATCATCTGCACATCGCAGAGCTTGCGGGCGATCAGGCTCGAATCGCGCAAGATCCCGATTCGCAAAGCAAGATCGAACCCCTCACCGACCAAGTCCACCACACGGTCCGACGCGTCGAGATCGACCCGCAGATCGGGGTGGGACTCGACAAAATCGCAGATGGCCGGCGTCAGATGCCCCAGCCCAAAGCTGAGCGGCGCGGCGACGCGCAACTGCCCGGACATCCGCTGGCCCTTGCCTGAGACATGGGCCTCGGCCTCCTCGATATCCCCGAGGATGCGCTGGCAACTTTGGAAGTACACTTGGCCCGCCTCGGTCAAGCTCATGCGCCGCGTGGTGCGGCTGAGGAGCTGGGCACCAAGCCGCGCCTCGAGATCCTTGAGGCGACGCGAGACCGCCGAGGGGGCGAGGTTCAAGCTGTCGGCCGCGCGCGTCACGCTTTGCAGATCGGCCACCTGTACAAAGCAGCGCATATCCTCGAAGCGGTCCATATTCTTCTCCACAGCGTAAGACTGTCTCCCGTTATCGCGCGTTGGTTCTCGGGGCCGCAAGAGACATCTTGGTGATCGACGGATGGGCCGCGCGCCCTCAACCCACGGAGGCAATCATGACGAAAGTTCTTCGCGTCGACGCCAGCATGCGTCGCGAGGGCAGCACGACCCGCAACTTGACGGACAAGGTGGTGTCCCAACTCGGCTCGAATGATGTCACGGTGCGTGATCTGGCGGATGGCATCGCGCTGATCGACGAGGCGTGGATCGGCGCCAACTTCACGCCCGAGGAGGACCGGAGCGCGGCGCAGACGGCGGCCCTGGCCGGCTCGGACACTCTGGTGGCAGAACTGATGGCGTCGGACGTCTTGGTGATCGGCGCGCCGGTCTATAACTTCGGTGTGCCGGCGGCGCTGAAGGCCTGGATCGATCAGGTGACGCGGGCCCGCAAAACCTTCCGCTATACCGAGACCGGACCCGTTGGGCTGGTCAAGGGTAAACGTGCGATCATCGTCTCGGCCTCGGGCGGCACCGAGATAGGCAGCGGTTTGGACTTTGCCGTGCCGTATCTTCGCCATGTGCTCGGCTTCATCGGCATTGAGGATGTCACTGTGGTGGCCGCTGGCCGGCAGATGGTGAACGCCGATGCGGTTGCCGAGGCGGAGAGGCAGGTCGCCTCGATCGCTGCCTGAGGCGCGCAGGCCCCGGGGGGATTGTCCCGGGGCCGATGTTGGATCAGCCCGTGTGGATCAGCGAAGCAAAGAGGCGCGGATCCTGACTGGTTTGCGCAAAGGTATCACCGCGGGTCAGGATCGAGACCGCATCGTGGCTGTGCAGCGCCTCCTGATGGCTGGCGATCACACGGAAGTCTCCGACGCGCGGGTCGCCATCCAAGGCATCACAAAGCAGCCGCACCGCATCCTCGACGAAGATCGGGTTCGACCCGTTCAACTCGGCAAAAGCCTGCTCGTCCTCGCGCTTAACCATGACCTGGGTCTCGGTGGGGATCGCCGCGTTGCAGAGACCGACCAGATCCTCGATCCAGAGCGGGTGTCCGTCCTCGACCACGATCGAGAGGCGGGCCACCGAGCGCTGCGAGTGCGGCGTCGCAATCTGACCGCGGGTGACGCGCGCATGCTCCGAGAGCTCGAGCGAGCAGGGGCAGGTCGACGAGTACACATAGTCGAGATGCATCACCCTCATCTTGCTCCGCCCCTGGCGAAGGCTCTCGAAGGCGACGTCATAGTACTGATAGCCCTCGAGCCCGCTCCGCAGTGCCGTCTTCAGCATCGGATAGCGGAAGGCGAGTTGGATCCGCGCATCACCGCTCTCCAGATCCGCCAGATAGCTCTCAAGCACCGCCTCGATGCGGGCGAAATCGAAGGATTCGCCGGCATGGCCATAGAACGAGCGCATGATGCGGCTCATATTGATGCCCTTCTTCGAGGCATCGAGTGAGACCGAACCGGTCACGGACGTCTCGAGGTTCAGCCGGCCACCCTCACGCGTGCGATAGTCGAGCGGCAGGCGGAAGTTCGAGATTCCCACATGCTGGATCGCCGTCCGCGCGCCCTTGATCAGGCTCTCGGGACCGTTTTGCAGGTCGGGCAGGGTATCCTTGTAGGCCGCATCCGCAACGAACTCCGTCGGATACTGGCGGCTGAGGGCGCCGTCCTCCTCGAGCGGAAGCGCCGAGAGACCCAGGGCCGCGGCCTCGGCGGGCGCGTGCTCGGCGAGGCGGCGCAGAACAGCCAGCGCTTCGTGCGCTTCCTCCGTGCTTGGCGCGAGCGCAGACACCTCGGGCTCAGACGCCTCGACGGCGACGGTGGTGGCAAACATGTTCATGGTGGACCTCTGGTCAGGCGCGGCTATTACCGCGGCTGGGGCGGAGCAGGCTTTGAGGTGTCACAGGCTGCTGCGGGGCCAGACCGGCAAGCAGGTTCGGCACGCGCAAGGGCTGATCGCATACGCCATCGCTCTTCCCCATTCTGGGCGGCAACCGAGTGTTGCGGCCTGCCACTGAAGTAGGCGGTCGCGGTCGGGGGGCAAGGGTTGGCGGGCCGTGCCGCCCTCACACGGCGGCGAGGGCGCGGTCGAGGTCCTCGGCCAGATCCGCCGGATCTTCCAGCCCCACCGACAGCCGCACGAGACCCGGCGTGATCCCAAGCGCGGCCCGCGCCGGCTCGGACAGCCGCTGGTGCGTGGTGGTGGTCGGATGGGTGACCAAGCTCTTCGCATCGCCGAGATTGTTCGAGATCGAAATCAGCCCCAAGCCGTTGAGAAAGCGGAACGCTCCGGCTTGGCCGCCTTCGATCTCGAGCGCGATCACCTGGCCCGGTCGTTCCATCTGGGCGCAGGCCAGATTGTGCTGGGGATGGCTCGGCAACCCGGGATAGAGCACCCGCGCGACGTTGTCCCGGGCCTCGAGATGGCGCGCGATCGCCTCGGCGCCATCTGTCTGGGCCGACACCCGCACCGCCAGGGTCTCGAGTCCCTTCAGCATCACCCAGGCGTTGAAGGGGCTGAGTGCGGGGCCCGTGTGCTTTACGTAAGGCTCGACTTCGTCGCGGATAAAGCGCTCGCGCCCCAGGACCACGCCGCCCAAACAGCGCCCCTGGCCGTCGATATGCTTGGTGGCCGAATAGACCACGATATCCGCCCCGTGTTCGAGCGGGCGCTGGTAGAGCGGCGTCGCAAAGACGTTGTCAACCACCAGCCGCGCGCCGGCGCCGTGGGCTATATCGGCCACCCCAGCGAGATCGATGATCTCCAGCGTCGGGTTCGAGGGCGTCTCGAGAAAGCAGAGCTTGGTCTCCGGTCGCATCGCCTGGCGCCATTGATCGAGATCGGTCCCGTCCACCAAAGTGATCGCGATGCCAAAGCGCGGGCACAGGGTCTCGATGATGTAGAGGCACGAGCCGAAGAGGGCGCGGGCAGCCACCACGTGATCGCCTGCCTTCAGCTGGCACATCAGCGCGGCGTGCACAGCGGCCATGCCGGAGGCGGTTCCAAAGGCGGCCTCGGCCCCCTCGAGCGCGGCGATCCGATCCTCGAACATCGCCACCGTCGGGTTGCCATAGCGGGCGTAGATGAACCCCTCCTGGCCGGCCGGATCATCGCCCTTGAAGCGGGCCTCTGCCGCCTCGGCGTCCGGATAGACAAAGCCTTGGGTGAGATGCAGGGCCTCGGAGGTCTCGCCATAGGGGCTGCGCCGTGTGCCGGCGTGCACCAGCCGCGTCCGCGGCCGCGCCTTGGATGGGTTCGTCATCGCGCCTCCGGGGGAATGCCCCGGCCTCCTGTCAACAGGACCTGGGCTCGCCGACGCTCACGCGCCGCAACCTCTTTAGCGGTATGTTTTCCGTGGCCCGCAATCCGGTCCGACAAATCGCCACATCCAGGGGCTACGCCAAGCCTGCGCTGCGGTCAACCCGGCGAAAGGTCGGATGTCAAAAGACCGTCACAGAGCTGCAATGAAACTTTTGAGTGATTCTGGCATCGCCCTGCAAAGGCGGTCGGAGAGCCGCAAGAACCGGGGCAGTCCGGAGCAGTTATGGGTAAAGGCGCATCCAACGGGTCTGGGCAGAGCCCCGGACCGGCTCGGCACAGCTTCTCTCGCCGGATCACGGCTGGTGCAGCGAGTTATGCCGCGCGCAACCGACGTTCGCTTGGCCACTTGCTGACGGGCGAGCTACCATCCGATGTGCGGGACGAAGAGTTCATGGTGGCCGCCTGTTTCCGGGCCTCTTTGGTGTTGAACGCCCTGACAGGCGGAGAGCCGGAGATGACCTTCTCGGCGCGCAGTCATCTGAACCATGTCGAGGCGCGCTGGGCGTTCCCTTGGCTCGCGTGGGGCCTGTGCTGCCTCGTGATCGATCTCGCCTGTGCCGCGCTCCGGGGCGAGAGCGAGCATTGTGTCACCGCCTGGGAAAACCACTGCGCGCGCGGCGGCGTCGCCGAGGGCGAGGGACCGCTCGGCCCCCTCACGCCCTCCGCCCTCACCGAGGTCTAGACGCAGGCCGCTAGGTAGTATTTGCTTCAGGATGACCTTATTACGCGGGGCTTTTCTGGATTACCTGATGGATGCAAAGACGAAAATCGAATACATACGAGTGGCTACGATGATTGCCCAAAAAATCGATGTGATTTGGGTAACATTTCTGACCACGTATATTGCTCTGTTTGGATTTGCAATTTTCTATGACAGAGGGATAGATTTAGAATATTATGTTGTATTATTTTTATTTGTAGGGATATTTACGTGGATAAATGGCAGGTCTTTGCGAAATCACTATCGATTATTGTATGCTATGGGGGAGGAATTTGAGCGTTTATCAGGTGGCGACTTTCCGGGGCTCGTGTCAGGCTTGCGTCTCTACAAAGTTTCCCGCGACGCTAAGTTCATTATAGCAATTCATGGCTTGTCAGGGTTCACGCTGATCTGGCTAGTCATAGATCGGTTCTCGGGCGTTGATTTTTGGATGCTGCTGGACGCGTTCCGAAAGGGGGGAGGCGCTGAGTAGCCGCGCTCCCGCATCGCGCAAGCGTGACTTGGCCCTTGCGGAGACTGCGGCTTCGCCCATCTTGAGAGGCGAGCGATCATCCAGGAGGACCGACGCATGCCCGCATCTCCCAACCCCATCGATCTCTACTATTGGCCGACACCGAATGGGTGGAAGATCTCGATCGCGCTCGAGGAGATGGGGCTGCCTTACACGCTCCACTATGTGAACATCGGGAAGGGCGAGCAGTTCGCGCCGGACTTCCTCGCGATCGCGCCGAACAATCGGATGCCGGCCATCGTCGACCCGGACGGGCCAGATGGCGCGCCGATCTCGCTGTTCGAGTCCGGGGCTATCTTGCAGTATCTCGCACGCAAGTCCGGTCAGTACGGCGGCGCAAATCTTCGTGAGCAAGCCGAGATCGAGCAGTGGCTGATGTGGCAGATGGGCGGCGTCGGACCGATGGCGGGGCAGGCGCACCACTTCCTGCACTATGCGCCGGAAGAGGTGCCCTATGGCAAGCGGCGCTACAGCGATGAGGTCAACCGGCTCTATGGCGTGCTGAACAAGCGTTTGGCGGATCGTGAGTATGTGGCCGGGGCCTACTCGGTTGCGGATATGGCCATTTGGCCCTGGGCCCAAGGCTGGCAGCGCCAGGACCAGGACATCGCGGAGTTTCCGCATATGAAGGCCTGGCTCGATCGGATGTGGGCGCGGCCCGCGGTCCAGACCGGCCGGAAACTCGGCGAAGAGTATCGCTCGAACCTCTCGGACGACAAAGAGGCGCAGAAGGTCCTGTTCGGCCAGAGAGCGCGCTGAGCCGGCGCTGATGGATGGGGAATGACCGGGACGCCCCAGCCACAGTGTCGAGATGCACTTGCTGCCGCAATGCTAAGGATTGAAACGACATTTGGCTTTTGCCAAAGGAATGCTAGTGTGCCTGGCAGCAGGGTGGGAAAGACTGGAGAGATCATGCGCGTGCAGTCGTTTGTAACGGCGGTGACAGTTGCGCTTGGCGTGCTGAGCGGTGGTCTTCCCGCCCGAGCCGATGCGGCCGCGGACATCGACGGGTGCATTCAGGAGACCGATGTGATTTTGCGCATCGAGTCCTGCACCCGCATCATCAAATCCGAAGCACTGACCGGCAAGGAATTGGCCTGGGCCTTCAACAATCGCGGGCTGGCTTATGAGCAGGTCCGCCGGCCCGAACGGGCGCTGGGCGACTACAACACCGCGTTGCTGCTCGACCCGAACTACTCGGTCGGCTTCAACAACCGCGGAAATGTGCTGGCCTCGATGGGCGATATCGAAGGGGCGATCGCCGACCATACGCGGGCGATCGAGATCGATCCGACCTATGCGCATGCCTACTACAATCGCGGCGCCGATTTCGAGGAGTTGGGGGATATGGAGGCCGCGCTGCGCGACTACTCGCGCGCGGTCGAGGCGGACCCCACCTACACGCTCGCCCAAGTGAGCCGGGCGGCCGCCAACTGCTCGCTCGAGAATGTCGACGCGGCTGTCGCAGACCAGTTGGCGCTGCTCGAAAGCGGCCATTTTACCGCTGTCCAGATGCAGGAGTATCTGTCCGAAAAGGGCTTTTACACCAGCACGGTCGACGGCATCTTTGGCCGCGGATCACGCGCCGCGCTGCAGGCCTGGGTCGAGGCAAAGTGCCCTTGACCTGACCGCAGGCCGCCAGGTTTTTCCGAAGAAAGCCCTGGTCAGGCCGCGCGTCCTCGCCGTCCCTGCGGCGCCCGCGCGGCGGTGCGCATCCGGGCTCGCCGATCCGTATCGAACAGCGAGGCGAGTTGCTCGGTCACCGCGCCCATCAGCTGATCCGCGTCGGTGATCGTGACGGCGCGCTCGTAATAGCGCGTCACATCATGGCCGATGCCGATGGCGAGCAACTCGACCGCGCGGCGCTTCTCGATCATCGCGATCACTTCCCGCAGATGATGCTCGAGATAGTTCGAGGGGTTGACCGAGAGCGTGCTGTCGTCCACCGGCGCGCCGTCCGAGATCACCATCAGAATGCGGCGCTGCTCATGCCGGCCGAGAAGGCGCTTGTGGGCCCATTCCAGCGCTTCGCCGTCGATGTTCTCCTTCAGCAGGCCCTCGCGCATCATCAGGCCGAGATTGCGCCGGGCCCGCCGCCAGGGGGCATCTGCCCCTTTGTAGACGATATGGCGCAGATCGTTCAGCCGGCCCGGTGAGGCGGGGCGTCCAGCCGACAGCCACTTCTCGCGAGCCTCGCCACCCTTCCAGGCGCGGGTCGTGAAGCCCAGGATCTCGACCTTGACCTGGCATCGCTCGAGCGTGCGGGCCAAGACATCGGCCGTGATCGCCGCAATCGAGATCGGCCGCCCGCGCATCGAGCCGGAATTGTCGAGCAGCAGCGAGACCACCGTGTCGCGGAACTCAGTGTCCTTCTCGACCTTGAAGCTGAGCGGGGTCGTCGGGTTCGCGACCACGCGCGCAAGCCGCCCGCAATCGAGCAAGCCCTCTTCGCGGTCGAACTCCCAGCTGCGGTTTTGCTGCGCCTGGAGCCGGCGCTGCAGGCGGTTCGCCAGCCGGTTGACCGCGCCCTTCAGCGGCTCGAGCTGTTTGTCGAGATAGGCGCGCAGCCGCTCAAGCTCAGGCTCGTCGGCCAGTTCCTCGGCCAAGACGACCTCATCGAATTCCGCGGCAAAGATGCGGTAGCTCGGATCGGCCTCCGATGGCGGGGCCGGCGCGTTCTCGGGCGGTGGCATGCCGTCATCGGCCTCCATCGCCTCCGCCTCGTCCATCTCCGCATCGGACTGGTCGAGCGACAGCTCCATCTTGGACTGCTCGCTGTCCTCGCCACGGACATCATCAGGCAGCATCTCCTGGTCGTCGCTGTCATCCTCGCCGGTGCCGTCGCTCTCGGGATCGTCTTCGGGTTCGGGCTCTTCGCCCTCTGTCTCTTGGTTTTCCTCGGGCGTGGTGTCGGGGTCATCGCCGAGCTGATCGCCGTAGCCCAGCTCTTCGATGATCGTCCAGGCGCGGCGCGCAAAGGCGGATTGGTCCTCGAGATCCGCCCCCACACCTGCGAGGCTCTCGCCGAGATGGGCGTCGAAAAAGCCCTGCCACAAGCCGAGGAGGTGCTCGCAGTCCTCGGGCAACTCCCGTCCGGTGACCGCTTTGCGCAGCATGAGGCCGGCCGCTTCCTCCAGCGGTGCCGTCTCGGTCGAGGTCATCGCCGCCCAGCCCTGGCGCTTGGCCGTGTTGGCCAGCCGCTGGTCGATGTTCTGCGCAACGCCGGTCATGGCGCGCGCGCCAATCGCCTCGCAGCGCGCCGTCTCGAGCGCGTCGAACAGGCTGCGGGCGACCTCGCCCTGCGGGGCATAGCGCGCATGGGTGGCGGCGTTGTGGAACCGCTCCTTGAGCGCATAGCAATCGGCCGTGCCGCGGGCCAGCATGATCTCGTCCCGCGTCATCCGGCGCGAGACATTGGGCAGCCGCATCCCTGCATTCGTCCGCCCCGGCGGGTCCGAGGAATAGGTGATGTCGAGCTCGTCCTCGCCCGCCAGCGCCCGCGTCGCCTCGGCCAGCGCCTTCTTGAACGGCTCCGCGGGGTTGTCCAGCTTCTTGCTCATTGCGCGCCTCCGTGTGCGCGTGCGACGATCTCTTCGGGCGAGACATCCTCGATCTTGCTGGCAATCCACCAGAGGCAGTCGCCGGCGTCTTTCACCATCGCCGCGCGGTCGCCATGGGGTTGCAGAACGGGCGACATCTGCGGCGCTGCTCCCGCTGCCACGGCAGCCTCATAAGTCGCATCACAATCGGCGACATACACATGGAGCATCGCAGGCATCTTAACGTCTCCCTCGGGCGGCGTGCCGATCATCACAACGCTGTCGCCGATCGTCAGTGCCACGTGCATTAACCGTCCATCCGGTCTGCGGAGGATGGGCTCAATGGCGGTCGCTCCAAACACCTTGATCGCGAAGGTCATCACAGCTTCGGCATCCGGGGTCACGAGATACGGGCTGACGCTTCGATATCCCTCGGGCACGGCGCTTGTCATGGATCTCTCCCCATACGGCTCGGACTACCTCAATTTTCGGCGGCTGCTATGTCGGCGGTCATCTTGGGCCGCGCCCGCATACCACCGTCATCGATGTCATACTCCCGAGTGGTCACGCTGCTCGCACATTGACCGTCTATCATGATCTGTTGGACATAAAGTTCTGCAGCTGTTTTGTTGGCCGCGTGCACACGAAGTGTCGGTGAGACGCAAAATCCATCGAGGCAAGCAAATCCCAGCCGAGAAAGCGCTGCGGCGTGGTCCGGGCGGCAGGCCGAGCGCGCCATGTTGGCGGCCGCGAAACAAGTCGACCATTTGGCAAAGCCCGCCTTGTCATCACAGCCAAGCTCTGCAGCTTCCGCCGTGCTCAGGAAACCGGGGCCCCAGTTGGTGGTCAGTGGCTCCCGCTCAATGGCTGCGCATCCGCCGAGCGCAATGGCACCAAGGGGCGGTGCCAGGGCCGTCTTCATCCGAGGCTTACGCTCACGGCGCTTTCGGGCAGTTCCTCGCCAAAGCATTTTTGGTAGAGTTCGGCCACGAGGCGCCGTTCCAGCTCGTCGCATTTGTTCAGGAATGTCAGGCGGAAGGCAAAGCCGAGATCGCCGCCGAAAATCTCCGCGTTTTGGGCCCAGGCGATCACGGTCCGCGGGCTCATGACCGTCGAGAGATCGCCATTCATGAAGGCTTCGCGGGTCAGATCGGCGACCGTCACCATGCGCGAGACCATGTCCTCGCGTCCGCCTTTGTATTCGGGGCACTTGGCCAGGACGATCTCGGCCTCGGCGTCGTGGGCCAAGTAGTTCAACGTGGTGACGATCGACCAGCGGTCCATCTGGCCTTGGTTGATCTGCTGGGTGCCGTGGTAGAGCCCAGTGGTGTCGCCAAGGCCAACCGTGTTGGCGGTTGCGAACAGCCGGAAGGACGGGTGCGGGTGGATCACTTGGTTCTGGTCGAGCAGCGTCAGCTTGCCATCGGTCTCGAGCACCCGCTGGATCACGAACATGACATCCGGGCGGCCGGCATCGTATTCATCAAACACGATGGCCGTGGGCGTGCGCAACGCCCAGGGCAGGATGCCCTCCTGGAATTCGGTGACCTGGACGCCCTCGCGGAGGCGGATGGCGTCCTTGCCGATCAGGTCGATGCGGGAGATGTGGCTGTCGAGGTTAACACGCACGCAGGGCCAGTTGAGGCGCGCGGCGACCTGCTCGATATGCGTCGATTTGCCAGTGCCGTGATAGCCCTGGATCATGACGCGGCGATTGTGGGCAAAGCCCGCTAAAATGGCTAACGTCGTGTCGCGGTCAAAGCGATAAGCGGTGTCGAGCGCCGGCACCCGGTCGGTGGGCTCGGCAAACCCCTTCACGGTCATGTCAATGTCGACGCCGAAGGTGTCACGCACCGACAGCTCGACGGTGGGGATCTCGGCGGGATTCGCGCTCCCATCTGCCATCGGTCTCATCTCCTTGCCTCACGCCGACCGTCTGTGAAGGATAGGAAGCGGCTTGGCAAGGGCAAGGCGGCGCGTGGGTCTGCTGGTCACCGAAGACTGGCGCCCCTTGCTCTCAAAGTGCCGAATCGGGCTGGTCGCCCGGGGCTGAGGTCGCACGCGCGGCGGGCAGCGGATGCGGTGCCGATGGCGACCGCGGGACGGGGCCACGGGCGCGACGATTGTCGCTCGCCGCGAGCGTGGGGCCGGCCAAGCCGCGCAGCAGGGCGCGCGGCGCTCGGTCAGTCCTTGCGTGGACGGCTGAGACGGACCGGACCTCGGACGCCAAGCGGATCGACCGCGATGCCCTGTTGCGTGACCGCCAGTTTGCCCGCATTGGCCAGGCGACCGGCCACTGCGCGCACGCGCGGCATCAGCGGGCGCCAATCCGATGCCAGCGCACGTGCGACCTCGGAGGGGCAGATGCTCTTGCCTGCGCCGCGCGATCCCACCTGGCGGAGGATTTCGGTGGCGATCGTTTCGTCGGCCAACATCTGCGCGCTCAGAGAATTCTGGCGCGCAGCGGGCCGCTGGCGAGCGTTCCGGCAGTGAGGTCGAATGCCATCCCGTCTTCGCCAATGATGATCGGGCCGGCGAAGCTCTGCTTGATCTCGGCGAGCAGGGCGTCGGCATCGAACTCAGGAGGCACGAAATGCGTGAGGGCCAGGGCGCGCGCGGCCATCTCCGCGGCAACCATGCCGACTTCGGAGCTGAGCGTGTGGTACTGCGCCACCCGAGCGAGGGTCAAATCGCTGCGGGTCCCGCTACCTGCGGTCATTTCCCGGTGCAAGAATACCTCGTGGACCAGCAGATCGCATCCCTGGCCGGCGGCGATCAGGCGCTCGCAACGCGCGGTGTCGCCTGAGAGCACCGCCGTCTCATTGCCATGTCGAACGACAAAGCCGAAGGCGGGCTCGATGGGTTGATGGTCGACCAGGACGGGGACCAGCCTCACATCCCCCAGATCCAGTGCACGGCCCTCGGCCAAGGGCCGCACATCGGGACGCAGGCCATCGACCGAACGGCGGGCCTCCCAGTCGATCCGCAGCGCGCGTTCGCCCTCCCAAACCGCCATCATGCCCTCGAGGACCGGGATCACCGGCTCCGGGCAGTGCACGGTCCAGGGCCGCGTTCGCCCTTGGTGCCAAGACGAGATCACGAGTTGGTAGAAATCCACCAGATGATCCGAATGCAGATGGGTGACCACCAGCGCATCGAGGGTCGCGCCCGGGCAGCCGGCACGCACCAGGGCCTGGGTCACGCCCGAGCCGCAATCCACCAGGACCCGCGCACCGTCCGTCTCGATCAAGGTGGCGGCACCGCCGCGGCGAGGATGCGCCACGGGACAGCCGGTGCCGAGCAGCGTGATCCGCACGGGGCTCAGTCCGTGAAGTGCGGGTTTTGGCGCAGCACATCCCAGGCCCGGAGCACACGCGCCAGGCGGTCGGGATCGGGGTTCTCGCCGCCGTTCATGTCTGGATGGAGGGTCTTCACCAGCTCCCGATACGCCGCCCGCACGGTCCTCCGGTCGGTCACCTGATGCGGCACGCCCAGCGTGTCGAGCGCGTGCTGTTCCTGGCGCGAGAGACGCCGGCGTGGCCGGCCGGCCTCGCCTGCCGTCTGCTGGCCAGGACTGATCGTGGCGGCCTCGCCCAGAACATCGAGTGGATCCGAGAAGCCAAAGCGCGCCCAGGCTCGGCCCTCGGCATCGGTTTTCTGCGCCCTCCCTCCATGCGGTCCCTCGCCCATCTTCCAAGTGGGCCGCTCCCAGGCATTGGCTTCGCTCAGAAAACGCTCGACCTCGTCTTCGCTGAGGCCCGAAAAGTAGTTCCAGCCCTGATTGTACTCCCGCACATGCTCGAGACAGAACCATCGGAACTCGTCCAAACGGTCTGGCGATGCCGGGGCGCGGTAGTGGGCCACCATCTGGCAGCCAGGCCACTCGCAGCACCGCTCGGAGGACTCGAAGGCCCCGGACATGCCACGCCGCCGCGTCCGCCGACGCTTGTCTGCGCTGACCGAAACATCGTATTCCAAGGGTGAGCGCTGGGGCATGTCCTCCGATCCCTGCCTGAGCCCTTCAACATAGTCCAGAGCGGCCCTGTGCCGATAGTCTGCGATGGAACTTTTGCCATGACGATAACCGAGACGATGACCACCAAACTGCACGAGGCCTTTGCGCCCAAGACCTTCGAGCTGATCGACGAGAGCCACCGCCATGTGGGCCATTCCGGCTATCGCGAAGGCGGCGAGAGCCATTTCCGCCTGCGCATGACAGCAGAACGGTTTGAAGGCGAAAGCCGCGTCGCCCGGCAGCGCGCCGTCAACAAGGTTTTGGCCGAGGAACTGGCCGGGCCGGTGCACGCGCTCGCCATGGAACTTAAGGCGCCGGGCGAATGAGGGCCCTGTCCCTGGTGATTTTGCTTTCGGGCTGTGTGGTTGGGACCGTGGTCGAGACGGCTGTCGATGTGACGGCAACGGCGGTCGAGACCACGGTCGATGTGGGCGCCGCGGTCGTCACAGCGCCGGTCGATTTGCTGACGGACGACGACGACTGAGCACCGGGGGCTCAGTCGCCAAACCAGCCCCGTTGGATGTTCGCGCGGCGGAAAGGGTCGGGACCGCTTTGGCGCATATCGGCGACACGCCAGTCCCCGCGGTCGCGCAGGATTGCCCGATAGAGGTGCATGTTGCCGCGCCATGTGAAGTGGATCCAATGGTCCAGCACCGCAAAGACGCCGCGGTTGTCGCCTGAGACGACGAACCCGCGCTCGGGCTTGGCGAACCAGTCGGCGACCTCGGGATTGTCGAGCTGGATGTCGAGCCAAGCCGGATCGATCTGCTCGAGCCCGTTGTGCCCGATCACCTGTTTGGGCCCGGCATCCGCTGGTCCAAAGTTCTCGCCGAGCTTGTCCAGCACATCGTTCTCGCGGCTGACGAGATTGTAGAACTCCGGGATTTTTGGAAAGACCGTGTTCGACCGTGTGTCGTCCGGCACCAGCCCAGCGGTCGTCTTGTTCAGCCGGCGCATCATCAACTGTGCCTCCATCACCCGCTCGGCGCCTGCCAGAAGCAGGACCCGGCCGATCGAGGCCACCGTACGCTCGAGCCGCGGGCGGTCATCCTCGGGCATCGGCCAGTCGGCGGCTTGGGCGATCGCGCGGACCACGACGCGGCTGCCCAGGCTGTGGCAGAAGATATCGATCGGTCGGCCGGGCAACAGCGCGCTCAGCGCCTCCATGACCGCGACCAGATGCCAGGCGGCGGGCTCGGCCAGATCGTAGGCCCGCGCATAGGGGTTCAGCCCGTGGCTGACCAGTGAGGAGAGCCAACTCGGCGCGCTGTCCCAGCCAAAGGCGATCGCCAGACCCGAGGCGCCCGCATCATCGGCCTCGATCCCCAAGCCCAGCGGCCAGGAGGTTGAGTGGTGCCGCATCTCGGTCTCTTGGCTTTGCGTTGTGTCGCTGTCCGAATCTCCGCTGGCGACGAAGTGATAGAGCCGCGAATGCGGGTTTGTTGCCTTGCGATGCTTGGGTGGCGAGATATGGGCCACGGCGGGGTCGAAATCCCATCCATGGACCAGGAGGACGATCGGTGCGCCATCCGGCAGGGCGGAGGCCTCCCGCTCGAGGCTCCGGCTCAGATAGCGCACAAGATGGTCGTCCTCCGAGGCCAGCGCCGGTTTGTCGAGTCGACCCAGAAAGCCGGTGCCACGCCGCCCGACGCCGCGGTTCGCGCTGAACTCTCGGGTGTCGAGTGTGCCGTCCATCTCGGGCGCAAAGACGCCCTCCTCGAAGACGGACAGACGGATGATCGCCATGGGAGCCTCCTGGCTAAAACACAACCCTCGCCGGGCGAACTTGCCATCGGAAAGGCCGCACGACTGTGACGCCCTTCACTGACACGGCTTTTAGGGGCGTTGCGTTGGCGGGCCTGCCACCGCGCGCTCTGGAACCTGTCAGCGCGGTTGGGGGAGGGCGATCAAGTAGGCTCCGAGCAGGAGTGCTTGCCGATCTGGACCCAATGCCTCGGGATCCAAATCGAGGGCGGCATCGATCACGACAACCTGATGCTGGGCGAGCAGTTCGGGACGACCCGTTGAAAACTCGGCCGCGCTGACCCGCTGGAACGGACGCTTGGTCTGGCCTCCAAACGAGGTATCGCCGGCCGTGAACACATCGGTAACCGGCAGGGTCGGCCCATCGGCCCATAGGCCCGCGCCGCGAGGTGCCCAATCACCTCAAGCTCGCTCGTGCGGAAAAACTCGCGCTTGCTGTCTCCGGTCAGCACGGCCGGGGGCAGGGCGATTAGCAACACCGCGTTCAGCCGCGCTTTGCTGGGCCAAGCCGGTGCGACGTCGGCGCCCTCCAGCACCACGCCCACGATCAGGATGGCGAAACGGCTGTGGGCAGCTGATAACAGTCATGCTTCTCATAAACATTGGCGAAGTCCAGCCATCCGGCCAGGATCGCCGCGCCAGCGGGCACCAGGATCCGCATCGCCGTTCCGCGCCACATCTGGCGCCACAGAAACACAGCCAGCGTGCCGGCGCAGACGGTCAGGCCAAAGGCCAGGCCGGCAAAGCTGTCACCCGCCGTCCGCGTCACAAAATTCGTCCGGAACACGGGAACGAGCCGGATCTCCTACGTCTCGAACACCATGTCGGATTGTCGGCAAAGACCGCTGAATGCCCAACGCTCAGATACTCTCCGCGCGCCAGTCCGGCAGAGACGGCGATCGCGGCCAACAGCACGGCCAGCGCGCTTTCTCTGACCTAGAAGCGCAGGGAGCGGGGCGCGTGCTGGATCCGCAGGCCCAAATAGAACACGCAGAACACAAAGGCGACAGGGCTCTTCACCGCCGTCGCTACGACAAGGTATGCGACCCCGAGACCGATCTGCCCAGGCCCGCGCCGCTCGAGCAGACAGCGCAGCCCGATCATGCCGAGCACACAGGCCATCACATCCGGCACAGGTGTCGAAAATTAGTGGAGATAGAGGGCTGAGGTCGCCGAGAACACGGTCACGTATTTGGCACTCCCGAGCCACAGGCGCTCGGCGAGTATCAGGGCGTTGGAGAAGAGCAGGACCCACAGCAGCAGGCTGAGCCCCCGCGCGGTGACCAGCACATCGCTGTCCAGCAGCCAGGCCGCCCCGGCCACCAGCCCTTGGTAGACCGGGATATCATTCAGGATGGGCACCGCATTGAACGACTGAAGACCATCCAGCCCGTTCTGCCCCCGCAACCCCAGGATCTGGGAATAGGCATCGGCTTGGCGCCATGTGTGCCAGCCTTTGAGGCTCGACAGCATCAAGGCCGCGATCACAGCAATGGAGAAGACCAACGCGATGCCAGAGACGAGGCGGTCGTCGGTCAGATGAAGCCTGAGCGCACCGCTCGCCCCAAGATCTGAGCGCTTCGGAGCCTAGGGGCCTCCGCTCATTCGATTCCGAGTTTGCTGCGCACCAGGCCTTGGACTGCCTGCGGATTGGCCTTGCCTCCGGTTGCCTTCATGACTTGGCCGACGAACCAGCCGGCCAGCGAGGGCTTGTTCTTGGCCTGCTCCACCTTCTCCGGATTGGCTGCAATCACATTGTCCACCTCGGCCTCGATGGCGCCGGTGTCGGTGACCTGGCGCATGCCGCGCGCCTCGACGATCTCGGCCGGGTCACCGCCTTCAGTATAGACGATCTCGAACAGATCCTTGGCGATTTTGCCCGAGATGTCGCCCTTGGAGATCAGGTCGATGATTCCTCCGAGCTGTACTGCGGAAACGGGCGAGGTTTCAATGCCGTGCCCCTCTTTATTCAGGCGACCAAAGAGCTCATTGATCACCCAGTTCGCCGCCTGCTTGCCATCACGGCCCGATGCCACGGTTTCGAAGAAGTCGGCATTGGAGACCTCGGCGGTCAGGACCGAGGCATCGTATTCCGTGATGCCGTAAGCCTCGACAAAGCGCGCCCTTTTCTCGTCGGGCAGTTCCGGCAGCTTGGCCGCGATGTCGTCGACCCATGCCTGCTCAAATTCTAGTGGCAGCAGATCCGGGTCGGGGAAGTAGCGATAATCATGCGCCTCTTCCT
This sequence comes from Pseudomonadota bacterium, assembly GCA_039187815.1. GTDB lineage: Bacteria > Pseudomonadota > Alphaproteobacteria > Rhodobacterales > Rhodobacteraceae > Thermohalobaculum. The sequence goes on along the minus strand of JBCCZI010000046.1, from coordinate 5,368 downwards.
TGGAACGCATAGAGCGGGTCTCACCCTTGCCTGGATCATAGAGGCGGGTTTCCTGATCGACTGCGCCGCCGTCCTCGAGAAGCGCAATCTGCCGTTTCGCCTCATAATCAATGGCTTGCATGATGAAGCGCATGGAGTTCATGTTCTTGATCTCGCAGCGTGTGCCCAGATGGCCAAAGTCCCCGGTTTCGCGGAAGCGCTCGTAATCGCCCGGCTTGCAGACCGAGACATTGACGTCGGCGCGGAGCGAGCCCTCCTGCATATTGCCATCGCAGGTGCCGAGATAGCGCAGGATCTGGCGGAGCTTGCGCACATACTCGGCCGCTTCTTCGGGGCCTCGGATGTCTGGGCGGCTCACGATCTCCATCAGCGCCACACCGGTACGGTTGAGGTCAACAAAAGACAGCGAGGGATCCATATCGTGGATCGATTTGCCCGCATCCTGCTCGAGATGGATGCGCTCGATCCGCACGCGGCGGGCAACGCCGGGCTCCATATCGACGATCACCTCGCCCTCGCCAACAATCGGATGCTTGAACTGGCTGATCTGATAGCCCTGCGGCAGATCCGGGTAGAAGTAGTTCTTGCGATCGAAGACCGAGCGCAGGTTTATGGCGGCCTTCAACCCCAGACCGGTGCGCACCGCCTGCGCCACACAGCCCTGGTTGATGACCGGCAGCATGCCCGGCATGGCTGCGTCGACCAGGCTGACTTGGGTGTTCGGCTCGGCGCCAAAGGCGGTCGCGGCACCCGAGAACAGCTTGGCCTCCGAGGCGACCTGGGCGTGAACCTCCATGCCGATCACCAGCTCCCAATCGCCCTTGACGCCGGCGATCACCTTGGGGGTGGGCTCACGATAGCTCAGCTCGGTCATGGTCGTCCTCCTGGATGGGCGGGTCGCGTTCTAGCATGCCGGGCGGGCATGGCAACGGGCGCGGCGCCTCAGGGGTCCTCCTCGTCATAGACCCGCTGGACACCCACAAAGATCATCGCCGTCGTCCAGCCGATGATCATCGTGCCGTTGGTGGCCGCAACCACGCCAAGCAACCGCCAGCGCTGCTCCAGCACCACATCGCCGTAACCGAGCGTCGTGAACGTGACGGTCGCGAAATAGAGCGCCTCTTCCATGCTGCCGAGCGCCCCGAGCCAGCGCAGCAGCATGGCCCAACCCCAGCAGATAAGGCAGATCGAGAGAAAGAACCACAACACGATGCCGACCATGGTCACGGCCCGCGCGAAGGAGGAGCGATGATGCGGCGGAAAGCGCTCCATATGCCCGAGCAGGACCACCATGAACGAGGCATGGATCACGACGCTTGCGGCGATCGCGGCCATGCCGATCACCAATTGCTGCAGGATCATGGGCCCTCCGCTTTGCCGCCGGTTGGCAAGTCTCCCCTTTTGAAACCGTAAGGGTCAACCGGCTCGGAAAAGAGCGTGAAACGGGCTGCTGCCTGCCCGTCGGGTTGCTAGGCAGGGAGGGCCAAAGCGCGAGGTCATCATGCAAGCCCAAGTCAAACCCGCCTCTCTCACCATGCCTGCCCATGTCTGGATGATGCTTTTGGCGTTGTCCGTCTTATGGGGCGGGTCCTTTCTGTTTGTTGGGATCGCCGTTGCTGATTTGCCGCCCTTCACCATCGTCCTGCTGAGGGTGGGGCTGGCGGCGGCGGCGCTGTTGGTGGCGCTGCGGATCGCCGGGCATTCGGTGCCGACCGCCCCGGCCCTATGGCTGGCGTTCTTGGGCATGGGGTTGTTGAACAACGCCATACCCTTCAGCTTGATCGTCTGGGGGCAGACCCAGATCGCGAGCGGACTGGCCTCGATTCTCAATGCGACGACACCGGTCTTCGGCGTCTTGGTCGCCCATTGGATGACGGCGGATGAGCGGCTAAGCGGCATGAAGCTGGCCGGCGTAATCCTGGGCTTTAGCGGGGTTGCGGTGATGATCGGATGGGATGCGCTGGGCGGGCTCGGGGTTGCAGTTCTCGCCCAAGTGGCGATCCTGGGGGCCGCGCTGTCCTATGCCTTTGCCGGTGTGTTCGGGCGGCGGTTCCGGGCGATGGGGGTCCCACCCATGGTGACAGCCTTTGGCCAGGTGAGTGCCTCGACGCTGCTGCTCGCGCCGCTTGCGTTTGGTCTCGAGCAACCCTGGACGTTGCCAGTGCCCAGCATCGAGTCGATCGCGGCCATCGGAGGCCTCGCCGTTTTGTCGACCGCCATGGCTTACGTGCTCTATTTCCGCATTCTCGAAGCGGCGGGGGCGACCAATCTGCTGCTCGTCACCTTTCTTATCCCGCCATCGGCCATCCTGATGGGCTGGGCTGCGCTGGGTGAGCGTCTGGATGTCCGAGATTTTGCCGGCTTGGCCTTGATCCTGGCCGGGTTGGCCGCGATCGACGGGCGCGTCCTAAAAAGACGACCCGCGCCCTGAACCTTTGGCGTGCTTCGGGGGACAAACCCTGTGATGGTGCCCGCAGTGTGCGTTTCAAAGCGGGGCCATCTCTCTCTCCCCGGGCCGGTCTGAGGGGTTTCCTGTCCCTCGCCCCGACGGCCGGTCCGGCCCTTCACTCTGGATCCGCCGCCTCCGGGCGCCAGCCCGTGGCACGCGCCTCAGCCTCTGAAAAGGGCGCGGCGGCAAAGGGTGGCATGGCTTCCATCCTCTGGCGGGCGTTCTCGAGCCGTGGCTGCTCGTCCGGCCCATAAAGTGCCGGCAGCTTGGCGCGGAGATAGGTGAGCGCGCAGGTCAAGGCGAGATCTGCGCGGCTGAGCCGATCCCCGACTGCAAAGTGAGCGCCGATGTGGCGCTCGAGCCAAGCCAGGGCGCTGCCGATCTGGCGCTCGAAGCGGGCGACCATCGCAGGGTCGTGGCGGCCTTCTGCCCGACGGCTGAACTCCAGCCCGCGCTCATAGGTCTTTTCGGTCAGTCCGATCGCCACCGCCTCGACGCGCAGCATCGCCGCCCGCATGCCCGGATCGGCTGGGGTCAGCGCCAAGCCGGGCGGCGCCTCGGCGTCGAGATGCTCTAAAATGGCCCGGCTCTCGAACAGCCAGACGCCGCCATCGAGCAGTAAAGCCGGCACTTTGCCGAGCGGGTTAATCTCCAGTACCGCATCGAAATCGGCAAACACCGAGCGGACCTCACGCCGGAAGGACCGACCATAGTGGTGGAGCGCAACCGCGACCCGCCGCACAAAGGGCGAGTCGGTTTGGCCGAGCAGAATCACTCCGCCGCCGTTTTGGCCGCCTGCTCCGCCACCTCGCGTGCGCGCATCGCCGCCAGCTTCTTCTGATAGCCCGATTGCAGGATGTCGACGACGACCAGCACTGCGATAGAGAAGTAGAAGGTGGTTTTCGACATCGGCTCAACTGGATAGCCAAAGAGATGGAGATGCGGCTCGGCTGCATGCCCCGCCTCGCCCAGCAGCACCACACCCACGATCAGCAGGATGAAGAGCCCCAGCACCTCGTATTTCCGGTTCTTCTTGATGAAGTTCGAGACCTCATCGGCGAGCACCAGCATGCCGACACCTGTGATCACAATGGCCGTTGCCAGAACGACAAAGACCTTGGTGATCGCGAGAGCGGACAGGATCGAATCGAACGAGAAGATCAAGTTCATAAGCACGATCATCGCAATCACTGCGGTTGCGGATTTCTGGGTGCCCTTGTCCGCGTGCTCCGGGTCCTCGAGCTTCAGCAAGTGATTGATCTCTTTGACGGCCGTATACATAAGGAAGCCGCCGCCGAGCACGAAGATCACGGTCGAGAAGTTTACGCCGCCTTCTATCACGCCAGGCCAGGCAAAGACGTAAAAGGGCTCGGCCAGAGCCTCGATCAGCTGCATCATCACAAAGAGCAGGATAACCCGCAGCGCGATGGCGATCAGGATGCCTTGGCGGCGGACCCGTGCCTGGTGCTCGGCCGGTGCGCGCTGGCTCTCGATTGAGATGTAGAGCAGGTTGTCAAAGCCGAGCACGGCTTGGAGGAAGATCAGAACCCCCAGATTGAACAGGTTCTCAAGGGTGAAGATATCGGCCATGAGCGGGCTCCTTCGCGTTCAGGCGAACCGGGGGCGACAGCCGCGTTCTATCGATACCCATTGGAGCGATCAATCACGGGGTGTGGGGCGATGTCACCGGCCAGAGCGCGTGGAAATGGTGGAGCGGCCCGTGCCCCGCACCGATCTCCAGACTGTCGGCGCCGGCAATGGCGCCCTGCAACCAGGCGCGTGCCCGGCTGACCGCCGTCCCCAAGTCCTCGCCCAGGGCGAGCCTTGCCGCTATGGCCGAGGACAGCGTACAGCCCGTGCCATGGGTGTTGCGGGTCACAATGCGCGGATGACCTATGGCAAGCGGCTCGGTGTTGGGCCGGTGAAGCAGGTCCACCGTCTGCGCGCCGGTCCCGTGCCCGTCCTTTATCAGCACCGCGCCAGCGCCGGCTGTCAAAAGCGCCTCGGCCTGGTTGCGGGCGTGGGCGGCGCTTTGCGCGACCGGCGTGCCCGCCAAGGCCGCCGCCTCGGGCAAGTTGGGTGTCACCAGATCTGCGCGGGGGACCAGGAGGGCGCGCAAGGCGCTGACCGCCTCGGGTCCCAACAGCGGATCTCCGGATTTCGCCACCATGACAGGATCGAGCACCACCGGCCCGGCATAGGCCGTCAGCGCCTTTGCCACCGCTTTGATGATAGTCGCCGCGCCGAGGGCGCCGATTTTCACCGCGCCGACGTCCAGATCGTCGAGAACGCTGGTGATCTGCGCAGTGACAAGCGCGGGAGCGAGCAGCTCCACCCCCTGCACGCCGCGGGTGTTCTGAGCCGTGATCAGCGTGATCGCAGCGGCGCCATAGACGCCCTGGGCTGAAAACGCCTTGAGATCGGCCTGAATGCCCGCACCTCCGCTTGGGTCCGACCCCGCGATGCTGAGCGCCACCGGATGTGCCATGGGATCCTCCTCGCCGTTGCGCAGGCGCGACCGCAAAGTTATGCAAAGCCCACGGCCCCGTAGCTCAACTGGATAGAGCAGGCGACTTCTAATCGCCAGGTTGAGGGTTCAAGTCCTTCCGGGGTCGCCAAGTTCGTTGATTTTATTGGGAAAAAGGGGCCTGTTTGGGGGCCTTCCTTCCACATTTTGCGGCCGTAGCTCACACATCTTCGCAACATTCGCTGTGGTTTTGCCCGAAGTGTGCCAAATCAGCGTCGCCGGCCGCAGCGGCCGTACTGCACCGCCAGGGCGACAATCTCCGCGGTCAGCCGCGGCTCATCCTCGGCTGTTCGCAACACGCGCCGTTGTGTCGATCGAGGCTGCCCCAGAACCCGGCACACGCGGCGTTCGGAGACGCCAAGCTCGGCGCAGACCTCCCGGACGGTTTCGCG
>JBCCZI010000045.1:0-30115 GCA_039187815.1 Pseudomonadota bacterium | reverse complement strand
GATCGCTCAGCCGCCGCATCCGGTCGTCGAAGTCAAAGAACCCCGGCTGCTTCGCCATGCCAATCTCCCGCGCTGCTCCAGCACCGCAATTGAATCAGCAAATCACTCGGGTGGCGAGGTTTCTAGAGGCCCTCAGCTGAGGAGACAGCCCGTGCTTACCGTTACCGATTTTTTAGAAATCACGATCAATAATCGAGACTTGCGGAACCTCTCTCAGCTAGCGAAATAACTCAATACTCGGCGAATCTTCCGTTCGCCAATGGTATGGGGTATACGTTTTTCACGGGGATGAGACCGCTATTATTATTGCCGAAGCAGATTCACTAGACCCGAACTATGTCTTGATTTCGTGCCACTTCGCGCGAGCCAAGAACTTCGAAATCAAGCCAATACTTGGCGCGAATTACTGTTATGTTACGAAACGGGTCGCATGCGTTTGGATGCGGTTAAATAGGTTGTTGCATATTCACGAATGTGTGGTGTGATAATTTCTTGGCCTGTTCATAATTGTCATTATTGATTTTATTCCGCGGCCTGCACCACACACTGGGCAATGGCGGGGACAGGATAGCCGTGGGAGGCGCGTTGTTCCCAAAATGCCTCGGCGGCTTGGCGAAAACGATCTCGGTGGTCTTGACCGACCACCTTGCGCATCCATCGGTCGGGAACAGCTTCGGGCAAGCGGATCCCCCCATGGGCGCAACACGCTGCGAGGGATGTGAGTCGGTCTGAGACGAGGTCTTCGTAGGTCACGTTCAGGATCGGCGGGCCGATGGCATCGCAGATCTCGGCCAGGAAGGCTTTGTCTCGCTCGACCTGCACCACATAGGTGTCGAACAGTTTGCCGTCGAAGGCCGCCAGCGCCGCCTCGTGGCTGTCGAGTTGCGCGCGATCCCTATCGGTGACCGATCCGTCCGAAGTGCGAAAAAACAGCCCGGTGGCAGTGGCCAGATAGCTCGACAGCGCTTGGTCGAAGACATCGCTGCGATCGAGGCGGAACAACGCGGCCGGCCCCGCAATCGCCTCGACACGGTCCACGGCATGGACTGCGTGTTCCAGCGGGTCCTCCCCGCGTGCGCCCATTGCCTTGCCAATGCGCGGCAGATAATCGGCCATCAATTTCAGCCCGAGGCGCCCGGTATCGTCGCGCCCGCGCGCAAAGACCTCTTCGATATCCGATGTGGAAAGCTGAGCCGCTTCGTCGTTCTCCCGCAGCCAGGGCAGGAAGTGTTCCCCCGGCCGGCCCAGACCACCGAGATTCTCGAACTCAGAACAGAGCAGCGTGCTGCCCGTGCGTTGCGTTGCCAAGATGATCGCTGTCACGGATGTTCGCCTTTCATTCGGCCTCAGTGCAACGGTATATGAAGGAAGTTTAACATGCCCTTACCACGCCCACAGCTGGGCAATGACATGCTGTCCTTTGCAGAAAAAAAGGCCGCCGACGCGAGGTGCGTGGCGGCCGAAGAGGCAGGCAGAGGCGGTGTGTTGGAGCCGTCGGCGACGAAAAGATCACCTGGGGGGACGAGGGACAGACCGCGAACGCGCCTGCAGGGCAAACTCAGAACAAACCCGGCAGCAGGAAACCGGCAAAGACGGACAGGGCGATGGCGCAGACACCGAGCGCATCCGCTGCAGCCTCACGTGGGGCTGAGGCGAGGAAGCTGCGGGCGGTTTTGATGGCGATCATGGCGGCACTCCGTTCCTGTTCGATGCCCTATGTTCAACATATGTTCCTGAATAAATCAAGAACAAAATTTGCACAAATGCGAACATTCTGGCCCGAGCCGCTCAGCCGCTCTTGAGCAGACGCACCGATTGGTCCCGCTCCATAAGGTAGAGCAGACTGCGCAGAGCCGTTCCCCGCGGTGTGCTGAGCTCGGGATCGATGTGGAGCACCAGGCGGGCATCGTCCCGTGCGCGCGCCATCAGGGCGGCGTCGTTCTCGAGATCCGCCACTTGAAAGCGCGGCAGACCGGATTGGGCGTGGCCCAGGAGATCGCCGGCCCCGCGCAGGCGCAGATCCTCTTCGGCGATGCGGAAGCCGTCCTCGGTCTCGCGCAGGACGGCGAGGCGGGCCCGCGCGGTCTCGGTGATCTCGGGCGGGAACATCAACAGGCAGGACGAGCGCCCTGCCCCGCGGCCCACGCGGCCTCGCAGCTGATGGAGCTGCGCGAGGCCGAATATGTCCGCTTGCTCGACGACCATGATCGTGGCCTCAGGCACATCGACGCCGACTTCGATCACCGTGGTTGCGACCAACACCTGCACGGTGCCCGCTTGAAAGGCCGCAACGGCTGCGTCTTTCTGCTCGTCGGGCATCTGGCCATGCACCAGACCGACGCGCTCGGGCCCCAAGGTGGCGGCCAGCTTGCGGTGCCGCTCCTCGACAGAGATGAAGGGCGTATCCTCGTCCTCCTCGACCGCCGGGCAGACCCAGTACGCGCGGCTGCCTCGTGCCACGGCCGCCTTCAAGCGCTCAACGATCTCGGGATAGCGGTCCTGGGAGACCAGCGCCGTCTCGACGGGTTGGCGGCCGGGGGGCTTCTCGTCCAGCACCGAGATGTCGAGATCGCCGTAACCCGCCAGCGCTAAGGTCCGTGGGATCGGCGTTGCGGTCATGACTAGCACATCGGCGCCCGTCGGGGCCTTCTCGGTTAGCTCGAGCCGCTGACGCACGCCAAAGCGGTGCTGTTCGTCGACGACCACCAAGCGGAGATCCTGGAAGACGACATCGGGCTGGAGCAAGGCATGGGTGCCGACGGCGATCTTGGCCTGGCCGGCTACGAGCGCGGCGCGCGTCTCGCGGCGCTCGGCCACCTTGTCGCGGCCCGTAAGCACGACCAGCTCCACGCCCGCTGCCTCGGCAATGGGGCCGAGCGAGGCGGCATGTTGGCGCGCCAGGATTTCGGTCGGGGCCATCATCACGCCCTGCCCGCCGGCCTCGACCGCGGTCAGCAGCGCCATGGCGGCCACCCAGGTCTTGCCCGATCCCACATCGCCCTGCAGCAGGCGCATCATGCGCACGGGCTCGGCCATGTCGGCGGTGATCTCGTCCAAGGCGCGGCTCTGGGCGCCGGTTGGCGGATAACCGAAGGTCGCAGCGGCGATGGCGCGCAGCCTGCCATCGCCAGAACTCGCCAGACCCTTGCCGCGGCGCATCCGGGACCGGGCCAGCTGCAACGCCAATTGGTGCGACAGAAGCTCATCATAGGCCAAGCGCGACCGGGCCGGCGCGTCGAAGGCCAGAGCCGAGGCGGCATCCGGCAGATGCATCGCGCGCAGGGCCGCGGCGATCGCAGGCCATCCGCGCTCGGCCAGCAGCCCGGGCTCGATCCATTCGGGCAAAGCCTCCATGCCATCCAACCGGTCGAGGGCCGCCAGAACGGCCCGACCGACCAGGCGCCCCGTCAACCCCTCGGTCAGAGCGTAGACTGGCTCGAACGGCGGCAACGTGTCGGCTTTCGCCGGCTCGAGCACATGATCGGGATGGGGCATCTGCCAACGTCCGTCCCAAAGCTCGACCCGGCCCGAGACCAGCCGCGCCTCGCCCAGAGGATAGAGCCGGCGCATCCACTCGGCATTGGTCTTGAAATGGACGATCTCGAGCGTCCCATCTGAGGCCTCGCCGAACACGCGATAGGGTTGATGACGGGTTCGGCCGGGGCGGTGGTCTTCGATCTGCACGGTGACAGTTGCCACGTCCTTCGGCTCAAGGCCGGCCAGGCCTACGCGGGGGCGGCGATCCACCAGCCGCTCGGGCACATGGAACAACAGATCGCGGAGGCGCTCGATGCGCAGGCGGGCGAACAGACCAGCGGTCTTGGGACCGACTCCGGGCAGGCCCTCGACAGAGGCGAACAGGGGAAAGAGGATCTCGGGGCGAGCCATGGCCCCTGATGGCGCGGCGCCAAGGCGGCGTCAACGCCCGGCGAAGAACCGGTCCATGCCTGGTTGCTCCGGCGGGCTGTGTCTGACGGGAAGCGGGGACACGGCGCCCGCCTCAGATCGGGCATTCGAGGTACTGCACCGTCTTGGTGGGCGACAGGGCACGGGTCTCGAGCGGGCGAAAGCCGAGGGCCGCGTGGAAGGCATCCGAGCCGGGATTGGGCGGCGTCTGGTTGACCTCGCAAACCACCCGCGGATGTGCGGCGTCTCGCGCCAGCGCAAACAGCGCCTGGTAGAGCATGCGGGCCACACCCTGGCCGCGGCTCTGCGCCGAGACGACGATCCGATCCACATAAACAAACCGCTCGAACCGGTTTTGAAACCACTGAAAATTGGTGCTGCTATACTGCGCTGTCTGATCGAAGGCCAGGACAAAGCCGGCATTGCCGATGGCCAGCGCGGCAAAGGCCTCGGCTTGCATGCTGTCCCATTCGGCAGCCGTCAGCTCCGAGGTCTCGACCGCATGGGCGTTGTTCAGCGCCAGTAGGTCGTCACGGACGGGCGCCGAGAGATCGGACATCGGGATGGGGCGGGGCGGCGTCACGCGTCATCTCCGATCAGTCTGAGCCAGTCGTCTTCGCTGAGCGTTTCGATACCGAGCTCTGTGGCCTTCTTCATCTTTGAGCCAGCACCCGGGCCCGCCACGAGCATATCGGTCTTTGCCGATACGGAGCCGGCCACCTTGGCGCCCAGCGCTTCGGCCCGGGCCTTGGCTTCGTCGCGGCTCATTCGCTCGAGCTTGCCTGTGAAGACCACAGTCTTGCCGGCCACGGGGCTGGTCCCAGCCTCGATGACAACCGCCTCCTCGGGGGTGATCTCGGCCAGAAGCGCGCGGAGCGCCGCCCCATTTTGCCGATCGGCAAAAAAGGTGATCAGCGCGTTGGCCAGGGTCTCACCCACCCCGTCGATATCCGTCAATTCGGCCCGGACGGCTGCGTCGCTTGCCGAGTGCCCCATGGCCTCGGCAAAGCGAGGCCATGTGCCATAGTGCCGGGCCAGCAGCTTGGCTGTCGTCTCGCCCACATGGCGGATGCCGAGGGCGAAGATGAAGCGGTGAAGCTCCGGCGCCCGGCGCGCCTCGATGGCCGCCAACAGGTTGTCCACGGACCTTTGGTTGGTGGCCCGCCCCTTGGCATCGCGGCGACGCAGTGCCTCGGCCTTATCCTTCAGCCGAAAGATGTCGGCTGGGGCCGCGATCAACCCCTCGCTGTGGAACGCCTCGATTTGCTTTGTGCCGAGCCCCTCGATGTCGAGCGCCGCACGGCTCACGAAATGCTTCAGCCGCTCAACGATTTGGGCGGCACAGATGAACCCGCCGGTGCAGCGGCGCACGGCCTCGCCCGGCTCGCGCAGCGCCGGGCTGCCGCAGACCGGGCAGGTATCGGGGAACACGTACGGGACCGCATCGGGCGGGCGTTTGGAGAGATCCACATCGATCACCTTCGGGATCACATCGCCCGCGCGATAGACCGTCACCGTATCGCCGATCCGCAGGTCCCGCCCTTCGCGGATCGGAGCGCCGTCGCCGCCGATGCCGGCGATATAATCCTCGTTGTGCAGCGTGGCATTCGAGACCACGACACCGCCCACCGTGACGGGCCGCAGCCGCGCCACGGGCGAGAGCGCGCCCGTGCGCCCCACTTGGATATCGATGCCCTCGAGCACCGTGGTTGCCCGTTCGGCCGGAAACTTGTGCGCCGTCGCCCAGCGCGGCGTGGTCGAGCGCATGCCCATGCGCCCCTGCCAGTCCAGGCGATCGACCTTGTAGACCACCCCGTCGATGTCATAACCGAGATCGGCCCGCACCTGTTCGATGCGGTTATAGTGGGTCAGCATGGCCTCCACGCTCTCGCAGCGCGCAATCATCGGGTTGATCGAGAACCCCCATTCGGCAAAGGCCTCAAGCACCCCCGATTGGGTCTCGTCAGGCAGTATGGCGGCCTCGCCCCAGGCATAGGCAAAGAAGCGCAGCGGCCGGTCGGCCGTGATCGCCGCATCGAGCTGACGCAGTGAGCCCGCAGCGGCATTGCGCGGATTGGCAAAAACCTTGGCCCCGGCATTGGTCTGGCGCTGGTTCAGCGCGACGAAGTCTGAGTGCAGCATATAGACCTCGCCCCGCACCTCGAACGGGTCGGGCGCGGAGGGCGGCAAAGCGGCGGGGATGTCGGCGATCGCGCGCGCATTGGCGGTCACGTTCTCGCCCACGAGCCCGTCCCCGCGGGTTGCCGCCTCGACCAGCTGGCGGCCCTCATAGCGGAGCGCCAGCGACAGCCCGTCGATTTTGGGCTCGGCGACAAAGGCCACCGGTGTCTCGGCCGTAAGCGACAAGAACCGGCGGACCCGGGCGGTGAAGTCGCGCACATCCTCTTCGGTAAACGCATTCGAAAGCGAAAGCATGGGGACGCGGTGGCGGACCTTGGCGAACCCCTCGGCGGGCGCCGATCCGACCCGCTGCGTCGGGCTGTCGGGTTGAGCGAGCGCCGGGAAGCTCTGCTCCAGCGCCCGCAGCCGTGCCTTCAGCGCGTCGTAGTCTGCATCGGAGACCATGGGCGCGTCCTCAGCATGGTAGCGCCGGTCATGCGCGGCAATCTCCTCCGACAGCCGCGCGATCTCTGCGGCTGCCGCCTCGGGGGTCATCTGATCGGGCGCATCCATGGCCAGCGATGTGCCCCGACACCGCCCGTTTGGCAAGCCTCCGGCGGGGCGCGCTCAGCGGATAGAATTGGCATCCACCGCGGTCGAGGAGGTGAACGAGGGCTGTAGCGTTCCGGGCCGCAGCTCCTGGCCAGCGAGTATGCCGAGCAGCGCCGAAACCGGGTTTCCATACCCGCCATTGGCGCGGGCGCGGCGCCATTCTTTCTCAAGTTTGGCACGGGACTGGCTAACCGCGTTGTCGCCACGGCGCATGGCATCGGCGGGAAGGGCGGCGGTCACAGCCACTGCGGCCACCAGGGCGGCGAGGATGGGTCGGGTCATGGGGTTCTCCATCTCAGACGCGTTTGCACAGATGTGGGGAGCCCCCTGCCCCCAGGCGATCAACGACCGATCAAGGATCAGTGCATCTGGCGTGACGCGCGGCGACGCGACGCGCCGAGACCGGCAAACCCGGTGAGCGGGGAGGTGTCTTGATGGTGAAATCAACGAAGCCGGTGATGTCGATTGTCCACTCGGCAAAGCCGGTCCCGCCTGGATTGTGATCATTGATCAGATCCGAGACGCCGAAGACCGTGTCGCCGATGCGCTCAACGCCAATGATCCCTGTGCTGTCGAAGCGTCGGACACCGATTCATCGATTTCGCGCAGAGTGTGATCAGCGCGTACGGACGGCCTAGTGCGAGGCGCCGTGACCTATCAGAAGAGGTCGTCGGGCGAAGAGAGTGCTCCTACCAAATGCCTAAAGCTGGTCACAGCGCTGCCTCTGGGCCGCGGCGCACGTCGCGGCAAGCAATACATGCTTCTTTACAAGCCTCTCAATCCCAATCTGACCGAGCGTGTCGTCGAATACGTGTCAGATTGAAGCCTTTTCACAGCCCTTAGACGAGATCGTCGTCCTCGGCATCCGCGCGGGTCTTGCCGGTCATATCCGTCGCCAGGGCCGCGGCCATGAACTTGTCCAGATCGCCATCGAGCACCCCTTGGGTGTCGGTGGTCTCGACCCGCGTGCGCAAGTCTTTGACCATCTGATAGGGCTGGAGGACATAGGAGCGGATCTGGTTGCCCCAGCCGATCTCTCCCTTGGCATCATGAGCGTCCTGGATCGCTTGCGTGCGCTTTTTCATCTCGAGCTCATAGAGCTTTGAGCGGAGCGCCTGCATGGCGATGGCCCGGTTCTGGTGCTGGGATTTTTCAGAGCTGGTGACCACGATGTTGGTCGGCAAATGGGTGATCCGCACGGCAGAGTCGGTCGTGTTCACGTGCTGCCCGCCCGCGCCCGAGCTGCGATAGGTGTCGATGCGGATGTCATTGGGCGGGATGTCGATCTCGATCGTGTCGTCGATGACCGGATAGACCCAGACCGAGCTGAACGAGGTGTGGCGCCGCGCCTGGCTATCATAGGGCGAGATCCGCACCAACCGGTGCACCCCCGATTCGGTCTTGAGCCAACCAAAGGCGTTGTCGCCCTTGATCTGGTAGGTTGCCGATTTGATGCCTGCCTCTTCACCCGCGCTCTCGGCCTGCAAATCGACCTTGTAGCCGTGGGCCTCGGCCCAACGCACATACATGCGCGCAAGCATTTGGGCCCAGTCGCAGCTCTCGGTGCCGCCAGCACCCGCATTGATCTCGAGAAAGGCGTCGTTGCCATCGGCCTCGCCGGACAAGAGCGCCTCGATCTCTTTTCCCGCAGCCTCGTCGCGCAGGTCGCTCAGCGCCTGCTCGGCCTCGGCCACCACGTCCGCGTCGTCCTCCGCCTCGCCGAGTTCGATGAGCTCGCGATTGTCGTCCAGCGCCCCGGCCAGCTTGCGGTAGCCGTCTACCTGATCAGCCAGACGCTGGCGATCGCGCATGACCTTCTGCGCGTGGGCTGGGTCGTTCCACAGGGTCGGATCCTCGGCCCGGGCGTTCATCTCCTCGAGACGGTGCTCCGCCGTCTCCCAGCCGATGCGCTGGCGCAGCAGGGTCAGCGATTTCTCGATGTCGGCGACAGTTGCGGCGGTTTCGGCCTTCATGGCAGTCCTCAGGCGGGTCTGGATCGAACGGGACACATAGCTGTGCTCGGCGGCGGCGTCAAAGAGCGCTCTGGCGTCGCGCCGGCTCGCCAGGAGGTCGTTTGCCAGGCAGGTATGCTTGCGGGCTCAGTAGAGGCCGCCAGTGCCGAGGCCAACGCCGCCCGACGGTGCGCTCGGGCGTTGGGGACGGGCCGGGTCCTGCTCTGCGGCTCCCGTCGTGCCTGCGCTTGGCACAGGGCTCTCGCCGCCCACATCATAGGGCAGGTCCGAGTCATCGCCGAACTCAAAGGGCAAGCCCTCTCCGATATCGGCGAACAGCAATTCATCGGCCACGAGGGCTTCGGCGGTTTGGAAGAGTTCCGGCTGGCTGCCGCGCTCGAACATCTGCTCGACCACGTTCGGGCCCTCTGCATCATCGGGCAGGCGGGCGCCCGTCTCGCGGTCCACCTTCACCAGCACGGTCTCGGTGAAGCCAGGGGTCTCGAAGCGCCCCGGCGCACGGTCCGCCATGGCCCGCGCCATAAAGCGCCGGAACACCGGCCCACAGAGCGTGCCGCCATAGGATCCCCGCCCCATCGGCCGCGGCTGGTCATAGCCGATATAGCAGCCGGCCACGAGGTTCGGCGCAAAGCCGATGAACCAAGCGTCCTTGCTTTCGTTCGTCGTGCCGGTCTTGCCGGCCACGGGAAACTCGAGCCCGCCGACCGTGCGCGCGGCGGTGCCGTAGTCCACCACGCCCTCCATCATCTTGACGAGCTGGTGCGCGGTCACGGGGTTCATGATCTGATCGCGCGCGTCGAACAGCATGGGGTCGGCATCGGGCGCATAGTCGGACGTGGCGCAGCCTTGGCAGACCCGCGGATCGTGGCGATAGAGCGTGTTGCCATAGCGGTCCTGGATGCGGTCGATCACCGTCGGGCGCACTCGGCGGCCGCCATTGGCGAACATGCCATAGGCCGCCACCATGTCCCACAGCGTGGTCTCTCCGGCCCCGAGCGCATAGGAGAGGTGGTTTGGCATATCCGCATAAACGCCGAAGCGCTCGGCATATTCGGCGATGCGCTCCATGCCCACGGCTTGGGCCACACGCACGGTCATGAGGTTGCGGGAAAAGACGATGCCATTGGTCAGCGGGGTCGGGCCATAAAATCCGCCCGAGGAGTTTTTGGGTCGCCAGGTCTTGCCGCCCGCCTTGACCACCACGGGGGCGTCCAGAACAATCGTGTTGGGCGCATAGCCCACATCGAGCGCCGCCGCATAAACGAAGGGTTTGAAAGAGGAGCCCGGTTGTCGCTGCGCTTGGGTCGCCCGGTTGAACACGCTCGCATCATGGGAGAACCCACCCTGGATCGCCACCACGCGGCCCGTGTGCGGATCCATGGCCATAAAGGCCCCTTGGATCTCAGGGATCTGGCGGAAGGACCAGCCGCCCTCCTCCTTTGACTTGACAAAGATCACATCGCCGGGCCGCCAGAGATCACCGGCGCGGTCCGGCTTTCCCGCCTCACGCTCGCCATCGCGGATGCGCGCGACCCAGCGCGCCTCCGACAGGGGCAGATCGGCCTCGCTGCCATCGGACAAACCGATGCGGACCGTGCGCTCACCTGCCGAGAGCACGACCGCGGCCTGCCAGTCGGTAAGATCGCGCGGCAACTCAAGATCACCGAGTGCAGCGTCCCAACCCTCGGTTTGTCCCTCCGCGACCGTCTCGATCACGGCATAGGGCCCATGATATGTGCCCCTTTTGCGGTCGAACTCCTCAAGCCCGGTGCGCAATGCCGCTGCCGCCTCGGTTTGCAGCCTCGGATCGATCGTCGCACGGATGGTCAAGCCGCCCTCATAGAGCGCAGGCTCGCCCATCTCGCGGATCACCTGGCGACGCACCTCAGCGGTGAAATAGCTCGGGCGGGTTGGGGCGAGCGGGTCGGCGACGTCGTGCTCGAGGATGGTCTCGAGCGGCTTTGTCTTCTCGTCCTCAGCCACATCGCGGGGCAAATGCCCGTTCTGTGCCATCTCTTCGAGCACGTAATTGCGTCGCTCGACTGCGCGTTCTCGGTTGCGAATCGGGTGCAGATCCGACGGCGCCTTGGGCAGAGCCGCGAGATAGGCGGCCTCACCCGGGCCCACATCCTCCAGCGCTTTGCCGAAATAGTTCCGCGCGGCTGCGGCAACGCCGTAGGCCCGCGCGCCGAGAAAGATCTCGTTGAGATAGAGTTCAAGGATGTGCTCCTTCGACAGCGCGCCGTCCAGGCGCAGGGCCAGGATCATCTCCTTGATCTTGCGCTCGATCTCGCGGTCACGGTCGAGCAGGAAGTTCTTCATCACCTGTTGCGTGATGGTGGAGGCGCCGGCCAGGCGGACCTGGCGTCCTTGGGCCCGGGCCATACCATACCGGATCACCGCTTTGGCAATGCCGGTCGCATCGACGCCCGGATGCTGCCAGTAGTTTTTGTCCTCGGCCGAGATGAAGGCGTTCACCACCAGCGGCGGGATCTCATCATAGGGCACAAAGACGCGCCGCTCACGTGCAAACTCGGCGATCACCTGGCCCTCGCCCGAATAGGCCCGGCTGAGCAGAGCGGGCGTGTAGGCCACCAGTTCGTCGTGATCCGGCAGATCCGAGCCGTACATGCGCTCAATCGCGCCCAAGGCGACAAAACCGAACATCATGGCGATCACCCCATTGGCGAAAAGCATGGCCAGTATCCGGATCATCCAGGTCCTCCTGCCAGGGGCGCCCTGAGCGGTGGGTCACTGTGCTCAGATATAGTCGAAGCCGCGGGATCGCACTAGCGGGGTTCGAGAAAGCCGGGCGAGGCCGTCTCGGTCCACCGCCGGATCCCGCGCACCATGCCGCGGGCCATCTTGGCCTGCCATACCGGATCGATCAGCAGGGCGCGGTCGCGCGCACTGGTCAGAAAGCCGAGCTCGACCAGGACCGAGGGCAGATCCGGCGCCTTGAGCACAAAGAAGTTGCCGCGGCGATGGGGACGCGTGTCGAGCAGATCGATATCCCCTGACAGGGCGTCGATGATCGCATCGGCGAGCTTCACCGACTCGTCCGTCGTGCCTCGCCGGGCAAGGTCGATCAGCAGGCGGGTCACATCGTCCTCGTTGCCCGAGAGATTGACACCGGCCAGGACATCCGCGCGGTTCTCGCGTTCGGCAAAGGCTTTGGTCGCCGCATCGCTGCCCTGGCTCGAGAGCGTGTAGAGGCTGGCTCCGTCGGCAATCCCAGACGCCAAGCTGTCCGCATGGATCGAGAGCAACACATGCGCCCCACCGGCCCGGGCGATCCGGACGCGCTCTCGCAAGGGCAGAAAGCGGTCATCATCGCGCGTCAAAAAGGCGCTGAGGCCCGGGACCTTCTCGATCTCGGCCACCAACAGATGAGAGAAGTCCAGAACGATGTGCTTCTCGACCAAGCCCTCGGCTGCGGCACCCGGATCGATGCCGCCATGGCCCGGATCAACCGCCACGATGATGCCGTCCGAGCGCGGGGCGGTGCTGTTCTCGACCCCCTGCCAGCGCGCGTCGTCGGGCCAGCCCGCGGTTTGGGCAAAAACCGCCTCGCTGCTGGGGATCAGCGCGATCGCCAAGCCTGCATCCGGGGCTGGCTGCCGGCGCACCTGAACCGGGCGGTCAAGCTCCATGACAATGCGCCCGGTGTCCGGCTGGAATAGGCCGTAGCGGATCTCGGCCACCGGCGCTTTGCGCTCGGGCGGCGGCCCTACCCACTCGAAGGCTGGCAGGTCGATGACCAAACGCCGCGGCGATTGCAGGGTGAAGACGCGGGCACTGGCCGGTCGGTCGAAGCTAAGCGTCAACAGCACCTCGGACGGGCTCATACTCTGCTCGAGGCTGAGGATCGACAAGCGGCTCTCCGCCCAGCCGATCGAGGCGCAAAGCCATGCCAAGAGGCATGCGATGACCCCCCAGATGGTTCTCATTTTCGACTGCACCGGCCCTCTCCTTTCGCTCGACCCGCCCTTTGGTACACTCGGCTCACCCCGCTCTGCAAAATGGAATTGTTTTCGGAGCGGGCGCTTGGTAAGGACGCTGAGGGATGGCCGGTCACGACTGTTCCGACAAGGCGATCCAGCGCGCGGACCTCTGTCGCTCCCCCTTTTCGGAATTCCGTGTCAACCGGGCTGCAACGCGGCCCAACCCACGGACCAGTGGCCCCGGTCGATCTTGCGCTACGAGGCGCACTGTCAGAGTCGTCGCCAATTGACGGCGGTGAGATTTAGGAAGTTTGCGATGCCCGCGCCCCGCCCGATGACGCGCCCCCCTGCCCCGGAGCGTTGCTCCGCTTGGTCAGCAGGCGCGACGGGCCGCCGCAGGCTCGCCCTTGCAAAAAGACAGCGCATTCGGGCCATCCCGCCTTCCGAGGCCGGGCGGCTTGGCGCTGAGGAGTTCCATGCCCAAAAAGATGCTCATCGATGCCACCCACCCGGAGGAGACCCGGGTCGTGGTGGTCGACGGAAACAAGGTCGAAGATTTTGACTTTGAGTCCATAAACAAACGCCAGCTTGCGGGGAACATCTACCTCGCAAAGGTCACCCGGGTCGAGCCGTCGCTTCAAGCGGCGTTTGTCGAATATGGAGGCAACCGCCACGGGTTCCTGGCGTTTCCGGAGATCCACCCGGATTACTACCAGATCCCCATGGCGGATCGCGAGGCGCTGCTCGCCGAAGAAGAGCGTGAGGCCCGTGCAGACGCGGCCGCCGAGGACGACGAGGCAGAGAAGGCCTCGAAGCGCGGTCGCCGCTCGCGTAAGTCCAAGGAGCGCGAGAAGCCGGCAGCCAAATCCGAGGCTGAGGCTGCCGAGCCCACAACCGAAAAGCCCGAGAAACGGCGCAGCCGGCGCGGCAAACGGTCGGGCCGGGCCGAGGCTGGGGTCGCGGGGCTTGAAGTCATCGATCTCGACAGCGGTGCCGCTGTTTCTGCCGAGGTCGAGACAACGGTGCCCAAGGGTCTCGAGATCGCAGGAGAGCCCGCCGAGACGGCCGATGCGCCCGTGTCTGCCGAGGCCGAAGCCGAGATCGCCGCACCCGAACCGGTTGCCTCAACGCGGGTGGTCGAGCCTGTAGCGCCAACAGTCGAGGCTGTCGAGGACAATGCGCCGGCGGCCGCAACCGATCCTGAAGACCCCGAGCTGGCGGCTGCTCCCGCCGAGGCGGACGACGCTGTACCGGAGACGGCGAAAGACGAGGTCGCCGCCGAAGCCGCGCCCGAGACGGATGACGCAGTCCCGCAAGGCGATGCAACGCCCGATCCCGATGACACGCCGCCGACATCCGGCAGCATGGCCGAGGCGAGTGGCCTGGAAGACGAGTCGATTTCCGAGGATGTCGCGGTTGTCGAGGCGGACAATGCTTCTACCCAACCCGATTCTGAGCCAGCCAAGGAGCCGCGCAAGACCCGCGTGCGCAGCGCCAAGCCGCGCCGGTCGCGCAAAGCCAAGGCCCCAGCTGAAGAGGAGGAGGCCACCGAGGCCGACTCTGTCTCCGAAGAGCCCGAGATCGAGCAGTCGGGCGCCGATGATCCGCGCGAAGAGATCCAGGATCGCGAACGCGCCATCCGCCGCCGCCGCTATAAGATCCAGGACGTAATCAAAGTCCGCCAGATCATGCTGGTCCAGGTGGTGAAAGAAGAACGCGGCAACAAAGGCGCGGCGCTCACCACCTATCTCAGCCTGGCCGGGCGCTATTGCGTTCTGATGCCCAACACCGCGCGAGGGGGCGGCATCAGCCGTAAGATCACCAATGCCGCGGATCGCAAGCGGTTGCGCGAGGTGGTGGACGGGCTCGATGTGCCAAAAGGCATGGGCCTGATCGTGCGCACCGCCGGGGCCGAGCGCACCAAGCCCGAGATAAAGCGCGACTACGAGTTTCTGCTGCGCCAGTGGGAGCAGATCCGAGAGCTCACGCTCAAATCCATCGCGCCGTGCCTGATCTACGAGGAAGGCAGCCTGATCAAACGCTCGATTCGCGACATCTACTCGAAGGATATCGAGGTGGTGCAGGTCGAGGGCGACGCCGGCTATCGCGAGGCCAAGGACTACATGAAGATGCTGACGCCTTCGCATGCGAAGAACGTCAAGCAATATGCCGAGCAAGTGCCGCTCTTCATCCGCTACCAGGTCGAGAGCTATCTGAACGGCATGTTCTCTCCGGTGGTGCAGCTGAGGTCGGGCGGCTATATCGTCATCGGCATCACCGAGGCGTTGGTGGCGATCGATGTGAACTCCGGGCGCTCGACCAAAGAGGGCTCGGTCGAGGACACAGCGCTCAAGACCAATCTCGAGGCGGCAGACGAGGTGGCGCGCCAGCTGCGGCTGCGCGATCTCGCAGGGCTGATCGTCATCGACTTCATCGATATGGACGAGAACCGCAACAACCGGGCGGTCGAGAAGCGCATGAAGGAGCGGCTGAAGACCGACCGCGCGCGCATCCAACTCGGGCGGATTTCGGGCTTTGGCCTGATGGAGATGAGCCGCCAACGTCTCCGCCCGGGCATGCTCGAGGCATCGACCAAGCCCTGTCCCCATTGCCACGGCACGGGCATGATTCGGTCGGATGACAGCCTTGCACTTGCGATCCTACGCGAGGTCGAGGAGGAGGCCGTCCGCGGACGCTTGTCTGAGGTGACCGTGACCGCACCGGTGGACATCGCGAACTTCATGATCAACGCCAAGCGGAGCCACATCGCGCGCATCGAGGAGCGCCACAGCATCCAGGTCCAGGTCCGTGGTGATCCCGGGATGATCAATCCTGAATACCGGCTGGACCGGGTGAAGGCCCAAGCGCGTGACGGCGACCGCGATGCTGGAGGGGCCGTGATCACGGCGTCGCGCAGCATGGCAAGCCCCGAGCCCGTCGAAGAGGTCGAAGCGCATCCGCCGCCCCGGTCCCGTACGGCTCCCGACGACGCGGCCGATGCGGCCAAGGGCGAAGACGGGTCGAAGCGGCGCCGGCGCGGCAAGCGCGGTGGCCGCCGCCGCCGGGGGCGCGGTGAGGATGGCGCGATGCCCGATGCCATGGAGACCGAGGACAGCACGGTTGAGAACGAACCAGCTGCGGATGAAGACAAGGCGTCCGAGTCAGTTCCGGAGGCCATGGCGGTCATTGAAGACGTTGCTCCCGCCGAGCTGGCGGACGAGACGGTGTCCACTCAGACTGCACCGGCAGAGCCGGTTGCGCCGACACCGGCCAAAGACGAACTGGCCGAGCGTACGCCGGCCGACGACACAGCCGATGCCCCTGCCAAACCAGCACGGGCTCCCCGCAAGCGCCGCACGACCAAGGCAAAGCCCAAGCCTGAATTTGCAAAGGTCGAGCCGGCGCCAGACGAGGCCGCTGCCGCCGCGGATCCGGAGGCTCAGGAGCCGGAAAGCACCGCCGCCGACGGTCCGACGACCGACCCTCAGAGCGACGAGGTTGCCCCCGACGCGCAAGTCGAGGCTGCGGTTGCGGCCCCTCTGCTGGAGCCCGAACCCGAGCCAGATTCTGACCCGGACAAGCCGAAGCGACGCGGCTGGTGGTCCTTCGGCTTCTGATCTGATGAGCCGGGCCTTGCGTGGGTCCGGCCCTTTAAGCCTCTGGACAGCCCGCTTCGACATACCGACGGAGCCGGGCGAACCCCTCGGCGACCTTGGCCGGTGACTGGGCAAAAGACAAGCGCACGGTCTGGTCTCCCCGCACCGGATCAAAGTCGCGCCCTGGAGTTGTCGCAAGGCCTTCGGCCCGCAGCAGTCCTTGGCAGAACCGAGCCGAATCTTGGGCCAGCGGACCGAGATTGGCATAGATATAGAAGGCCCCGTCACAAGGTGCGATCTCGGTAAACCCGAGCGCCTGCAGACCCTGCATCAGCAGGCCCCGATTTTGCGAGTAGGCCGCCATGAGCCCTGCCGCCTCCGCCTCGCCATCGGGCGCGAGCGCCGCCGTCGCACCGATCTGGCTGGCATGACTTGCACAGATAAACAGGTTTTGGCTCAGCCGCTCCATTGGCCGGATCATGTCCTCGGGCACCACCATCCAGCCGATCCGCCAGCCCGTCATCGTGTAGTACTTAGAGAAGCTGTTGATCACGGCCACCTGGTCTGTGCATTCCAGCGCCGAGACCGCCTCGGCGCCGTAGGTGATGCCGTGATAGATCTCGTCGGCGATTAGGGAGACGCCGTTCGCCCCGCACCATTCCGTGATCGCGGTCATATGCGCACGGTCCAACATCGTCCCGGCCGGGTTAGCGGGGCTGGCGATCAGCAGACCATCAAGCGGGCTCGCCGCCTCGAGCAGCTCGGGCGTCGGCTGAAACCGGGTCTCGAGCGTTGCCTCGATCCGCACAAGCTCGAGCCCCAGCACCGAAAGGATATTGCGATAGGCGGGGTAGCTCGGATCGGCAATCGCCACCCGTGCGCCCTGATCGAAGAGCCCGAGAAACGCCAGCTGAAAAGCGGCGGACGAGCCTGTGGTCACCACGATGCGCGCCGGATCGATCTCGATCCCATGCCGCCGATCATAGAGCTCGGCGATCGCAGCGCGCAACGCTGGGGTACCGAGGCCGGATGTGTAGCCAAGCGTGCTCTCGCCCGCCAGGGCGCCGGCTATGGCGCGCTTGGCCGCTTGCGACGCGCCGTGGGAGGGCTCGCCCACCTCCATATGCACGATCGAGCGCCCGGCCGCCTCGAGCGCCAGCGCTTCGGAGAAGATGTCGAGCGCCAGAAACGGGGCGGTCTGAGAGCGGGCGGACGGGATCATGCGGGAGGCTCCGATTTGAGGACCATGCCGCATACCATCCTTGCTTTGCCAAGCGCCAGGGGGCTCATCCGCCGGCTGCCAATGCGGCTGGCGCGGCACTGTCGAGTGGCTCGCGCGGATGTGATCGCGATCCCGCTCAGGACCGACGAACGCGCCGTCTTGTATGCCCCACACCGCTTGCCTGGCGACTTGCAAATCCTATTCTCTAAGGACTGCAATTGATCCGGAGAGCGGCTTGGCCGGCTGGATTGGCCGCATCGCTGGAAGCCTAGTCGCTGGGGCGCTGGCCCTGAGTGCGCAGGTTGCTATGGCGCAAGGCTTGGTCCGCGACGCCGAGATCGAGCGGACCTTGCGCGCTATGTCCAACCCGATTTTTCGGGCAGCGGGGCTCTCGGCCGGCGGTGTCGATATCCACATCGTCAACAGTCGAGCGCTGAACGCTTTTGTCGCTGGCGGGCGGGCGATGTTTCTGAACACCGGCCTGCTGATGACGCTGGAGACGCCCGAGGAGTTGATCGGGGTGATCGCGCATGAGGCCGGGCACATCGCCGGCGGGCACCAGGCGCGCCGGGCCATTGCTCTGCGCAATGCGCGGGGGCCGGCGCTCTTGGGGCTGCTTGCCGGCATTGCGATCGGCGCGGCGGGTGGCGGGCCGGCCGGTGCGGCGATCGCCGCGGGGTCCCAGAGCGCGGTGAACCGCACATTGCTCAGCTATAACCGCGGCGAGGAGGCCTCGGCCGACCAAGCGGCCCTGCGCTATATGGCGCGCGCCGGTGTGGATCCCATGGGCTTGCTCAAGGTCATGCAACGCTTTCGCGGCCAAGAGGTCTTTACCATCGGCAACACCGATCCCTACGTGCTGACGCATCCCCTCTCGACCGAGCGGATGCAGCTGATCGAGCGGCATGTGGCCGAGGCCAGCGCCAAGGCCTATCCCAGCGATCCACAGCGGGACTATTGGCACGCCCGGATGCGCGCCAAGCTCGACGGGTTTCTCGAAAACCCGCGACGGGTGCTGTCACGGCTGGAGGGGCTCGAGGAGGATGAGCTCACCCTCTACCGCAAGGCTGTGGCGCTTCACCGATTGCCCGCGCCAAGCGAAGCAGTGGCGGCCGCCGACCGCCTGATCGCGCTCCGTCCGCAAGATCCGTTTTATCTCGAGCTAAAGGGCCAGATCCTGCACGAATCCGGGCGGGCAAGCGAGGCCGTGCCGCTCTACCGCGCCGCCGTTGCCGCCGCCCCATCCGAGCCGCTGCTAAAGGCCGGGCTCGGGCGCACGCTGCTCGCACTCAACGACCCGGATGCCGACCGGGAAGCGCTGGCGGTGCTGCAAGAGGCGCAGAGCGCTGACCGAGGCGATGCCTCGGCGCTGCGCGATCTGGCCTTGGCCTTTGCGCGCGCAGGCGACACGGGGATGGCCACGCTGGCCACGGCCGAGCGCTTTGCTCTTGTCGGGCGCTCCCGCGATGCGGTCCTGCATGCCAAGCGGGCCTCCAAGATCCTACCCCAGGGCTCGCCCGCTTGGTTGCGGGCCCAAGACATCCTTGTCCTCGACCGATCCGAGGATTGAGCGCATAAAACAGATGCCCATCAAGAGAGGACACCCATGAGACGCTTTTGCCTGGCCTTGCTGCCGCTCCTCGCCCTCTTTGCAGTGGCAGCGCCGGCGCCCGCCACCGCCCAGTCGCTGCCCGATATGACAACGCTGGACGAGGCGCAGCGCAATGCGCTTCATGGCGAGATCCGCGCCTATCTGCTCGAGAACCCCGAGATCATCATGGAGGCGATCCAGGTTCTCGAACAGCAGCGCCGCGATGCCGAGCGCTTTGCCGAGCGTGGCCTGGTCGATGGCCACCGCGAGGCGCTGTTCAACAACCCGCATGACTGGGTCGGCGGCAATCCCGAGGGGCCGATCACGCTGGTGGAGTTCTCGGATTATCGCTGTGGCTTCTGCAAACGGGCCCATCCGATCATCGCGGAGCTGCTCGAGCGCTCGCCCGATGTGCGCCTGGTGGTCAAGGAGTTCCCGATCCTCGGCCCCGACAGCGTGACTGCGGGGCGCATGGCCATGGCCGCCCACGATCTCGAGCCCGAGAAGTACAAAGCCTTGAACGATGCGTTGATGACCTATCGCGGGAACCTGACCGAGGCGGCGGCGTATCGCATTGCCAACGAGGTCGGTTATGACATCGCCGCGCTCAAAGCCCATGCAGGCAGCGACGAGATCGATGCCCGGCTCCGCCAAAACTATGAGCTGGCGAGCGCGCTCGGCGTCCAGGGCACCCCCAGCTTTGTGCTTGAGAACCAGATCCTGCGCGGGTTTCTGCCGCTCGAAGACATGCTGGCCCGGGTGGCGCAGGCCCGCCAGACCTCGAACTGACGCGGGCCAAATGGGCCACGGCGTTTGACCTAACGGTCCTTTACCGTATAACCGCGGCGACCGGGCCGGGCCAAACGGCGCCTGTGGGCTCGGCGTCCGATGGTTGGCGATCCGCCGCCCACCCCAACGCCATAAAGAGCACCTATGACAAAAGACATCGAGCAGGACATCGCCTTCATCCGTGCTTTGGCCCAGATCTTGAGCGACAACGATCTGGCCGAGATCGAGGTGGAGCGGGAATACGGTGAGTACGATGAGCTGACCGTGCGCCTGACCCGGTATGCCGCGGCGCCGGCCATTGCCGCCGCTGCTCCGGCGCCTGCCCAACCCGCGCCACCGGCGGCTGTCGTGGCTCCTGCCACGGCGCCAGCGGCTCAGCCAGCGGCTCCCGATCTCAGCGATGCGCTGACCTCGCCGATGGTCGGCACCGTCTATCTCGCTGCCGAGCCCGAGGCGCCCGCCTTTGTCGAGGTAGGGGATACCGTGACCGAGGGTCAGACCGTCCTGATCATCGAGGCAATGAAGACCATGAACCAGATCCCGGCGCCGCGCTCGGGCACCGTTCGGGCCATCTTGGTCGCCAATGCCGAGCCGGTGGAATACGGCGCCCCGCTGATGCTGATCGGCTGAGCCCACCGATGTTCAACAAGATCCTGATTGCGAACCGTGGCGAGATTGCGCTTCGCATCCACCGCGCCGCCAAGGAAATGGGCATCCAGACGGTCGCGATCCACTCGACCGCCGACGCCGATGCGATGCATGTGCGCCTGGCAGATGAGAGTGTGTGCATCGGCCCGCCTTCGGCCACACACTCCTATCTGAACCAGCCGGCAATCTTGTCGGCCTGCGAGATCACGGGCGCCGAGGCGATCCATCCCGGTTATGGCTTCTTGTCCGAGAATGCCGGGTTCGCGCGCATCGTGGCCGAGCATGGGCTGACCTTCATCGGTCCATCCGCCCAGCACATCTCGGTGATGGGCGACAAGATCCGCGCCAAGGAGACCATGCGGGCGCTGGGCGTGCCGTGTGTTCCGGGCTCGGACGGCGCAATCGAGAGCGCCGAGGATGCCGCCGAGATCGCCAACGAGATCGGGTATCCTGTGCTGGTCAAAGCGGCGGCTGGCGGTGGTGGGCGCGGTATGAAGGTCGCGAAAACACCGGCGGATCTGAGCGAGGCCATCGCTTCGGCCCGCGCCGAGGCCGTGGCCGCCTTTGGTGATGGTGCGCTCTACCTCGAGAAGTATCTCACCTTACCGCGCCATATCGAGGTGCAGATCTTTGGCGATGGCCGCGGTGGCGCCATCCATCTGGGCGAGCGGGATTGCTCGCTGCAGCGCCGCCATCAGAAGATCCTCGAGGAAGCGCCCTCCCCCGTCATCGACGCTGAGACCCGGGCCCGCATCGGGGAGGTTTGCGCCGGTGCGGTTGCCGAGATGGGCTATTCCGGCGCCGGTACGATCGAATTCCTCTACGAGGACGGCGAGTTCTATTTCATTGAGATGAACACCCGTCTGCAGGTCGAGCATCCGGTGACCGAGACGGTCTACTCTATCGATCTGGTGCGCGAGCAGATCCGGGTCGCCTCCGGACAGCTCCTCTCGGTAACCCAAGGCGATCTGCGGCCGCGCGGCCATGCGATCGAGTGCCGGATCAATGCCGAGCGGGTACCGGATTTCGCGCCGTCACCCGGGCGGGTCTTGGGCTATCACGCGCCCGGAGGGCTGGGTGTGCGCATGGACAGCGCGCTCTATGACGGCTATGCGATCCCGCCCTTTTACGATAGCCTGATCGGCAAGCTGATTGTTCATGGCGCGGATCGGGAGGATTGCCTGATGCGCCTCCGCCGGGCCCTGCACGAGTTGGTTGTCGACGGGATCGCCACCACACAGCCCTTGTTCTTCAAGCTGCTTGAGACCGAGGCGTTGCAGCGTGGTGCCTATCACATCCACTGGCTCGAAGAGTGGATCGAAGCCCACAAGAGCGAGCTCTAGGCGCGCGCGAGGGTGCGCAGTGCGTTCGTGCCGCATCGATGCCAATCTCGGATTTCGACCTCGTGGGGTGACGTTCTGCTAGACTGCTCATCATGAAGGACGCAGAATCAGACCTGCCGCTCACGCCGGCGCTGGTACTCCGTGCCTATGCCGCGGGCGTTTTCCCCATGGCCGACAGTGCCCTAGCCAACGAGATTTTCTGGGTTGATCCGCGGCGGCGCGGGGTGATGCCGCTAGAGAACTTTCACCTGTCGAAATCGCTGAGAAAGCGGCTGCTGAAGGGCGACTACGAGATCCGGGTCGACTGCGACTTTGAATCCGTGATCGATGCCTGCGCCGACCGCTCTGAGACCTGGATCAACGAAAGGATCCGCGGGCTCTACGTTGATCTCCACAAACTGGGCCATGCCCATTCGGTCGAGGTTTGGGAGGGCGGCTTGCTGACCGGGGGTCTATACGGTGTCCGCCTGGAAAGCGCGTTTTTTGGCGAAAGCATGTTCAGCCGCGCCCGCGATGGCTCGAAGATCGCGCTGGCCTATCTGATCGCCCGGCTGCGGCGCGGCGGGTTCACGCTGCTCGACACGCAGTTCACAACGCCGCATCTCGAGACGCTCGGCGCCCGGACGGTCCCGCGACACCGCTATCACGCGCTGCTCGAACGTGCGCTCCAGCGCCGGGCCGATTTCTTCGCCATGTCCGAGCGATTGACCCCTCAGGAGGTCGTGCAGGCGATCACCCAAAGGTCGAAACGCGGGTGATCGAGCGCTGAGAGCGCCGGGCTATCCGCAAACATCCAACCGGCAAAGGCCGGTTCGGCCGGGGTCTTCATGTCCCAGACGGTCAAGTGCGCGCGGGTTCCCTTGCGGGCATCGTCTTCGGGCGCTTCGCAGACCGCCAAAGCGACGCGCAATCGCCCGAGATCGCGCGTGCCACCGGCCTCGATCTCAACCGTCTCGGTCGATCCGGTCATTTTGTCGAGCTTGCGGAGGCGGGCCCCGGCGCGCGCTTCCGTCTCGATCTCTGGCAAGATCAGAGGCCTTTGCGTGACGCCTGTGCGAAACGGCGCCTTCTTGAACTGGATACCACCCGTGCCTTGGTCGTCTTCGGCCCGTTGCTCGTTGTCTTGCGCGGTCGCGGCGCCGCAGACCGACAACGCCAACACCACGGCCAGCCATCTCATGCCGCACGCACCGCTCTGAAGCGTAGCCGCACATAATCCGCGGTCCAACGCCCGGCATGATCCTCCAAGGCCGGCGCCAAGAGGTGTGCCACCGCAGCGGCGGCCTCGCTCTGTGCGGCCTCGGGCAGCTTGGCCATTGCCGGGGCCGCCAGGGTCTTCAGCCACGCTTCGATACCGGCCGCCACCGGCGTGGGCCTGGGGATGAGCTCGATCTCCTCGACGTCAAAGCCGCCCTTGCTCAGCCGCTCCCGATGCTCGTCGACGCTAGGGAAATACCAGATATCGCGCAGATCCGTGTCGATCCCGTGATCCCGCGCCAACACAGCAATCAACGCGGTGCGGATTGCTGCGACATTGCCGTGCCCGCCGAACTCGGCGACAAAGCGGCCACCGAGGCGCAGGGCCCGCGCAACCCCGGCGATCACGGCATCGGGCTTGGTCATCCAGTGCATCGCGGCATTCGAGAACACCGCGTCGAAGGGGCCGTCCACCTCCAACGTATGGGCATCGCATACCGATGCCTCGACCCCCCGCGATTGCGCCGCCGCGACCATGTCTGCAGAGGCATCGACGCCGATCACCTTGGCCCCCGCCGCCGCGATCTTCAGGGTGAGCACCCCGTCGCCACAACCCAGATCCAGGATTCGTTCTCCCGGTTGCGGGTTCAGCAATGCGAGCGTCGCGCTCCCCAGATCCGTCACAAACCGCGCATTGCGGGCATAGTCATCGGAGGACCAATCGTCGCGGGTCCGGCCTGCGCCGCCGCTCATGGGCTCACTCCGCGTCGGACCCGCCGCCGGCAACCGCCTTGGCCGCGAGGTCCAGGATCGAGATGCTGTCTTGGGTAAACTGGAACTCGTCGCCATCCTCCAACGCAATGTCGGACGCGCCGGGGACCAGGGCGATGAAGCTGTCGCCAAGCAGGCTGGTGCTCGCGATCTTGGCCGCCGTGTCGTCGGGCACGATCACGCCCTCGCGGATCGAGACGGTGACCACGGCTTTGTAACTACGCGGATCGAGTTCCATGCTGGCGATGGTGCCGACCTTCACGCCGGCGATGCGGACATCGCCGCCCGGGTTCAGCCCCTCGGCCTTGCGGAACTTGGCAACCAGGTCATAACCGCCGCCCGTGGATACATCCGCTGTCGTGGCCGCATAGATCAGAAAGCCCGCCGCAGCGGCCAGCACAACTGCGCCAAGCGCTGTCTCCGTCGCAGTGCCTGCCATCACTCAGGGCTCCAAGCTTCGTAGTCGCTTGCGTTTTTTGGCCGGGTCGCTGGGGTCAGGACGCTGCCGGGCGGACGATAAGCCAGCTCCGTGCCCGTCATGTTGGGCACGTGGTCGCGTTCCCAGTCCTTGCGCTTCAGAGGTTGCTCGCTCGGCGGCTCGTCAAAGGTGCGGTGCAGCCATCCGTGCCAATCGGGCGAGACCTGGCTCGCCTCGGCCTCTCCCGCATAGATCACCCAGCGGCGCCGGTCGTCAGCAGTGCGATAGAACTGGTTGCCGTCCTCGTCCTCGCCGACCTTTTCGCCGAACCGGCTGGTGAACAGCCGCGTGCCGAGCGTCTGGCCATTCCACCAGGTGAAGATCTCCTTCAGAAGGCTCATGCAGATCCCCTAACCATCGCGCCATCTCTTGGCAACGTTATGCCGGCCGCGGCGGCGCACGTCCAGCAACGCATCGTCGCGATCCCGTCCGTGCCCCTTCGTGCAGCTGGGCCAGCTGGACAGTTTTCGGAAACGAATACGCAAGGTTGCGCAACCTTTACCTAGCGGAAGGGGGTAAACTCTTTGAATTCTTTCGCGAAAGAGGGTTGAATCAAGGAAGTGTGACGGATTTACGTAAGCGTCATCAAAAAACGATTCGGCGGCGTTGGGTCGCTGCAGGAGGAAACAGTGACGAACTATCGCAGGCTTGCGGCCCTGGCCGCGGTTCCGGTCGCGCTGACGCTCGGGGGACAAGAGGCAAAGGCTGGCGCTTTCCAGCTCAATGAACGCTCGACCAAGGCGCTGGGCGCATCGCTGGCCGGGTCCGTGTCCGCCGCGTCCGACGTGACCTTCATCACCTTCAACCCGGCGGCCCTGGCCACGGTCGAGAACGTGGCCATGGGCGGCAGCCTCTCGCTGGTGTCGCCGATCTCGAATGCCGAGATCGTCACGGGACCAGCCGCCGGGCTTACCGACGATGCGGACAGCGCGCGGGCCGTGCCGTCCTCGGCCGCCGCGCTGCGTGTCACCGACGAGCTGGTGATCGGCTTTGGCGTCTATGCGCCGTTCGGCCTGGTCACGAAGTACGACAGCTCCTTCCCCGCGGCGGGGGATGCAGTGACCTCAGAACTCGATGCAGTGTCATTCTCGCCGATGATCTCGTATGAGCCAATCGAGGGTCTGAGCTTTGGCGCGGCATTCAACGTTCTCGCGATCGATGCCCGGCTGACCAACGCCGTGATTGTGCTCGACGGCTACAATGTCGAGTACGGCTTCTCGCTCGGCGCACTCTGGGAGCCGATCGACGGCACGCAGATCGGCATTGCCTATCACGCCGGCTATGACGCTGAGCTCGAAGGCATCCATGAGAACGCGATCATCGGTCTGGCCGCGGACGATCTTATCGCCAAAGCCAGCCTGCCCTCGACCTTCCAGGTGGGCATCACGCAGGCCATCACCGACGATCTTCGGGTGATGGGAGAGTTCCGATGGATCGACTGGTCGGCCTTTGACACGATCGATGTGATCACACCCAGCTTCTCGTTCGCGCCGCCCTTGGACAACTTCTCGGATGTGCAGAACTACGAGGATGCGTTCTTCGGTGCGATCGGGGCCGAGTACGACATCAACGACCAGTTCACGATCCGAGGCGGTGTCGCCTATGACCAGACGCCGACGACGGATGAGTTCCGGACGCCGCGCGTGCCGGATGAGGACCGGGTCTGGATCTCGGCGGGCGTCAGCTTCTCGATGAACGAGCACATGACCATGGACGCGTCGTATTCGTACCTCCATGCGCTCAGCGATCCCGAGGTCACGATCCGGTCCGGGCCGGCCGCGGGCTCGCTGATCGAGTATGAGGGCGGCGCGCACATCTTCTCGCTGGGCGGCGAGATCCGCTTCTGAGCGAACGGGCGGGCGGCCGGGTGACCGGTCGCCCCCTCAGACGGGCTCGAGATCGCCAAGCGCACGCTGTTCATGGAAGCGTCGCTGAAACGCCTCGAATTGCCCGGCAGCAATGGCCCGGCGCATGCTGGCCATCAGCTCTTGGTAATGGTGCAGGTTGTGCCAGCTCAGCAGCATCGAGGCGATGATCTCCCCCGATTTGAACACATAGTGCAGATAGGCGCGGGAGTAGTTCGCGCAGGCTGGACAGGTGCAGTCCGGGTCGAGCGGCCGCGGATCATTGGCATGCCGCGCGTTCTTGATGTTGATCACCCCGCGACGGGTGAAGGCCTGTCCCGTGCGGCCCGAGCGGGTGGGCAGCACACAGTCGAACATGTCCACACCGCGCGCGACGGCGCCCACCAGATCATCTGGCTTGCCGACCCCCATCAGATAGCGCGGCTTGTCGGCGGGCAGCTGGGCGGGCGCATGGTCGAGCACATCGAACATAGCGTCCTGCCCTTCGCCCACCGCCAGACCGCCGATGGCATAGCCGTCAAAGCCGATGCCGCGGAGAGCCTCAGCGCTCTCGCCGCGCAAATCCTCGAACAAAGCGCCCTGCTGGATGCCGAACAGCGCATAGCCGGGGCGGAAGCCAAAGGCCTCGCGCGAGCGGGCGGCCCATCGCATCGAGAGCTCCATCGATGCCCGCGCCTCTGCATGGGTGGCGGGATGGGGCGTGCATTCGTCAAAACACATGACGATGTCAGAGCCCAAAAGCCGCTGGATCTCCATCGACCGCTCGGGCGTCAGCATATGGTCCGAGCCGTCCACATGGCTCTTGAACCGCACGCCGTCCTCGGAGAGCCGGCGCAGATCAGCCAGCGACATGACCTGAAAGCCTCCGGAGTCGGTCAGGATCGGCCCGCCCCAGTTCATGAACCGGTGCAACCCGCCCAGCGCGGCCCCCCGCTCAGCTCCGGGGCGCAGCATCAGATGGTAAGTGTTGCTGAGCAGGATATCCGCTCCGGTCGCCTTGACGCTCTCGGGCAGCATGGCCTTTACGGTCGCGGCGGTGCCGACGGGCATAAAGGCCGGGGTTCGGATCACGCCGCGCGGTGTTTGGATCTCGCCGGTGCGGGCGCGGCCATCGCTGGCATCGAGGCGGAAGGTGAACTGGCTGGTCATGCCCCTCCATACAAGGCATGCGTGCCGCTGACAGCCCCCGCTGCTGCGGATTGCAAGGCCCCAGAAGGCGGTTGTCCTTATGGGGATCGCTTTCTATATCTTGTGCTTGAGATCAAGGAGCCTGTCGATGAACGCCGATCCCGGCCAGCCTCTCATTGCCGAGTCGAGCACCGAGCACCCGCTCTATGATCAGGTGGTCGAGGCGTGCCGTTCGGTGCACGATCCCGAGATCCCGGTGAACATATACGATCTCGGCCTGATCTACCGCATCGGCATTGACGGTGAGAGCAATGTCGAGGTGGACATGACCCTCACCGCCCCGGGCTGTCCCGTGGCGGGCGAGATGCCAGGCTGGGTGGCAGAGGCGATCGAGCCCATCCCTGGTGTCAAGACGGTGAGTGTCGAGCTGGTCTGGGAGCCGCCTTGGGGTCTCGACAAGCTCTCGGATGAGGCGCGGCTGGAATTGGGGCTGATGTGATGTTTGCAATCCCGGGCAAGGACCCTGTGACCCTGACCCCTGCTGCGGTCAAACGCATCAAGGCGCTGATGTCCGGCGGCGAGGTCAAAGGGCTCAAGATCGGCGTCAAGAAGGGCGGCTGCGCGGGCATGGAATACACCATGGAGCACGCCACCGAGATCGGCGCCCACGACGCAGTGGTCGAGACGGAGGGCGCGCGGGTGCTGATCGCCCCGATGGCGCAGATGTTCCTGTTCGGCACCGAGATCGACTACAAGACCTCGCTGCTCGAGAGCGGCTTCGTCTTCAACAACCCCAATGTGGTGGACAGCTGCGGCTGCGGTGAGTCGATCAAGTTCGCGCCCCAGGAATGACGGCCAGCGCCGCGTTTCTGGATTTTCTGCGCGATCATCTCTCTGGTCTCGGGCCCGTTCGGACGCGGCGCATGTTCGGCGGCACCGGCGTCTATCTGGGCGAGGTTATGCTCGGCCTTGTGGCGGATGACACGCTCTATCTGCGGACAGACCCGGATCTGGCGCGGGACCTCGAAGCGGATGGGTCGGCACCCTTCACCTACGAGGGCAAGGCCAAGCCGGTGACCATGCCCTATTGGCGCCTGCCTGATGCGGCGCTCGATGATCCGGACGTGGCGGTGGCCTGGGCGCGACGGGCGCTGGTCCCGGCCGAGGCGGCTGTGGCCGCCAAATCGGCGCGAAAGGCGCGACGGGGTTGAGGCTGCCTTCCGCGCCCGCTAAGCAACCGGCGACACCGCCAAGGAGGCCCGCATGGCCCGCGCCGCGCTGATCGCCGGAAACTGGAAGATGAACGGGTTGGCCGCGAGCTTGTCCGAGATCGAGGCCGTGGCCTCTGGGCTGTCCGCGCGGCCGAACGCGCCCGAGGCGTTGATCTGCCCGCCCGCGACCTTGCTGGAGCGGGCCGTCGCCTCGGCCCAAGGCACAGGTTTGGCGATCGGCGGGCAGGATTGCCATGCAGACGCCTCCGGGGCGCATACGGGCGATGTCTCCGCCGAGATGCTCCGCGATGCCGGAGCGACGGCGGTGATCGCCGGGCATTCCGAGCGCCGCGCCGCCTATGCGGAGAGCGATGCCGCCGTCCGGGCCAAGATCGCGGGGGCCTGGCGGGCGGGCCTCACGGCCGTTCTCTGCGTCGGCGAGACCCTGGAGCAGCGCGAGAGCGGGATGGCGTCAGAGGTCGTCGCGGCGCAGCTAGACGCCTCCCTGCCAGCCTCCGTGGATCCGGCGAGGCTTGAGATTGCCTATGAGCCGGTCTGGGCCATCGGCACTGGCAAAAGCGCCGCATCCGCGGACATAGCCAACATGCATGCCCATCTGCGGAGCTGTCTCAGAGCGCGGGCCGATGGCAAGGACGCCGCATCGGTGCGGCTGCTCTATGGAGGCTCGGTAAAGCCGGCAACGGTTGCTGAAATCGTCAGCCTGGGGGATGTCGACGGCGCCCTGGTCGGCGGCGCGAGCCTGAAGGCGACAGATTTTCTGGCGATGCTGGATGCCGTGGCCGCGCTCGGCCACGCCTGATCGGTCAGCCGAGCAGCGTTTTCGCTTGCCCCACCCAATCATCACGGAAACAGCGTCCCTTGAACGTGGTAAGGTTCTCGTCGATCCACTCAAGATCCCGCATCGAGAACCCGGCGATTTGATCGAAGCGGTAGACGCCAAGGGCGTTGAGCTTGCTCTCCAGCCCCGGGCCGATGCCCTTGATCAGCTGCAGGTCATCCACTGTGGCCGGTGCCTCGGCAAACAACGTCTCGGGCTTGGCGCTCCCCGGCTCTTTGGCCGTCTCGGTCGGCATGGGCGCAGCGGGGTCAGCCGGTGCCGGCTCGGCCTGCGCGCTGAGATCCAGCTCAGGCGCTGCCGTCGGTTTTGGCTCAAAGGGGACAATCACAGCCGCGTCGGCCGCAGGCGTGATCTCGGCAGTCGCCTTGTTCGCTTTTGCCGGCTTGCGCTTGGGCTTCTTGGTCTCGGCAGGTGCCGGTTTGGCGGCAGACTCCCTCCAGAACGGCGCCATGCCCGGCATCGCCTCGAACGGGGCCGTTTTGCCCAAGACCTCGGCAAAGCGCCATTCGACGCCAAAGGCCGGCGCGACGGGCCAGAAGCTGATCCAGAACTTGAACAGCTCCGCTTGGGTGCCGCTCATCGCCGAAAGCATCTCGGTCGGGCTCTTGCTCATCGCATCGGTCCTCTGCATCGTGTTGTTCCCATCCTAACACGGGCCATTGTGCAATGCAACATCAATCCTGCTGCACCTGCGTTGGTCAGGAAACTTTGCCGCAGCGACCGGCCGGATTCGCGGTCTGATTGGCGATGCTGACCGACCGTTTTGCCCCCAGCCCGACCGGAGCCCTGCATCTCGGCCATGCCTTCAGCGCGCTTCTTGGTCATGACGCAGCCCGGGCGGCGGGGGGACGGTATCTCCTC
>JBCCZI010000044.1:0-30408 GCA_039187815.1 Pseudomonadota bacterium | reverse complement strand
TGGTGATGCCGGGCGACAACCTCAAATTCGAGGTGACGCTGATCGCGCCGATCGCCATGGAGGAGAAGCTCCGCTTCGCCATCCGCGAAGGCGGCCGCACCGTCGGCGCCGGCGTCGTCTCCAAAATCATCGAGTGACGCCCTTGGGGCCGGCCAACCCGGCCCCAAACGCCAGTCCGAGAGGCAAGAAGAACAATGCAAGGTCAAAACATACGGATCCGCCTCAAGGCGTTCGATCACCGGGTGCTGGACGCCAGCACGGCCGAGATCGTGAACACGGCCAAGCGAACCGGTGCTCAGGTGCGCGGGCCGATCCCGCTGCCAAACAAGATCGAGAAATTCACGGTCCTTCGGGGCCCCCATGTCGACAAGAAGAGCCGCGAGCAGTTCGAGATCCGCACCCATAAGCGGTTGCTCGACATCGTGGACCCGACGCCCCAGACCGTGGACGCGCTGATGAAGCTCGACCTCGCTGCCGGTGTCGATGTCGAGATCAAGCTCTGAGGAGGCGAGACCCATGCGCTCCGGAGTGATCGCAAAGAAGCTGGGGATGACCCGGCTGTTCATGGAGGACGGACGGCAAGTGCCGGTAACCGTGCTCCAGATGGAAAACTGCCAGGTGGTGGCGCAGCGCACGACCGAGTCCGATGGCTACACGGCCGTGCAGCTCGGCGCGGGTGCCGCCAAGGCCAAGAATGTGAGCCAGCCGATGCGCGGCCATTTTGCCCGCGCCAATGTGGCGCCCAAGCGCAAGTTGGTCGAGTTCCGGGTCGCCCCCGACAACATGATCGGTGTCGGCGAGGAGATCACGGCCGACCACTATCTGGCCGGTCAGTATGTGGATGTCTCGGGTGTCTCGATCGGTAAGGGATTTGCCGGCGCGATGAAGCGGCACAACTTTGGCGGCCTGCGAGCCTCCCACGGTGTGTCGATCAGTCACCGCGCCCATGGCTCGACGGGCCAGTGTCAAGATCCGGGGAAGGTCTTCAAGGGCAAGAAGATGGCCGGCCATATGGGGGATGCACGGGTGACCGTGCAGAACCTCGAAGTGGTCAAGACCGATGTCGAGCGAGGCCTGATCATGATCCGCGGCGCTGTTCCGGGGGCCAAGGGCGGCTGGGTGACGATCAAGGACGCGGTGAAGAAGCCAGCGCCGGATGGCCTCGTGCTGCCGGCCGCGCTGCGGCCCAAGGCCGAGCCCGAGACGGCGGCTCCGGTCGAGGAGGCGCCCGCCGAGGCTCCGGCTGAGGGAGACCAGGCATGAAGCTCGAGGTGATCAATTTGGACGCGGCGGCGTCGGGCGAGGCGGAGCTCTCGGACGAGATCTTCGGGCTCGAGCCGCGCGCCGACATCCTGCACCGCGTGGTGCGCTGGCAGCTGGCCAAGCGCCAGGCCGGCACGCACAAGGTGAAGGGCCGCTCGGAGGTGAGCTATTCGACGCGCAAGATCGTGCGTCAAAAGGGCTCGGGCGGAGCGCGTCACGGCGACCGCGCGGCGCCGATTTTCCGCAAGGGCGGCACCTATAAGGGCCCGACCCCGCGCAGCCATGCGCATGATCTGCAGAAGAAGGTGCGCCAGCTCGGCCTGAAGATGGCGCTGTCGTCGAAGGTCAAGGACGGCCAGATCGTGGTGCTGGAGGAAGCCAAGCTCGACGAGGCCAAGACCAAGGCGTTGGCCAGCAAGGTCTCGAAGCTCGGCTGGGGCGATGCGCTGGTTATCGACGGGCCCGAGGTGGATCAAAACTTTGCCCGCGCGGCGCGCAACCTTGACGGTGTGCAGGTGCTGCCGAGCGAAGGGGCCAACGTATACGACATCCTGCGTCAGGACCTGCTGGTCGTGACCCGCGCAGGGTTGGAAGCGCTGGAGGCGCGGCTGAAATGACCGAAAAGTCTGCGCTCTATGACGTGATCCGCAAGCCGATCATCACCGAGAAGGCGACCAGCGCATCCGAGGCGAACGCCGTGGTCTTCGAGGTTGCAATGGATGCGACAAAGCCGCTGATCTCCGAGGCGGTCGAGAGCCTCTTCGGCGTGAAGGTGAAGGCGGTGAACACCGTGCTCACCAAGGGCAAGGTCAAGCGCTTCAAGGGTCGTCCCGGCCGCAGGCGCGATGTGAAGAAAGCCTATGTGACCCTGGAAGAGGGCCACATGATCGACGTGACGACAGGCCTATGAGGCCAGACAGCAAACGGGCGACAGCAAGATGGCGTTGAAGACATACAAACCGACCACGCCAGGCCAGCGCGGGCTGGTTCTGATCGACCGTTCGGAGCTGTGGAAAGGCCGCCCCGTCAAGTCCCTGACCCAGGGTCTGACCGGCAAGGGCGGACGCAACAACACCGGACGGATTACCATGCGCCGCCGTGGCGGCGCCGTGAAGAAGCTCTACCGCATCGTCGACTTCAAGCGGCGCAAATGGGATGTGGCGGCCACCGTCGAGCGGATCGAGTACGATCCGAACCGGACCGCCTTCATCGCGCTGGTCAAGTACGAGGACGGCGAGCAGGCATATATCCTGGCGCCTCAGCGTCTCGGCGTCGGCGATACAGTGGTGGCCGGGACCAAGGTCGATGTGAAGCCGGGCAATGCAATGCCCTTCCGCGGCATGCCGATCGGCACCATCGTCCACAACGTCGAGATGAAGCCGGGCAAGGGCGGGCAGATCGCGCGCTCGGCCGGCACCTATGCGCAGTTCGTCGGCCGTGACGGCGATTACGCGCAGTTGCGTCTCGGCTCGGGTGAGCTGCGGATCGTGCGCCAAGAGTGCATGGCGACCGTCGGTGCCGTGTCGAACCCCGACAACTCGAACCAGAACTACGGCAAGGCCGGGCGCATGCGCCACAAGGGCCGTCGGCCGAGCGTGCGCGGCGTTGTCATGAACCCGATCGATCACCCCCATGGCGGCGGTGAGGGGCGCACCTCGGGCGGCCGCCACCCGGTGACCCCTTGGGGCAAGCCGACAAAGGGCCGTCGGACCCGCTCGAACAAGACCACCGACAAGTTCATCATCCGCTCGCGCCACGCGCGGAAGAAGAAGTGAGGCTAGACGATGGCTAGATCCGTCTGGAAGGGTCCGTTCGTCGACCCCTATCTGCTGAAGAAGGCCGCGAAGTCTCGCGACAGCGGACGCAATGAGGTGATCAAGATCTGGTCCCGGCGCTCGACCATTCTGCCGCAATTCGTGGGCCTGACTTTCGGTGTGCACAACGGCAAGAAGCACATCCCGGTGAACGTGTCCGAAGAGATGATTGGGCACAAGTTCGGCGAGTTCGCGCCGACCCGCACCTATTACGGCCATATGGCCGACAAGAAGGCGAAGCGGAAATAATCATGGGCAAGGATAAGAACCCCCGGCGCTGCGCCGACAACGAGGCGATGGCCGTGAACCGGATGATCCGGGTCAGCCCGCAGAAGCTGAACCTGGTCGCGGCGATGATCCGCGGCAAGCCGGTGGCACGCGCGTTGACCGATCTGACGTTCTCCAAGAAGCGCATCGCGGCTGACGTCAAGAAGACGCTGCAGTCGGCCATCGCGAATGCCGAGAACAATCACGGCCTGGATGTGGACGAACTGGTCGTCGCCGAGGCCTATGTAGGCAAGAACCTGGTGATGACGCGCGGCCGGCCTCGGGCGCGCGGCCGGTTTGGACGGATCTTCAAGCCGTTCAGCCAGCTGACGATCAAGGTGCGCCAGCCCGAGGAGACCGCCTGATGGGACACAAGGTCAATCCGATCGGCCTTCGGGTCGGCATCAACCGCACCTGGGACAGCCGTTGGTACGCGAACACGCGCGAATATGGCGATCTGCTGCACGAGGATCTGAAGATCCGCTCCTTCATCAAGGACGAGTGCAAACAGGCAGGCGTCAGCCGCGTGGTCATCGAGCGTCCGCACCGCAAGTGCCGGGTGACGATCCATACGGCCCGCCCGGGCGTGATCATCGGCAAGAAGGGCGCCGATATCGAGAAGCTGCGCAAGAAGCTCGCGCGCTTCACAGACAGCGAGCTGCACCTCAACATCGTCGAGATCCGGCGGCCGGAGGTGGACGCGCAGCTGGTGGCCGAGAACATCTGCCAGCAGCTGGAGCGCCGCGTGTCATTCCGCCGGGCGCTGAAGCGCGCTGTCCAGAACGCCATGCGCATGGGCGCCCAGGGCATCCGTATCAACGCGGCCGGTCGCCTTGGCGGCGCCGAGATCGCCCGGACCGAGTGGTATCGCGAGGGGCGCGTGCCGCTCCATACGCTGCGCGCCGATATCGACTACGCGCTCGCCGAAGGCAAAACCGCCTACGGCATCATCGGGGTCAAGGTCTGGATCTTCAAAGGCGAGATCATGGAGCACGATCCCGCGGCCCGCGACAAGCGTGAGAGCGAGATGCAGGAGGGCGGCGGTGGCCGTCCGCGCGGCCGGGATCGCGACCGCGATCGTGAGCGCGCCTGAGGAGGACGGATAGATGCTGCAACCAAAGCGCACAAAATTCCGCAAGATGCACAAGGGCCGCATCAAGGGTGAGGCCAAGGGTGGAACCGATCTGAACTTCGGCACTTTCGGCCTCAAAGCCGATGAGCCGGAGCGGGTGACCGCGCGCCAGATTGAGGCGGCCCGACGCGCCATGAACCGCTATATGAAACGTCAGGGCCGGATCTGGATCCGGATCTTCCCGGACACCCCGGTCACGCAAAAGCCGACCGAAGTGCGTATGGGTAAGGGCAAGGGTTCGGTCGAGTACTGGTGTGCCAAGGTCAAGCCCGGTCGCATCATGTTTGAGCTTGACGGCGTGAACGAGGCTGTGGCACGGGAGGCCCTCCGTTTGGGCGCGATGAAACTTCCGGTGAAATGCCGGATCGTCGCCCGCGAGGACTGGTAAGCTCGCAGACCCCCGGACAGGCCGGGGGCGGGGCGGCTTTTGTTTTTCCGGCGCGCAAGGGGCGCGCAGTGAGGAGACGGACGCGATGAAAGCGATCGATCTGCGCGACAAGACGCCGGATCAGCTGCGCGACGAGCTGGTGAGCCTGAAGAAGGAAGCGTTCAACCTGCGCTTCCAGCAGGCGACGGGCCAGCTCGAGAACCCTTCGCGGATGCGCTCGGTGCGCCGCGATATCGCGCGGGTTCGGACGGTGCTGACCGAGAAGGCCATTGCCGCGGCGCGGGGCGCCAGCGACGTGACAGCCGGCGAGCCGGCGGCGACGGAGTAAGACATGCCAAAGCGCATCCTGCAGGGCAAAGTCGTAAGCGACGAGAACAACCAGACGGTGACCGTGCTGGTCGAGCGTCGCTTCACGCATCCGGTCCTGAAGAAGACGATCAAAAAGACCAAGAAGTACCGCGCCCATGACGAGGCCAACGCCTTCAAATCGGGCGACGAGGTGCGCATCCAGGAATGCGCGCCGAAATCCAAGACCAAACGCTGGGAGGTGATCGGGCAGGTCGGCGCAGCCGACGCGTAAGCTCCGCTCACATCCCTTCGAAACCCCGGGCGTTATGCCCGCAGGTCGGAGGAATAAAGCATGATCCAGATGCAGACGAATCTGGATGTCGCCGACAATTCCGGAGCGCGCCGCGTCCAGTGCATCAAAGTGCTGGGCGGGGCCAAACGGAAATACGCCTCGGTCGGTGACATTATCGTGGTATCCGTGAAGGAAGCGATCCCGCGCGGACGCGTGAAGAAGGGCGATGTGCGCAAGGCCGTCGTCGTGCGCACCGCCAAGGAGGTGCACCGTCCCGACGGCACCACCATCCGCTTCGACCGCAACGCCGCGGTCATCATCAACAACAACATGGAGCCCATCGGGACTCGTATCTTCGGCCCGGTCGTGCGCGAACTGCGCTCGAAGAACTTCATGAAGATCATCAGCCTCGCGCCGGAGGTGTTGTGATGGCGGCCAAGCTGAAAAAGGGCGACCGCGTCGTGGTGTTGACCGGCCGCGACAAGGGCAAAGAGGGCGAGATCGTCCTGATGCTCCCCAAAGAGGGGCGCGCCGTCGTCTCGGGCGTCAACATGGCGATCCGGCACACGCGCCAGTCGGCCCAGTCCCAGGGCGGTCGGATCCCCAAAGAGCTGCCGATCCAGGTCTCGAACATCGCGATGGTTGATCCCAAGGATGGCGGGCCGACGCGCGTCGGGTTCCGGTTCCTCGAGGATGGCACCAAGGTTCGTTACGCGAAAAAGTCGGGGGAGGTCATCGATGGCTGACGGATCCACCTATGTCCCGCGCCTGCGCACGCTCTACACCGAGACGATCCGCGCCAAGATGAAGGACGAGTTCAGCTACGCCAACGAGATGATGATCCCCACGCTCGACAAGATCGTGCTGAACATGGGGGTCGGCGAGGCCGTTGGCGATAGCAAAAAGGTCAGGTCCGCGCATGAAGATATGCTGAAGATCGCAGGCCAAAAGCCGGTGATCACCCGGGCGCGCAACTCGATCGCAGGCTTCAAGGTGCGCGAAGATATGCCGCTTGGCGTTAAAGTCACACTGCGGCGAGAGCGGATGTTCGACTTCCTCGACCGCCTGATCACGATCGCCATGCCGCGCATCCGTGATTTCCGCGGGCTGAACCCCAAGAGCTTCGATGGCCGGGGCAACTTTGCCTTTGGCATCAAGGAGCACATCGTCTTCCCCGAGATCGACTATGACAAAGTCGATCAGATCTGGGGCATGGACATCATCATCTGCACCACCGCGCGAACCGACGAAGAAGCGCGCGCGCTGCTGAGGCATTTCAACATGCCGTTCCCCCAGGCTGAGGAGAAGGCGAATGGCTAAGGTCAGCATGGTTGAGCGCGAAAAGAAGCGCCAGAAGCTCGCCGACAGGTACGCCGCCAAGCGCGCGGCGTTGAAGGAGACGGCGAACAACACCGATCTGCCGGCCGAGGAGCGGTTCAAGGCGCGCATGAAGCTAGCGCAGCTGCCGCGGAACTCGTCGCCCACGCGTCTGCACAACCGGTGCCAGGTCTCGGGGCGTCCCAAGGCCTTTTACCGCAAGCTCAAGATGAGCCGGA
The DNA here is from genome assembly GCA_039187815.1 of Pseudomonadota bacterium. Classification (GTDB taxonomy): domain Bacteria; phylum Pseudomonadota; class Alphaproteobacteria; order Rhodobacterales; family Rhodobacteraceae; genus Thermohalobaculum. The sequence goes on along the minus strand of JBCCZI010000044.1, from coordinate 23,408 downwards.
TCGCGCTCCGCGACCTTGCCTCCCGCGGCGAGATCCCGGGCATGGTCAAGTCGAGCTGGTGAGGGGAAGCGCATGTCTGTGAACGATCCGCTCGGCGATATGCTGACCCGCATCCGCAACGCGCAGATGCGCAAGCGCTCGACTGTGCTGTCGCCCAGCTCGAAGCTGCGCCTGCGCGTGCTCGAGGTTCTGAAGGACGAGGGCTATATCCGCGGCTACGAGGTGATCGACACCGGGGATCACAAGCCCAAGGTCGAGATCGCGCTGAAATATTTCGACGGCCGTCCGGTGATCCGGGAGCTGTCGCGCGTCTCGACGCCCGGCCGGCGCTACTACACCGGCGTCAAGGAGATGCCGCAGGTGCGTAACGGCCTCGGCATGTCGATCGTCTCGACGCCTAAGGGTGTTATGTCCGATACGCGGGCCCGCGCCGAGAATGTCGGCGGCGAAGTGCTCTGCCGCGTGTTCTGAGGAGAGACCCATGTCGCGAATCGGAAAACGACCCGTCGAGGCGCCCCAAGGGGCGGAGTTCAAGCTCTCGGGCCAGACGGTCGAGTGCAAAGGGCCGAAGGGCACCCGCAGCTTTACAGCCACCGATGATGTGGACCTGACGCTGGACGGCAACACGATCACCGTGAAGCCGCGGGCCGACACCAAGCGGGCCAAGCAGCAATGGGGCATGACCCGCACCCAGATCGCCAATCTGGCGCAAGGGGTGACCGAGGGCTTCAAGAAAGAGCTCGAGATCACCGGCGTCGGCTACCGCGCGCAGGTCCAGGGCAAGACGCTAAAGATGGCTCTCGGCTACAGCCACGATGTCGAGTTCGCGATCCCGGATGGCATCGACATCAAATGTGCCAAGCCGACCGAGATCGAGGTCACCGGCACCGACCAGCAACAGGTCGGTGAGGTGGCCGCCAAGATCCGCGAGTGGCGCAAGCCCGAGCCCTACAAAGGCAAAGGCATCCGCTACAAGGGCGAGTACATCTTCCGCAAGGAAGGCAAGAAGAAGTAAGGACGCAACCCATGGCGACAAAACGCGATCTGTTTCTGCGGCGCCGCATGCGCGTCCGCAACAAGCTCCGCAAGATGGCCCGCGGCCGCGCGCGGCTTACGGTGCACCGCTCGTCGAAGAACATCAGCGTGCAGCTGATCGACGATGTGGCGGGGCGCACCTTGGCGGCGGCCTCGAGCCTCGAGCCGACCCTCGGGGTGGTGGGCAAGAACAATGTCGAAGCGGCGGCCAAGGTGGGCTCGGCGATTGCCGAGCGTGCCAAGGCGGCCGGCGTCGAGGAGGTGTTCTTTGACCGCGGCGGGTATCTCTTTCACGGCAAGCTCAAAGCGCTGGCCGATGCCGCCCGTGAGGGCGGTCTGAAGTTCTGAGGAGGCGAGAATGGCAGAGCGTGACGGAGGCGGCCGCGGCCGCCGCGACGACCGCCGCGACGACGGCGATCCGGAGCTCGGCGATCGCCTGGTGGCGATCAACCGCGTCTCCAAGACGGTGAAGGGCGGCAAACGCTTCGGCTTTGCAGCTTTGGTGGTCGTGGGCGATCAGAAGGGTCGTGTGGGCTTCGGCTCCGGCAAGGCCAAGGAGGTCCCTGAGGCCATCCGCAAAGCGACCGAGGAGGCCAAGCGCACCATGATCCGAGTGCCGCTCCGCGAGGGGCGCACGCTGCATCACGATATAAAGGGCCGCCACGGCGCGGGCCGGGTCGAGATGCGCACGGCACCGCAGGGCACCGGAATCATCGCCGGCGGTCCGTGCCGTGCGGTCTTTGAGATGCTGGGGATCCAGGACGTGGTCGCGAAATCGACCGGCAGCCAGAACCCCTACAACATGATCCGCGCCACGTTTGACGGTCTGCAGGCGACCCAGTCGCCGCGCCAGGTCGCTTCGCGCCGTGGCAAGAAGGTCGCCGACATCCTCCCGGTTCGCGAGGCGCCGCGCGAGGAAGCTCCGGCCGAAGCGGCGGAAGGCTGAGGAGGGGACCATGGCCAAGACCATCGTCGTGAAGCAGATCGGTAGCCCGATCCGCCGCCCCAAAGAGCAGCGCGACACGCTGATCGGCCTGGGGCTGAACAAGATGCACAAGACCCGCGAGCTCGAGGACACGCCCTCGGTCCGCGGCATGGTGAACAAGATACCGCACCTGGTCACCATCATCGAAGAGCGCGAGTGAGCGCGCGGCGCCCTCGGGCGCCGATCATGCCGAGGCGGCCGGGTGCGCATCCCCCGGCCGATCCGGCCAGAGGAGATGCGAGATGAGACTGAACGAGTTGCGCGACAATCCCGGCGCCGCCAAAAAGGGCAAGCGGGTCGCGCGCGGCCCGGGTTCGGGCAAGGGCAAGACAGCTGGGCGCGGCATCAAGGGCTACAAGTCCCGCTCGGGCGCCACGGTGAAGGGGTTCGAGGGTGGCCAGATGCCGCTCCACCGCCGCCTGCCAAAGCGGGGCTTCAACAACCCGTTCCGCAAGAGTTTCGTCGTGGTGAACCTCGGCCAGCTCCAGGGCTTCATCGATGCCGGCAAGCTGGATGCCAGCCAGCCGATAGACGAGGCGGCGCTGGTCGCTAGCGGCCTGGTCCGCCGGCGCAAGGATGGCGTGCGGCTGCTGGCCAAGGGCGAGCTCACCTCGGCGGTCACGCTGACCATCACCGGCGCCAGCGTGGCGGCGGTCGAGGCGGTGGCGGCCAAGGGCGGCTCGGTTACGGTTGCGGCACCGGCCAAGCCCGAACCGGCCGGCGACGAAGCCGACGCGCCCGCCGAGGCTTGACCCCGGCCGCACAAAAGCCGATCTGAGACGAAACGTGGCGGCGCTTTCCGCCGCGAGGGGGCCAAGCGCCCCCGTTGCCTTGGGAGGACGTCATGGCATCCACCGCCGAGCAGATGGCCGCAAGCGCCAGCTGGGGCGCCTTCGGCAAGGCCAAGGATCTGCAGCAGCGCCTGCTCTTCACGCTGCTGTTGCTCTGTGTCTACCGGGTGGGCACGTTCATTCCGCTGCCGGGCATCGACACCGTGCAGCTCGCTCAGTTCATCGAGCAGACCCGCGGCGGCATCGTCGGCGTCTTCAACATGTTCGCCGGCGGTGCGGTGGAGCGGATGGCGATCTTCGCGCTCGGCATCATGCCGTACATCTCCGCCTCGATCATCATGCAGCTGGCGACCTCGATGATCCCCGAGCTCGAGCGGCTGAAGAAAGAGGGCGAGACGGGGCGCAAAAAGATCAACCAGTACACCCGCTATGGCACCGTGCTGCTGGCCACCGTACAGGCTTATGGCTTGGCCGTGGGGCTAGAGGGGCAGGGGCTGGCGGTCGATCCGGGCGCCTTCTTCCGCGCCTCGGTGGTGATCACCCTGGTCGGCGGCGTGATGTTCCTGATGTGGCTCGGTGAGCAGATCACCGCGCGCGGCGTGGGCAACGGCATCTCGCTGATTATCTTCGTGGGCATCGTGGCGGGTCTGCCTGGCGCCATTGCGCAGTTCTTCGAGCTTGGCCGGACGGGACAGCTCTCGACTTTTGCGATCATCGGCATCTCGATCATGGCGATCGCCGTGATCTATTTCGTGGTGTTCATCGAGCGCGCTCAGCGGCGGATCCTGATCCAGTATCCCAAGCGCCAGGTGGGCCAGAAGGTCTATGGCGGTGAGAACCAGTTCCTGCCGCTCAAGCTGAACACCGCCGGCGTCATTCCGCCGATCTTCGCTTCGTCGCTGTTGCTGCTGCCAACGACGGTCGCCAGCTTTTCAGCGCAGACGGGCGACACCGGATGGCTCGGCACGGTCGCGGCGTTGCTCGGCCATGGCCAGCCGCTGTTTCTGGTGCTGTTCGCGGCGCTGATCATCTTCTTCGTGTTCTTCTACACGGCGGTGGTGTTCAATCCCGAAGAGGTCGCGGACAACCTCAAGAAACACGGTGGCTTTGTGCCCGGCATTCGGCCCGGCAAGCGAACGGCGGAGTATCTTGACTATGTGCTGACGCGGCTGTCGGTGGTGGGCGCGCTCTACCTGGTTTTTGTCTGTCTGTTGCCTGAGCTCTTGATCGCCGAGGTCGGCGTGCCCTTCTATTTCGGCGGCACATCGCTTTTGATCGTGGTCTCGGTGACCATGGACACGATCACACAGATCCAAAGCCATTTGATGGCGCATCAATACCAAGGCCTTATCGAAAAATCGCGGATCCGCGGCAAGAAGCGCTCTGGGCCCAAGAAGGCGTGAGGGCCGAGAGACGAGAAGACCCAAAAAAAGAGATATCTGGGGGACACGCTCATGAACATCATTCTGCTGGGCCCGCCGGGGGCCGGCAAAGGCACCCAGGCGCGCGTTCTTCAGGAACGCGACGGCATGGTGCAGTTGTCGACCGGGGACATGCTGCGCGCCGCCGTTAAGGCTGGCTCCGAGGTCGGGCAAAAAGCCAAGGCCATCATGGAAGCTGGTCAGCTTGTCTCCGATGAGATCGTCATTGGCGTCGTCTCGGACCGGTTGGATGAGCCCGACACGAAAAACGGCGTGATCTTCGACGGTTTTCCCCGCACGACGGCTCAGGCTGAGGCCCTGGATGCGCTCTTGGTCGAGAAGGGCATGAACCTCGATGCGGTCGTCGAGATGCAGGTTCGCGATGAGTTGTTGCTGGACCGGATCAAAACCCGGGCGGCGGAGACGGGGGGCACCCGTGCGGACGACAACGAGGAGACGTTGAAAGAACGCCTCGCGGTCTATCACGCAGAGACGGCGCCGCTGATCGAGTATTACGCCAAGACCGGCAAGCTAAAGACCGTCGACGGTATGGCGGATATCGACGACGTGACGGCGTCAATCAAGCGCGCGCTTGGCTGAAGATAGTCCCCGGGCCCAGGGGTTGATCTGGGGCGCGTCCTGACTATAGTGCGCGCTTCGCAAACACCGCTGCGGCGTCCTCACCGGCGCACAGCGGTTTTTTGGGTAGATGGACGGGACGGAGGCCGGGCGAACCGGCCGGAATGAGGGCTCGCGCTATGCGGCGGGCCGGATCAGACGGAGAGACACGTGGCGCGCATCGCAGGCGTTAACATTCCCACGGCGAAACGGGTGCCGATTGCCCTCACTTACGTGCACGGGATCGGCCAAACGACGGCCAGCAAGATTTGCACCGACCTCAACATCCCGGCCGGGCGCCGCGTGAACGAGTTGTCGGATGCAGAGGTCCTGGCGATTCGCGAATATGTCGACGCGAACCTGATGGTCGAGGGCGATTTGCGCCGCGAGCGGGCGGTCGACATCAAGCGGTTGATGGATCTTGGCTGTTATCGCGGCCTGCGCCACCGGCGCGGCCTGCCGGTTCGTGGCCAACGCACCCACACCAATGCGCGCACCCGCAAGGGCCCGGCCAAGCCGATCGCCGGCAAGAAGAAGTAAGAGGCAGGACCCATGGCGCGCGATAAGCGAGTGACGAAGAAAAAAGTCTCGAAGAACATCACGGCGGGCATCGCCCATGTGAATTCGAGCTTCAACAACACGATGATCACGATCTCGGATGCCCAGGGCAACGCGATCGCCTGGTCTTCGGCGGGTGCGATGGGCTTCAAGGGGTCGCGCAAGTCGACCCCTTACGCGGCCCAGGTGGCGGCGGAGGATGCCGGCAAGAAGGCGCAGGAGCACGGTATGCGCACCCTCGAGGTCGAGGTGCAGGGCCCCGGCTCGGGCCGCGAATCGGCGCTCCGCGCGCTGCAGGCGGTCGGCTTTCAGGTCACCGCGATTCGCGATGTGACCCCGATTGCGCATAACGGCTGCCGCCCGCCCAAGCGCCGCCGCGTCTGATCGGGTCTGCGTCCCGTATTTTGGCCTGTCCCACAGCGGACGGGCCGCACGCATTTTTCCTCGGGCGTGCCCGGCCAGGGATCAGGCTGGGCACAGGCATGGAGGACCGCATGATCCACAAGAACTGGCAGGAACTGATTAAGCCCCGGAGCCTGGATGTCGCCGCTGGGCGCGATCCGGCCCGCATCGCAACCGCGGTCGCCGAGCCGCTCGAGCGGGGCTTCGGTCTCACCCTTGGCAATGCGCTGCGGCGCGTGCTGCTCTCCTCGCTGCAGGGGGCGGCCATCACCGCCGTGCAGATCGACGGCGTGCTGCACGAGTTCTCGAGCGTCTCGGGCGTGCGCGAGGACGTGACCGACATCGTGCTCAACCTCAAAGGTGTGGCGCTGCGCATGGACGGCGACGGCACCAAGCGCCTGCAGCTCTCGGCCCGCGGGCCCGGAGCCGTCATGGCTTCGGACATCGTCGAGGTGGCCGGCGTCGACATCATCAACAAAGACCACGTGATCTGCCATTTGGACGAGGGCGCAAGCTTCCATGCCGAGCTGACCGTCGGCATTGGCAAAGGCTACGTGGCCGCGGACAAGAACCGGCCCGAGGACGCGCCCATCGGCTATATCCCGATCGACGCGCTCTATTCGCCGGTCAAGAAGGTGTCCTACAAGGTCGAGCCGACCCGCGAGGGCCAGGTGCTCGATTACGACAAGCTCTCGATCATGGTCGAGACCGACGGCTCGCTGACCCCGGACGATGCGCTCGCTTATGCGGCGCGGATCCTGCAGGATCAACTCCAGACCTTCATCAACTTCGAAGAGCCGCAATCGGGCACGCGCGTCGAGGAAGACAGCGATCTCGACTTCAACCCGCTGCTGCTCAAGAAGGTGGACGAGCTCGAGTTGTCCGTGCGCTCGGCCAACTGCCTGAAGAATGACAATATCGTCTATATCGGCGATCTCATTCAGAAGACCGAGGCGGAGATGCTGCGCACTCCGAACTTTGGCCGCAAATCGCTGAACGAGATCAAGGAGGTGCTGGCCACCATGGGTCTGCATTTGGGTATGGACGTGCCGGAATGGCCGCCCGAGAACATCGAGGATCTGGCCAAGAAGTTCGAAGACCATCTCTGAGACGGCGACGCCTGACCTGGGGGCCCCGCGCCCCCCAACCACAAAGTATAAACCCCGTAGACGGAGACCCGAGAAATGCGCCACGGAAATGGCTATCGCAAACTGAACCGCACCCATGAGCACCGCAAGGCGATGCTCTCGAACATGGCCGCCTCGCTGATCGAGCACGAGCAGATCAAGACGACGCTGCCCAAGGCCAAAGAGCTGCGTCCTTACGTCGAGAAACTGGTGACGCTGGGCAAGCGGGGCGACTTGCATGCCCGCCGCCAGGCCTTTGCCACGCTCCGCCAAGATGCGGCCGTGTCCAAGCTGTTCGGCACGATTGCCGAGCGCTACTCAGAGCGTGCTGGCGGGTATTGCCGGGTGCTCAAGGCGGGCTTTCGCTATGGCGATATGGCGCCGATGGCGATCATCGAGTTCGTCGACCGGGATCCCGAGGCCAAGGGCCGCATTGATCGCGAGCGGGTCGCCGAGGAAGAGGCCAACGCCGAGGAGTGAGCCTGGCTGCGGCGCCAACCGGCGCGGGTCCCGGGCTCGGGCGACCGGGCCTTCCGGCCGGCGGCAGGGCGCAGTAAACTGCGCCAACGTCCCGCGGGAGGCCGCATGATACGACCGCTTCTATTGTTTCTGGCGCTGGCCGCTTGCGCGGCTCCGGTGGTTGGGCCCTTGCCTGGCGACAGACCGGTGCGTCTGGCCCAGGCAAGCGTATCGGTGGCCGTGCCGCAATCCGAGGCACAGATCCGGCTGTCCTTCGCACCGGTGGTTCGTGCGGCGACCCCGGCCGTTGTGAACATCTACACCCGCAAGATCGTCCAACGTCGGCGGAGCCCCTTTGCCGATGACCCGTTCTTTCGCGAGTTCTTCGGCGATCTGTTCCGCAGCGTGCCGGGGCGGCGGATCGAGAACTCACTCGGCTCCGGTGTCATCGTCGATCCTTCGGGCATCGTCGTGTCGAACAACCACGTGGTCGGCGGGGCCGATGAGATCACCGTGGTGCTGGCGGACAAACGGGAGTTCGAGGCCGAGGTGATTTTTGCCGATAGGGAGAGCGATCTGGCGGTCTTGCGGCTGGAGGGGGCGGCAGGTCTGCCGGCCCTGGCGCTGCGCGACAGCGACACGCTCGAGGTTGGGGATTTGGTGCTCGCCATCGGCAACCCGTTTGGGGTGGGCCAGACCGTGACATCGGGGATCGTGTCCGGGCTCGCGCGCTCGGGCCGGGGGCAGCTCAGCGACGGCTACTTCATCCAGACGGATGCGGCGATCAATCCCGGCAATTCCGGCGGCGCACTAGTGGATATGGAGGCGCGCCTGATCGGGGTGAACACGGCGATCCTGTCGCGTTCCGGTGGCTCGAACGGCATCGGATTTGCGGTGCCGGCCAACCTGGTCGCCCGTGTGATCGAGGCCGCGATCAGTGGCGCCGAGACGCTGAGCCGTCCCTGGCTCGGCTTCGAGGGCCAGTCGGTCACCGGAGATCTGGCTGAGGCGCTCGGCATCGGCACGCCGCGTGGGGTGCTGATCGACGCGCTGCACTCGGCGGCGCCGCTGGCCTCGGCGGGGCTCGTGCCCGGCGATGTGATCCTGCGGATCGGCGAGGACAGCGTGGACAGCCTGACCGAGCTCGAGTTCCGGGTGGCGACGCTCGGAACCGGCGGCGTCGCCACGCTCAGTTACCTGCGAGAGGGGCGCGAGCGGACCGCCCGCGTGGCCCTTGCCACCGCGCCCGAGGTCCCGCCCCGCGATATCACCCGCATCCGCCGTGGCGCGCTGAACGGCCTCGTGCTGATGAGCGTCAATCCCGCCGTGATACAGGAGTTCGACCTGCCAGTATCGGCACGCGGTGTCCTGGTGGCCGATGCGCGCGGGCGGGCCCGCCGGGCGGGCCTGCGACCGGGCGACGTGCTGCTCGAGGCCAATGGCGACGCGCTCCGCGAGGTCGGCGATTTCACCGAAGCGCTTTCCAACGCGATCTTTGCCATCGATCTTGAGGTGCTGCGCGACGGGCGCCGCGGCTCGATCCGGATCGGGGGCTGAGCCGTGGGCGATCTGTTTGAGGCTGCGGGGGCCGAGAGCGCCGCTCCTCCGCCGCCGCTGGCCGACCGTTTGCGCCCTCAGCGCCTGGCGGATGTGGTCGGGCAGGCCGAGCTGCTCGGCCGCGATGGCCCGCTTGGCAGCATGCTGGCCGGCGGCACGCTCGCATCACTGATCCTCTGGGGCCCGCCTGGGGTCGGCAAGACCACGATCGCGCGCTTGCTTGCTGACGAGACCGAGCTCGCCTTTGTCCAGATCAGCGCGATCTTCACCGGCGTCGCCGATCTGCGACGGGTCTTTGACCAGGCCACCCAGCGCCGGCGCACGGGCCAGGGCACGCTGCTGTTCGTCGACGAGATCCACCGTTTCAACAAGGCGCAGCAGGACGGGTTTTTGCCCCATATGGAGGCCGGCACCCTGGTGCTGGTGGGGGCGACGACCGAGAACCCCTCCTTTGCGCTGAACGCCGCCTTGCTCAGCCGGGCGCAAGTCTTGCGGCTGGTGCGGCTGGATGAGGCGGCGCTGGCGGCGCTGCTGGCCCGGGCCGAGGCGGCGGAGGCGGCGCTGTCGTTGGCCGAGGATGCCCGCGCCGCGCTGATCGCCATGGCCGATGGCGATGGCCGAACGCTCCTCAATCTCGCCGAGCAGGCCGCGCTGCTGGGACCGGGCCCTCACGACGCCGCGACCCTCGGCGCTCGGCTGACCCGGCGCGCAGCGATCTATGATCGGGCCGGGGATCAGCACTATGGGCTGATCTCGGCGCTCCATAAATCGGTGCGGGGATCGGACCCGGATGCCGCGCTCTACTGGCTCGCCCGGATGTTGGAGGGGGGCGAGGACCCGCACTACCTCGCACGCCGCTTGACCCGCATGGCCGTTGAGGATATCGGCCTCGCGGATCCCGACGCGCAGACCCATTGCCTGAACGCTTGGGCCGTCTATGAGCGGCTCGGCAGCCCCGAAGGCGAGCTCGCCCTGGCCCAGGCCTGTCTCTACCTGGCGTTGGCGCCGAAATCGAATGCGGGCTACGTGGCGTACAAGGCCGCGCGGAAGGTGGCGACCCAGACCGGCTCGCTCGCGCCGCCGGACCATATCCTGAACGCGCCGACCAAGCTGATGAAGGCCCAAGGCTTTGGCAAAGGCTATGCCTATGACCACGACGCGCCGGATGGCTTCTCTGGGCAGAGCTATTTCCCGGACGCTATGGCGCGGCCCGATCTCTACCGCCCCGTCGAGCGGGGGTTCGAGCGCGAGATGGCCAAGCGCCTCGCCTATTTCCAGCGCCTGCGCCGCGAGCGCCAGGAGCCGAAATGACCGCACGAAGGAGAGCGCGATGATCGGCAAGCTGATGCTCGTCGCCTCGGGCGGTGCGATCGGCGCGGCCCTGCGGTTCCTGGCGGTCAGTGCGCTCACTCGGGCGGCCCCCGGCTTTCCCTGGGGTACGCTGGTCGTGAACATCGCGGGCAGCTTTGCCATGGGCCTCATCGCGGTGGTCCTGATGGAGCGCTTGCCCGGCAGCTGGGGGCGGTTCGCGCCTTTTCTGATGACCGGCGTGCTCGGCGGCTTCACGACCTTCTCGGCCTTCTCGCTCGATGCGCTGTCGTTGATCGAGCGGGGGCGGAGCGCGGCGGCGGCGGCCTATATTGGCGGCTCGGTGGCGCTATCGATCGGGGCGCTGTGGGCAGGGTTGCTGATCGCCCGGCGGGTCCTGACATGAGCGGCGTGCAGCACCTGACCGTGGCCGAGGATGAGGCCGAGCAGCGGCTTGACCGCTGGCTGAAGCGGCAGTTTCCCTACCTTGCCCAGGGCCGCATCGAAAAGCTGTGTCGCAAGGGCGAGGTCCGGGTGGACGGGGCGCGGGTGAAGGGCGCGAGCCGCGTGGCGCCTGGCCAGGTGGTGCGCGTGCCGCCCTTGCCCGAGGCCGCGCCGCCGGCGGCTCCGGCGCCGCCCGAGCCGCGGGGCCCGGATGAGGCGGAGGCCGAGGCGATCCGCGCCGCGGTGCTGTTCTGCGATCCGCATATGCTGGTGCTCAACAAGCCGGCCGGTCTGGCGGTACAGGGCGGCTCGGGCCAGCTGCACCATCTCGGGCACTTGCTGCCGGCCTTGCGATTTGAGCGAGAGGATGTGCCGCGCCTGGTCCACCGGCTCGACAAGGACACCTCCGGTCTTTTGGTCCTGGCGCGCACGGGCGCGGCTGCCGTAGCGCTGGCCCACGCCTTCCGCTCGCGCGCGGTCGAGAAGATCTATTTCGCCTTAGTCGCCGGGCGCCCACAGCCCAAGGCCGGCACCATCCGCTTTGGTTTGGTCAAAGGGGGCTCGGAGGGAGGCGAAAAGATGCAGATCCTCCACCCCGAGCAGGTGCGTGAGACGGGAGGCGCCCGCCATGCGACGACCGATTTCCGGGTGATCGAGCAGGTGGCGGGCCGCTGCGCTTGGGTGGCCTTGCGCCCCGTGACCGGACGCACGCATCAGCTGAGAGCGCATATGGCGGCCCTCGGCACGCCCATCGCCGGTGACGGCAAGTATGGCGGGCGTGGGCAAGAAAACCGGGGCGAGGGTTGGGGGGCCGGGCTTGGCGCCGGGATCAGCCGGCGGCTGCATTTGCACGCAGCTTGGCTGGCGCTGCCGCATCCCGTGACCGGGCGGACCGTGCGCTATGCCGCGCCGCTGCCCGAGCATATGGCGGAGAGCTGGGCGTTCCTGGGCCTCGATCCGACCGCTGTGCCCGACCCGCTGTTTCCCGACTGACGCTGGCTACTGCACGATCATCTCGGCGTGGAGCGCGCCCGCGGCCTTGATCGATTTCAGGATGTCGATCATGTCCCGCGGACCGACGCCGAGCGCGTTCAGCCCGTCCACCAGATCGGCGAGTGTCACGTTCTGCTCGACCAGCGCCAGGCGGTTCTGATCGTTCTCTTCGATCTGGATGTCGGTGCGGGGGAGCACGATGCTCTCGCCCTCGGCAAAGGGGTTGGGCTGCACCGCCAGCGGGGTCTCGGCCACCCGGATCGCCAGATTGCCCTGGGCGACGGCCACGCGGCTGATCTTCACATCCGCTCCCAGCACGATGGTGCCCGAGCGCTGGTCGATGACCACGCGCGCCTTCGAGGCCGGTTGCACCGCGATGTTCTCGATCCGCGCGATCAGACTGGCGGGAGAACCCGTGACCAGGTCAAGATTAAGCGTCACGGTCCCGGCATCGCCCATGCGCGCCACAGGGTTGGCGAGGGCGGCGTTGATCGCCTGCTCGATCCGCGCGGCGGTGGTGAAATCGGGCTCGCGCAAGGCAAGGCGCAGGCTGCCCATATCGTCGAAGACAAAGGGTATTTCGCGTTCGATTCGCGCCCCGCCGGGGATCGAGCCCGAGGTCGGCACACCGATCTGGGTCTGGGCCGCGTCGCCTTGGGCGTTAATGCCGCCGGCCAGGATCGGGCCCTGGGCGACCGCATAGATCTCGCCATCGGCCGCGTTCAGGGGCGTCATGATCAAGGTGCCGCCCAGCAGGCTGTCCGCATCGCCGATGGCCGAGACGGTCACGTCCACGCGGCTGCCAGGCCGCGCAAAGGGCGGCAGGGTCGAGGTCACGATCACCGCCGCAACGTTTTGCGGCCGAAACTGCTCGCCCGAGACATTGACGCCCAGCCGCTCGAGAAGGTTGACCAGCGCCTCCTCGGTGAAGGGTGAGTTCCGGATGCTGTCGCCGCTGCCCGAGAGCCCGACGACCAGGCCATAGCCGACCAAGTCGTTGCCCCGCACGCCCTCTACCTCGACCAGATCCTTGATCCGAGGTTGGGCCGCGGCCGGCAGGGCCAACAGGACAACGGCCATCAGGCAGAACAGTCGGGCGATCATGCGGTGCCTTTCTGGCGCACGCTGGGCGAGGCCCTAGCGCAGGAAGTTCGAGAGCGAGAGCTGGTTCAACCGCGCGGTGGTGAGGAACAGGATCTCCAATTGGCCCTCGACCTCCTGCAAGCGTGTCGCCGCCGTCAGTGGATCGGCGGCCGACAGATCGTTCAAGCTGCGGGTTAGGGCGGTCTCGCTGGCCACATGGCGGGCTTTGACCGTCTCGATCCGCGCCTCGGCGACGCCGATACGGGCGCTCTCGCGGTTCAGCGGGTCGACGGTGTTGCGGAGCTCGCCGAGCGCCTCTTCACCCATGGCGCGGCGGGTCGGTTCATCGAGCGAAGCGTCCGGGTCGAAGGCCACGGCGATCACCGCGACGGTGCGCACCAGATCGCGGAACACTTGCTCGTCGGCCTTGGTCTGATAGGTGACCCGCTCGCCCTCGGCGACCTCGGCCGCAGGCGCATCGCCCGCCCCGCCGGTGTAGAGCATGGTCTCGAACAAGGCGCCCGGGTCGTCGAAGCCAGATCGGACCGCATCGGCGGCGAGCGCAGGGTTCGGGCCCGCCTCGAGCAGCGTCTGGACTTCGGCCAGGATGGTCTCGGGATCTGTCAGCGCAGGCTGGTCGCCGCTGTCGCCCGAGAAGATGCCCCGCCCGCCGATCGAGGTGTTGAGCGCGCTCACGGTCGCCGACAGGCTGTCACGTGCAAGCGCCCCCAGCGCATCCAGCGCGTTGGCAGCATTGTTCTGGAGCGCCACGGCCGCCTGGTTGGCAAGCTCGTTCGTCAGATCGCGGAGCGTGTCGATCGAGCCTTGGGTCGCCGCGGCCCGGGTCTCGGCAATCGCGATGATCTGGCGGTATTCGTCGATGTCCGAGAGATCGCGCTCTAGCTCCAGCGGCTCACGCACGCGGCCGCCGAGATGATCGGCCACGTCCGCGATGCGGCCCGTGATCGATTCGATGCGCCGGTCATCCGCCGTGTCGCTCAGATCCTTGATCAGGCTGCGCAGCAGCTCCGGCGTGCGCTGGGCGGGAAATCCGATGGGAGTGCTCATCACTGCAGCCTCGTCAGTTCATCGAGCATCCGTGCCGCCGTCTGCACCACCTGGGCGTTGGCGGCATAGGCCTGCTCGATCTGGATCAGCCGGGAGAGTTCTTCCTCGGTGTCGACGCCGAGTTTCTCGGCCTCTTCGTTGGCGAGCGTCTGGCGCGCGGTGGAGAGCCCGGAGACCTCGCTCTCGGTCACCACGCGGTCGGTGGCCACCAACTCCATTACCGCGGCGACCCGGTCCGCGACCGAGAGCGCGCCGGTCAGCCCAGGCACTGCCGGAGGCACGGTCACATCGTTGCGCGCGGTCAGCGCATCGGCCATGGCGCGGATGATCGTATCGTTCGAGGTCGGCCCGGGCACCAAGGATTGTAAGCCGTCGCGCAGTAGGCTCGGATCGCCGCCCTCCGAGGGATCGACGGCCGCGTTTAGGTTGATCCGGCTGGCGAAGCCGGTGGTGTCGGTCAAATCGAAGGCATTGCCCAGATCGGTGAACAGACCCGGATCGGTGGCCGCGAGGGTCGGATCGACCGCTGGGTCGGCCAGGCGCACGGCCAGATCGGCAGCCAGGCTGTCGACTTGGCTCTCGATCTCAGGCGTGATGCGGTCGCGCACGTCGAACAGGCCGGCCAACAGACCGCCGCGTACCGCCTGCGAGCCGCCGCCGCCCGGGGTGATGTCGCGGTCGCGCAAGGTCAGGCCGCTGAGCGGGGGCGAGCCATAGGTCAGCCCCGGCTCATAGACTGGCGTCACGGTGTACTCGACCTTCTGGGCGCGGATGTCGACCAGGTTCAGGCCTTCGCGGGTATAGATCTCCACCACGCCGTCGCTGCGAGGGGACTGGCGGATCGGCAGGATCTGGGCGATCTGGTCGATCTCGCTCTCGCGCTTGTCGATCAGGGGGGCCGTGTTGCGCCCGCCGGCCTGGGCCAATTGGATCTGGCGGTTCAGCCGCGCCACGTTCTCGAGCGAGGTGTTCAGCGTGTTGACGGCCCGGCCGATATCGATGTCGGTCTGGGCGCGCAGCTCGGTCGTCTCGCGGCCGATGCTGTTGAAGGTGTCGGCCAGATCGCGAGCGGTCGTGGCGGCGGCGTCCTGGCGGGCCGCGCTCTCGGGTGTCTCGCCCAGCTGGCGGAGCGCTTGCTCGAACTCTGAGAGCCGGGTGTAGAGGCTGGTCGGATCGCCGACCTGGCCGATCGAGCGCTCGAGCGAAGTGAGCGCCTCGAAGGCCGCGTTGCGCTCGGCCAGGTTGCCGTCGGCCAAGCGTCGCGCGGCGGTCAGTTCCGGATCAAGCGCACGCTCGACCCCAGTGACCTGCACGCCGGCGCCCTGGGTGCCGGTTACGCGCGAGGACAGGATTACGCTTTGCTTGCCATAGCCGGGCGTCAGCGCGTTCGCCAGGTTGCCGGCGGTGACGTCCGCCAGCCGCCCTGTGGCGCTCAAACCGCTGAGCGCGTTGTTCAATGCGTTGGTGATGGACATGCCCCAATCCCCGCGTTCGGCGGTGTCGGGCGGCCCCCGCGCTCCCCTGGCGCGGGGGCCACCGTGTCACCGTTTGATGTTAGTGGTCTCTTGCAGCATCTCGTCGACCGTCTGGATGACGGTGGCGTTCGAGCTGTAAGCGCGCTGGGTGGCGATAAGATCCGTCAGCTCTCGCGCGACATCGACGGCCGATTGCTGGATGGCAAAGCTCTCGATCGAGCCCACCGGACCGGTGTTCGCATCGTGCAGGAACACATTGCCCGACTCGGGGCTGAGTGCGAAGGCCTGGTTCGAGAGCGCCGTCAGGCCGTTCATGTTCGGCACATCCGCGATCGGGATCTGGAACAGCGCCACCCGCTGGCCGGTGTCGTAGACACCCAGCAGGACGCCGCGCTCATCGACCTCGAGCGAGGAGAGCGTGCCTGCCGGCGAGCCGTCCTTGATGATGTTGGTAGGTGCAAACTCGGCATCCAGCTGGCTGAGACCGCCCTGGATCGCGGGCTCCGGCGAGCCGATAAAGATCTCGATCGGCACGTCGCCGTCCGAGGCCTGCACCTCGATGATGCCGGTGGTGACATCGAAGGTTGCCGGGTTGTAGCCCACAGGCTCGCCGCCCGAGCCTGTCAGGTCGACCTCGGTCACACCGCCCGGGTTCAGCAGCACACCGCCCTGGGTGTCGTCGAACTGCACGTCCACTGAGGCGATCGGCAAGGTCGGATCGGGACCGTTGCTGTCGAAGAAGGACACGTTCCACTGGTTGGTCGGCGGATCGCCGTCGGCCGGCGGCAGAACGGGGGTGTAGACGATGCGCAGCGTGTGCTCGCGCCCGACGCTGTCGAAGTACTGGATCGGACTTTCGAGCTCCTGCGGGCCGAGCAGGCTGAACTCGGTGCCGCGGGCCGGCAGATTGACGCCGAGCGAGACCATCGAGGACTGTTGTGCTGCGGTCAGGAAGGGTGACACGCGCACGGGCTCGAGACTCGAGGTGCCGTCGCGGACCACGGCCGCGCTCAGCTCCCCGGTCGAGTCGGTGGGAAAGCCCAGGAGTGCCAGCCCCGACTCGGTAACCAAATAGCCGACCTCGTTGGTCCGGAAGCTGCCGGTCGGCACCATCATAAACGGCCGCTCGTTGCCCGGCTGATCGACCCGCCGCGCATCGGTCACCGGCAGCATTCCGTTTCCGGAAATTGCCAGATCGGTCGCGTTGCTGGTTGAGTTCAGCGAGCCGGATGTCTCCACATCGCGGAACGAGATCGAACGCACACCGGCGGCCGTATAGAGGCTAGAGCGGGATTCCGCCGTTACCAACGATGCAAACTCGACCGTGGCGCGGCGATAGCCGGGCGTGGCCGAGTTTGCGATGTTGTCCGAGATGGTCGCGAGCTTGGTCGAATTGACCAACAGCCCGGACACACCGGCATTCAAGGACGACGAAAGGCTCATTTCCCACCTCTTCTGAGCTCGCGATTTGGTGGGACGCTAACCATGGCACGTTAAATGGCGCCTAACGCCGGACCTGACGCAGAAGCGTGAGCGCGATCCTCCGGTTCTGGGGCGAGTTGGGGTCGTCGGAGAGTGGCTCGGTGGCGGCCCGGCCCGAGACCCGGGCGATGCGCGCCTCGGGCAGCCCAGCCCCGCGCAACAGGCGGCGCGCCGCATTGGCCCGGTCGCTCGAGAGCGTCCAGTTGTCGGATCCGCCGGCGTTGAAGGGCGAGGCATCGGTGTGGCCGACCACCGCAACACGGTTGCTGACGGCGCGGATCACCGGGGTGATCACCTCGATCAGGCGCACCAGCTCCGGCGCCGGCCGGGCCGAGCCCGAGCGAAAGAGCGGCTCGGTGCCCGTGTCGACGATCTCGATCACCAAGCCTTCGGGGGTCATGCGCAGCAGGAAGTGCTCTGCCGCCTCGCCGCCCGCCTCCGAGATCGCGGCCTGGATGTCGCGCGCCAGCACCTCGAGGCGCTCCTCTTCGGCCTTGAGCGCGGCGGCAATCAGATCCTCGGCGCGGTCCTCGGGCGCAGTGTTCCCGGCATTGGGCGTCTCGTTGTCGGCGTGTTGCATGACATCCACCTCGGGCATCTGGTCGGCGGTCCCGGGCACAGGCATGTCATTGGCTTGCCCCGTTGCGTCCTGGTCGCTCTCCGAGTCGGCTTCGCCATCGGGGGTGCCCGAGCCGCGGCCCATCATGTCCGATTGCTTGCCGGCCTTGTCCTGGGGCACGACGACCGAGTCACCGTTCAGCATCGCATTGCCGCCCGAGGACATCCGCGAGAGCGGGATCGAGGGGTCGAAGTAATCCGCGAGGCCCTTGCGCTGCTTCTCGGTGGTTGCGTTCAACAGCCACATCAGCAGGAAGAACGCCATCATCGCGGTCACAAAGTCCGCATAGGCCACTTTCCAGGCGCCGCCATGGTGGCCATCGCCGCCGCCCTTCTTAATCTTCTTGATGATGATCGGTGCCGTGTCTTTGCCCGCCACAACGCGCCCCCGCGGTCTATGTTCCTCATAGGGCGCAATGAAAGCAGTTCTTCCTCAAAGAGTTATGGGGATCTGTAGTAAACTCGATGGTAACGATAATCGGGCCAGACCCGGGGGGCGTCGAAGCCAGAAGGAGGCGCCTGTGGCTGGGGCTGAGGACAAGTCGACTGAAAACGTGCTGTCGCGCATCGTGCGCGGACCAAAGATGCGTCTGGCGGGCTTCCCGCCGATGGACACCTTCTGCCATACCTTTGCGAGCATCACTGCGACCAAGGTCCGGGCCGAGCTGCGTCCTGGCATCGACGTCTCGGTCTACGGCTTCGAGGTGACGCGCCATGGCGATTATCTGCGCGCCCTCTTTGCGCCCTCGGCGATCTACATCCTCGGCTTTCCCGAAAAGCGCGGCTTTGCGTTGACCAAGGCGCATCCCCGGCTGCTCGGCAAGGTGCTCGACATCTATCTCGGCGGGGACGGGTCGTTCGAGGAGAGCAACTTTGCCCGCTCGCTCACGGCCATCGATCTGTCGATCTACGGCCGCTTCGTCGACATCGTCGCCGGGTGTTTCGATGATTCGATCCGGGAGCATTGCGGGCGGTCGGCGATCGGCATGGCCGCGCGCTCGCGCTTCGAACAGCAGCCTGGCATGGTGCGAATCGCCCCGGACCAGGCCGAGGTCTTTGTGATCAAGCTCAACTTCCACATGAAGGATGACAAGCGCGGCGCGGGCCTCGACATCGTCGTGCCGGTCTCGGTGCTCGAGCTGCTCAAACGCGATCTGATCGCCGCCCAAGGCCAGGGCAGCGACAGCATGAGTGGGGAGTGGGCCAAGCACATGATGAGCGAGGTGATGGACACCGGCCTGAAGCTGCGTGCCGTCATCCCGACCGGTGAGCATGCGGTCGGCACGCTCAACCGCCTGACCCATGGCGATGTGATCGAGCTGCCACGCGAGGCGCTCTCGAAGATCGAGCTGCGCTGCGACACGACCTTTGGCCCGGCAACGGTGACCACGGGCAAGCTCGGCACCATGGACTGGGCCAAGGCGGTGCGCCTGCACAACCCGGTGGAACCGGAGTTTCTGGCCCCCCTTGTCCGGCGCAGAGACGAGTCCGACGAGTAGCCGAGCGCTCCGAATCGGTTTCGATCCGCCCGGCGCCTTGGCATACTGAGAGCGCTGCACAACCGAGGATCGAAAGCGAATGGCGCGCATCTGGATCGCGATGGCCTTGGGGCTGTTTCTGGCGGGCCCTGTGTTCGCACAGCCTCCGGCAAAACAGATCTTTGGCGCCGTCGCCGAGCCGAGCGAGCACGATCCCGCCCCCTATGGCTCCTATGCCCGCGGCTGTATCGCGGGGGCGATCGCCTTGGCCGAGACGGGCCCGGCTTGGCAAGCCATGCGCCTCTCGCGCAACCGCAATTGGGGTCACCCGGCGGTGATCGCCTTCATCGAGCGGTTGGGCCTTTCTGCGCGCGAGATCGGTTGGCCCGGGCTCTATGTGGGCGACATCTCGCAGCCCATGGGCGGGCCCATGCGCTCGGGCCACCGCTCGCATCAGATCGGGCTCGATGTCGATATCTGGATGCGTCGGCCGGGGCCCGAGCCGCTTTCGCGGGCGCGCCGCGAACAGATCGGCTCGATCTCGGTCGTGGCACCGAGCCGGCGAACGGTGAATGCCAGCTGGACGGATGAGCATGGCGCCGTGCTGCGCGCCGCAGCCCTCGATCCGACGGTTGCACGGATCTTCGTCAACCCGGCCATCAAGGACCGGCTCTGCCGCGACACCGCGGCCGACGACCGCGCCTGGCTGCGCAAGATCCGGCCCTGGTGGGGCCATGACGCGCATTTCCACGTGCGCCTCAACTGCCCCGCCGACGCCGCCGGCTGTCAGGACCAGGCGCCGCCGCCGCCCGGGGACGGCTGCGATGACAGCCTGGCCTGGTGGTTCTCGGACGAAGCGCTGAACCCCAAACCCTCCGCCAGCGGCACGGCGCGCGGCCCGCTGCGCATGGAGGATCTGCCCGCCGCCTGCCGCGCTTTGGTGAACCGATGAGCGCGTTGATCCGCGGGGCGGCGCTGGGCTTGGCCGTCTTTTGCGGGCTGGCATTGGCCGAAGAGGGGTGGACCCTGACCGAGGGCGGGCGAAGCCTCGAGATCGAGGCCGCGGCCATCCCCGTCCCGCCCAGCATGCTGGGCGACACCGTCCGCCAAACCGGGGCCTGGCACCTGACCGCCTCGGATCCGAGCTTTGGCGGCCTATCGGGCCTTCTCTTGGACGGCAGGGCCCTCACCGCTGTGACCGACAAGGGCGACTGGCTGACGGCAGAGCTGCGGCGAGAGGGCGGCCGCCTGACATTCAGCAATGCCCGGATGGCACCGATGATCGGCGGCGGAGGCAAGCGGCTCGCGCGCCGCGGAGGCGATTTTGCAGATGCCGAGGGCTTGGCGCTGACGCCAACCGGCCTCGCCGTATCGCTCGAGCGGGTGCACCGGGCCATTCTCTATACGCCCGACGGCACGCCCGTGGCGGTGCATCAGGAGCGACGCTTCAACGGCTTTGCCAACAATGGAGGTATCGAAGGGCTGGCAAGCTTGCCCGACGGGGCGCTCTTGGCGTTGATCGAAGAGCCTGAGGCCGATGGCATCCCGGTGATGGTGCTGCGGCATGGGTCGCGACCGCTCGAAGGACGCCTCGCCGCCCCCTCGCGCCACAGCGTGACCGGGGCGGATATCGGGCCCGATGGCCGGCTCTATGTGGTCTTCCGCCACTTCTCCCCGGCCACTGGGGTCTCGATCCGTCTCCGCCGCTACGCGCTCGGCGAGGACGGTCTGCCCCTCAGCGACAGCCGCGAAGAGCTCGCCGCCTGGGAGGCGCTGAGCGGCATCGACAATATGGAGGCCGTGGCGGTGGTGTCCGGAGCTGGCGGCCTCACAGCCTGGATCCTGTCGGACGACAATTTCAACGCCAAATCGGGGCAGCGCACGCTCCTCTTGTCGCTCTCGATCGCCGACTGACGCCGTTGCGCGACCCCGGGGCCCTCGCTATAGCGGGGCGACAGCAGACCGGGGGACCGCAATGACCGAGCACGCCGCACTCGCCGCCACCATCGACGCCGCCTGGGAGGCGCGTGACGGGATCACGCCCGGCACCACCGGTGAGACCCGTGAGGCCATAGAGACCGCGCTCGGCCTGATGGATGGCGGCACCCTGCGCGTGGCCGAGCGGGGCGGCGACGGCGCCTGGAGCGTGAACCAATGGGCCAAAAAGGCGGTGCTCCTCTCGTTCCGCCTCTCGGATATGGCACCCATCTCGGGCGGCCCGGGGGGTGCGGACTGGTGGGACAAAGTCCCCTCGAAGTTCGACGGGTGGGGTGAGAACCAGTGGCGCGCGGCGGGCTTTCGCGCCGTGCCGACCAGCGTTGTGCGCCGTTCGGCCTTCATCGCGCCGGGGGTGGTTCTCATGCCCTCGTTCGTGAACCTCGGCGCCTATGTGGACAGCGGCACCATGGTCGACACCTGGGCCACCGTCGGCTCTTGCGCGCAGATCGGCAAAAACGTGCATCTCTCGGGCGGGGTAGGCATCGGCGGCGTGCTCGAACCGTTGCAGGCGGGCCCGGTGATCATCGAGGACAACTGCTTCATCGGCGCGCGCTCGGAGGTGGTCGAGGGTGTGATCGTGCGCGAGGGCGCAGTGCTCGGCATGGGCGTCTTCATCGGCGCCTCGACCCCGATCATCGATCGCGCGACCGGCGAGATCACTCGCGGCGAGGTGCCCTCCTATTCGGTCGTTCTGCCGGGCACGTTGCCGGGCAAGCCGCTGCCCGACGGCTCTCCGGGACCGGGGCTCTACTGTGCCGTGATCGTGAAGCGGGTCGATGCGGGAACCCGGGCCAAGACGGCGATTAACGAGCTGCTGCGCGACTGAGCCTCGGTCCAATGCGCTGATCGCTTGACTTCACCCGGCGAAGCCCGCAAGCACCGAAGCCATGGATGTGTATACGCTCATGGTCGAGGTTGGTCGCGCGCCGGGCGATGGTCTGCCAACGGATTGCGATGGCGCTGCAATCCTTTGCTATTGCTCGGCAAAATCCGAACGAGAAGCGGTTGATGAGACGGTCGCGATGCTGCGCCAGGCCGATATGGCGCCGCTCTCGGTCGAGGTGCATGGAACCTTGGCAGAGCGTGAGGCCGAGGGGCATGATATCGGCGCCGAGGACCGTGAGCTGATGCAACGCGCGATCGTCGAGAACGCGGTGATCGTTGCTCAGATGCTGCCCTTCCAGGACGATGATGACGACACGGGCGCGGGCGGGGACGCGCCATCCGGTCCGCATTGATGGACGCGGTCGCTCTGGCGCAGGCGCTGGTGCGGTGCCGCTCGGTCACGCCCGAGGAGGGCGGGGCCCAGGGTCTGCTCGAGGGCGTGCTTGGTCCGGCGGGGTTTGCGTGCCACCGGATCTCCCGCGGCGGGATCGAGAACCTCTATGCGCGCTGGGGCACAACGGGCCCGGTCTTTGGGTTCGGCGGGCACACGGATGTGGTCCCGGTCGGGGAGGGCTGGAGCACGGATCCCTTTGCCGGTGAGATCCGGGACGGTGCGCTCTGGGGCCGCGGGGCGGCCGACATGAAGTCGGGGGTCGCGGCGTTTGTCTCGGCGGCCATCGCCCAGGTTCAGGAGAGCCCGCCGCCCGGATCGATCGCCCTCTTGATTACCGGCGATGAGGAGGGTGCGGCCATCGACGGCACCGCCGCTATCCTCGACTGGATGGACGACCATGGCGAGCGGCTGGATCTTTGTTTGGTGGGCGAGCCGACATCGGTCTCGCGCCTTGGCGATACGGTCAAGATCGGCCGACGCGGCTCGATGACGGGGCGGCTGACTGTGTTCGGCAAGGCGGGCCACACCGCCTATCCGTCGCGGGCCGTCAACCCGCTGCCCGCCTTGGCCAAGGCTTGCCTCGTGCTCTCCGAGACGCCGCTCGACCTCGGCTCGACGCATTTTCAGGCCTCGACCCTGGCGCTGGCCAGCATCGACACGGGCAATGCTGCCAACAACGTGATCCCAGGCCAGGCGAGTGCGGTCTTCAATATCCGCTTCAACGACACCCACAGCGCCGACAGCCTCAAGATCTGGGCGGACCAGCAACTCGAAGAGGCTCTGCACGGGACGGGATGCGTGGCCGAGCTGGTCTGGCAAGTCTCGGGCGAGGCGTTTCTGACGCCCCCGGGTCCGCTCTCGGACATTGTCGTCGATGCCATCACCGATCGGCTGCTCGAGCGCCCGGCGCTCACAACCGGCGGGGGCACATCGGACGCCCGCTTCATTAAGGATCACTGCCCGGTGCTCGAGTTCGGTCTGGTTGGAGACACCATGCACCAGGCCAATGAGCGCGTGGCCGTCGAGGACATCCAGCGCCTGACGCAGATCTACCGCGACATCCTTGGGCGCTTTTTCGGCTAAAGCATTTGGGGATGGGGGGGATTGTTGAGGGCGTTTTCTTTTGGGGCTTGTCGTGATGCATCGGGTTGGCTGGTGAGGAGGCCAGCCTTCTGGACCAGACCTCTCTCTCGACCTCAGGCAGCGCGTCATCGACGCAATCGATGCGG
>JBCCZI010000043.1:0-31129 GCA_039187815.1 Pseudomonadota bacterium | reverse complement strand
TGCGCAAAGCTGCCGAGCGAACCGTCGAGGGCCTATGGCACGCCATCGGCAGGCTCATCGACCTCATCACGCCAAGCGAGACCGCCAACTTCTTCACCGCCGCAGGCTATGAGCCAGATTGATCGGGAAACGCTCTAGCGCTGCGGCAGGGCGCCAAGCGGTGCCACGACAATCTTGCGGCTCGCAGTGCCAAGGTTTCGCTTCAGCTCCTCCCTCAGCGGCCAGACAATCACGTGATCCCGCGCACCCTCCCAACGGGTGCCTTCGATCGGCACGACCGGGGGACGTGTTCGGGTCAAGAGACCGTGCTCCGCGGCCCGCTCAAATCTCTCCCAGACCCAATCGGCCATGTTAGGGTCGAATCAGGCGGCGGGAAAACATGGCTGAGCCGAGCTCAGAAGCTTTCGCAATCGCTTTCTTCGATCACGAACAGTTCGGGATCGAGGCCGATATTGGACCGGGTCTCAGACAGTGCCACCGTCGTCGTCAGCCCTTGGGCATCGACAATCACCCATTGGCGGAGCTCAAGCGGGACATCCGAGAAGATCATGGTGATCGATCCCTGGTCCGGGGCGTCCGGATCGACCGCACGCACCCGGAGTTGGCCTTCGCCGCGGCTGATCGCCTGCACGGCGCCTTCGCGGCGCAGGTCGACGCGGTCGCGCAGTAGCAGATCGAGCGGCGTTTCGGTGAGCGGATAGCGCTCGAAGCTCTCGATGTCGCGGTCGCAGACACCTACCCAGACGCCATCGGCTACGATCAGCGTCGGATTCGGCGGGCGATAGTCGAACCGGATGCGCCCAGGGCGGCGCAGTGAAAAGCTGCCGCGGGACAGATCGCCGTCGGGGCCGATCTGTACGAAGCTGCCCCCGAGACTGCCGAGGCCATTCAAATAGTTGGAAATGCGCAGGAGATCGGCTTGGCTCGCAGTTTGGGCAGGTGCCGTGGTGCCGGCCACGAGCCCTATCAGGCAGGCGAGCCCGAGCCGGATCAGAGAGTTTGGCATTCGGTCGCTCCCATTGGCAGTGCCCATTCCACGCAAGAAGGCCATGGCTCCGTCGCATGACGCTCTAGACCGTGACGGGCAGCCTGTCGAGATCGCCCGCTTGCTGGCGGCGCCAGACGGCGTGGCGTCAGCGCTCCTCGATCAGGATCTCACGTTTTCCAACGGCGTTGGCGGTGCTGACCACGCCCTGCGCCTCCATCTCCTCGACCAGCCGCGCGGCTTTGTTGTAGCCGATCTGGAGTTTGCGCTGGATATAGCTGGTCGAGCATTTGCGGTCGCGGGCGACAATCGCCACGGCGCGGTCATAGAGCGCGTCCTCGCTGTCGCCGGGTTGTCCGAGGCCGAGCTTCTCCTCAATCAGCGCCTGGGTCTCGTCATCGCCGCCCTCGGTGACGGCGCCCACATAGTCGGGCGGCCCGAGCGCCTTGAGGTGGCGCACCACCTCTTCGACCTCGTCGTCGCTGACAAAGGGACCGTGCACGCGTTTTACCCGACCGCCTGAGGCCATGTAGAGCATGTCGCCCTGACCGAGCAGCTGCTCGGCCCCCTGTTCGCCCAGGATCGTGCGGCTGTCGATCTTGGAGGTGACCTGGAAGCTGATCCGCGTCGGGAAGTTCGCCTTGATCGTCCCGGTGATCACATCGACCGAGGGGCGCTGGGTCGCCATGATCAGATGAATGCCCGAAGCCCGTGCCATCTGAGCGAGGCGTTGGATGCAGGCCTCGATCTCCTTGCCGGCGACCATCATCAGATCGGCCATTTCGTCGACGATCACCACGATCAGCGGCATCGCCTCGGGCGCGATGGTCTCGGTCTCGAAGACCGGCTCGCCGGTGTCGGGGTCGAAGCCGGTCTGGACCGTGCGGCTGAAATCTTCGCCCTTGGCGATCGCATCGCGGACCCGGGCGTTGTAGCCGTCGAGATTGCGCACCCCCAGCTTGGACATGCGGCGATAGCGCTCCTCCATCTCCCCGACGACCCATTTGAGCGCGACCAGCGCCTTCTTGGGGTCTGTGACAACGGGCGCCAGCAAATGCGGGATGCCGTCATAGACCGACAGCTCGAGCATCTTGGGATCGATCATGATGACGCGGCACTGCTCGGGAGACAGCCGGTAGAGCAGCGAGAGGATCATCGTGTTGATGGCGACCGACTTGCCCGAACCCGTTGTGCCGGCGATCAGCAGGTGCGGCATGCGCGCCAGGTTCGCGACAACCGGGTCGCCGCCGATCGATTTGCCGAGCGCGAGCGCAAGGGCGTGGCGGGTGTCGGCGTAGTCCTCGGCCTCGAGCAGCTCGCGCAAATAGACGGTCTCGCGCCGGTCGTTCGGCAGCTCGATGCCGATGACCGAGCGCCCGGGCATCGTCGAGACTCGGGCCGCCAGCGCCTCCATCGAGCGGGCGATGTCGTCGGCCAGGCCGATGACCCGGGCGGCCTTGAGCCCTGGGGCTGGCTCGAGCTCGTAGAGCGTGACCACAGGGCCCGGTTTGACGGCCGTGATCTCGCCCCGCACGCCGTAATCGGCGAGCACGGTCTCAAGCTTGCGCGCGCTCTGCTCGAGTTCGGCCTCAGACACCTCTGTGCGGAGGCTCCCGCCGGTTTGCAACACATCGAGGGGAGGGGCCTCGTAGCCGCGGTCCTCTTGGGGCGCGGGGCCCTGCGAGGGGCGGAGCGTCTCATCCTCGGCATCAGCGGCCTCGTCGGCCGTTATCGCTGTGCCGAGCGCCCGTGGCCGCGGAGCGTCCGGATCGCGCCGGGCCGTGCGCACCGAGGGGATCACTCCGAAACCGTCCGCGCGAGGCATTTTGTTGTCGCCAGATGGCGCGCCGGCCCGTTGGAGCGCCTCGATGGCTGATCCAAGCGGGCTCGGTCCAATAGGGGCGGCGACAGGTCCGAGGGGTGCGGCCGGCTCCTTGCGCTTGCCGCCCTCGGGACTGAGGCGCGCCAGGACCGAACCGATGCCCTCCTGCGCCGCCGGCATGCGCAAGCGCGCCCGCGCCACCCGGCCCGTCATGAGGGCCGCGAGCTGCCCCAAACGACCGAACGCGATCAAACAGGTGATCCGGAGCGAGCGCACCAGCCAGCCGCCCACCCGCCCGATCTCGGGCGCGACGACGCCCAAGGCCAAGGCCCCGAGCAGACCTGCCACCGCTCCGAGCAGAGCCGAAAGCACCGCCAACGTGCCCGGCGTCGGAGCGCCCGCGAGGCCAAGGAGCGCTCCGGCCAAGCTGTCGCCCACATGCCCGCCCAAGCCGAGCTCCGCCGGCCAACCGATCCCCGGGGCGTGCGTCGAGGCGAAGGCGGCCAACACCACGGTCGCCGGCGGCAGCACCAGCAACCGCGCCCAGATCCGCTGTTCCCCTCGGTGCAACACCAACCGAGCTCCCCAGACCACGGGAAAGGCCGCCAACATCCAGGCCCCGAGCCCGAGAAAGCGCATCAACGGGTCGGCCAAGATGGCGCCCGGGCGTCCAAGCCAATTCTGCGGGGAGGAGCCCGAGGCACTGAAATGGCTGGGGTCCCCGGCATGATAGCTGGCGAGCACAAGGCCAAGCAGCAGCCCGAGGCTCAGCATCGCCGCACCGCCGATCTCGGATGCGCGCCGCAACAGCGCCTCGCGCGCGGCGGTGCCGATCAGCGACGCTCGTCCGCCCTCGCCCGCCAGAAACGCCATCCTGCCCTCCGTCCCCAAAACTCAGCCAAGCACACGCGCCACGGCATCCAGACCCCGCCGCACCTCGTCTTTTGGCGCGACCAAGGCGAGGCGCAGATAGCGCGCACCCGGGTCACCGCCGCCGAGCCAATCCGGCGCGGGACGTGCCAGATAAGCCCCGGGCAGCGCGCGCAGCCCGGCCTCGGCCCAAAGCCGCAGCGCCGTCGCCTCGCCATCGCCCACATCGAGCCAGAGGAAGAACCCCGCTTCGGGCGAGGCATAGCCCGGTAGATTGCCGAGCACCGCATCCGCGAGCGCGAACTTCTCGCGGTAGAGCGCGCGATTGGCCTCGACATGCGCCTCGTCCGACCAGGCTGCCGCAGCGGCGTGCTGGGCCGGGATCGGCAGAGGGGCGCCGGCATAGGAGCGCAGCTGCAGCAGGGCGGTCCGGTTGCTCGGGCCCGTACACGCAAAGCCGGACCGCAATCCGGCCAGGTTCGAGCGCTTGGACAACGAGTGGAACGCCACCAACCGTTCGGGATCGCCGCCGATCTCGGCCAGCACATCGAGCGCTCCCGTGGGCGCCCAGCTGCGCCAGATCTCCGAGTAACACTCGTCGGCAAAGACGCGGAAGTCGTGCCGCTCGGCCAGTTCGAAGAGCCGCTGCCAATAGGCTCGGTCCGCACAGGCCCCTTGGGGGTTGGATGGCGAGCAGATATACGCCACCGTCGCGCGATCCAGGACAGCCCGCGGCAGCGCCGTATAATCCGGAAGATGCCCGCTCTCGGTCGTGGCCGGCACATAGACCGGTTCTGCTCCAGCCGTGAGCGCCGCCACGCCATAGCATTGGTAGAACGGGTTCGGCATCAGCACCACGGGCTCGGCGCCGTTCTTGCGCTCTGGGCTTAGGGCGACGCATGCAGCGAACAGACCCTCGCGGGTTCCGTTCAGCGGTAGGATCGACCGATCAGGATCGCGAAAGCGCTCTGGCAGACCATAGCGGCGGCCGAGCCAGTCCGAGATCGCGGTGCGCAGCTCCGGGATGCCGTCATTCGGAGGATAGCGCGAGAGGGTTGCCACATGGGCGCTCATCACGCGGTCGACAAAGTCCGGCACCGGATGCTGCGGCTCGCCGATCGACATGGCGATGGGCTCGCCCCCGGATGGCGTGTCGCCCAACAGCTTGCGCAGCCTCGGAAAGGCATACTCCGGCAGAGCCGCGAAACGCGTCGGAAAGTCCATCGGGTGCCTGTCTCGAACCTGCTGAGGCGTCTTTGCGCCGTTGTCGAAACCATACCCGAGCGGTCGAGCCAGGTCCAGAAGCGTGAACGAATCGCTGACAGCCGATGCACCGCCGCGTTAGCGGATGCGCGGCTCGAGGGCGCTCCCGGCGGCAATCAGCGACCATTCCATGCGCGGCGCTCCGACCAGCATCAATCCGGTCATCGGCGTTGCCAGCGGGAGGGTCAGCGCCGAGAGGCCGAGCAGGTTGACCAGCCGCGTATTGCGCAGCGCAAGCAGATTGCGCTCGGTATAGAACGCATCGTCGGCCAGCAGTTCTTCGGTCAGAGGCGGAAGGCAAGCGACGCTCGGCATCACCAGCGGGCCGGTCCGCGTGATGCGATCGGCGAGCTTGGCAGCGATCTCGGCAAAGCGGGCCCGGGCCCGGCGGTCCGCATCCGGGTCGACCGTGGCGCCGGAGCGGAAGCGCGCCTCGATCATGGGAAACATCACGCCGGGCTGGGCCTCGATCGCGGCGCCCCAATGGCTCCAAGCCTCGGCGGTCACGACGGGGCTGAGGGTCGAGGCTGTCTCGAAGGTCTCGGCGATCTCGGGAACTGCGGTCCGGGTGATCTGCACGCCCGCTTGCCCGAGCCGCTCGACGCCTGCCTCGAACGCATCGCGCGCGGCACTGTCGCAGCCGTCGAGGACCACGGTCTCTGCCACGGTGAGGGAGAGCGAGGACAGCTCTGCGGGTTCGGGCAGCGCGTGCCCCGGCTCGCCAAGAAGGGCCGCAAACAGCAAGCCCGCATCCTCCACGGTGCGGGTCAGCGGTCCGACCGTATCCAGGCTGGCGGCAAGCGGCACAACGCCGTCGCCCGGCAGCACGCCCCATGTTGTCTTGAGACCCACCAAGCCGTTCCAACAGGCAGGGATGCGCACAGATCCCCCCGTGTCGGAGCCGATCCCAGCCGCCGCGAGCCCCAGCGCCGTCGACACCGCTGCGCCCGAGCTGCTTCCTCCGGGTGCGCGCGCGCGCGCCAGCGCATTGGGGGGCGTCGCCGTCATGGGGTTCACGCCGAGACCGGAGAAAGCCAACTCCGAAAGATGCGTTTTGCCAAGGCATACCAGCCCCGCCGCGCTGCCACGGACAAGAACCGGCGCATCCCGTTCGGGCACGCGTCCGGCCAGAAGCCGGGACCCCGCTTCGGTCGCCACGCCGGCGCTGTCGATGTTGTCCTTCCAGCTGATGGGAACGCCGTCGAGCGGCCCCGCCCGGCGGCCCTCTGCCTGGCGTTCCGCCGCCGCCGCCGCCTCCGTCCGGGCCCGCTCTGGTGTGGCTATCGCATAGATGCGGTCCCGATCGGGATGGGCATCGATCGCCGCGAGATAGGCCTCGGCCAGATCGCGAGGATCTGCCTCTCCTCGCCCGATCGCGCGCCCCAGCTCCGCTGCCGTTTCATTCCGCCAATCCGTCATCGCCCCCTCCGGTCCTATCGGTCGCATCCGGTTCGCTCGACAACCGGGCTCGCGCTCCCGATATTAGCGATCATGGCGGGGACGATCCAAGATGTGGTGGTTGTCGGAGGCGGGCTGATCGGCTCGGCGCTCGCCGCGGTTTTGGCCCAAGCTGGTGCGCGGGTGAGTCTGATTGACCGCCTTTCGGATCGCGACCGGGCCGATCCGGCGTTCGATGGGCGCGCCTATGCCTTCTCGCTTGGCTCGGCGCGCCTGGTGGACCGGATCGGTCTCTGGGCGGCGCTCGAGCCCGATGCCCAGCCGATCTGCGGTATCCAAGTGGGCGAAGGGGCGGGCTCGCCGGTTCTTCTGCACTTCGATCCACGGAACATGGACGAGGCGCGGATTGGCTGGATCGTTGAGGATCACCGGCTGCGCCGTGCCCTGATCGACGCCCCGGCTAAGGTCGATGTCCGGGCCCCGGCGGCCGTTCGGTCGGTGCAGTACGGTCCCGGCGCGGCGCGGCTTCATCTCGATGATGGAAACACGCTCGCAGCCCGTCTGGTGGTTGCCGCCGATGGCCGTCGCTCTGCGATTGCGCGCGAGGCGGGCGTAGGACGGCTCGGTTGGAGCTATGGCCAAAACGGTCTGGTCGCGGCGATCGAACACGCCGAGGATCATGAGGGTGTCGCGCATCAGAGCTTCTTTCCCGGCGGCCCCTTTGCCGTCCTGCCGCTTTCGGGCCGGCGCTCCAGCATCGTGTGGTCCGAGTGCAAGACCCGGGCCGAGGCGTTGATGGCCTTGGACGAGGCAGCCTACGCTGCCGAACTCCGCTCCCGCATTGGCGTGCGCCTCGGCGATGTGCGGTTGGTTGGCAAGCGTTGGGCCTATCCGCTCGATCTCACGCTGGCCGAGCGCTATTGCGCCCCGCGGCTGGCATTGATCGGCGATGCGGCTCATGGCGTGCATCCCATTGCTGGCCAAGGCATGAACATGGGCCTGCGCGATGTGGCAGCCTTGGCCGAAACGGTGGTCGAGGCTGCGCGGCGGGGTGAGGACATGGGGTCGATCACGGTGCTTGAGCGCTATGAACGCTGGCGCCGCTTCGACGCGACCGCCTTCGCTTTGGGCATGGACGCACTGAATCGGCTCTTCTCGAACGGCTCAGCAGGGCTGTCCGCGCTACGTCAAGCCGGGCTGGGGGTCGTCAGCACGCTCGATCCCCTCAAGCGGGCCCTGATGCGCGAGGCGACGGGGCAGGCGGGCGTCGTGCCGCGGCTCTTGCGCGGCCAGCCCTTGTGAGCGGCCTCGGCGCGCTGTTCGATGCGGTGGCGCCCGATTATGACGCCGAGCGGCGGATGCTGGTCCCGGAGTTCGATGCGTTCTATGGCGCGGCTGTCGAGGCGGCCGCGGCCATTCCAACAGGCGCCGGGTGCTGGATCTCGGCGCAGGCACGGGCCTCTTCTCCGGCCTGCTCGTTGTGGCGGGGCGCCGCGATCTGCGGCTGTGTCTCCTCGATCTCTCCTCGGCGATGCTGGCCAAGGCTGAACGCAGGTTCGAGGCGCTCGGCCTCGCGGTCGATGCCCGCGTCTGCGACTATGCCGAGGACCTTCCCACTCCGGTCGATGCGGTGATCTCTGCGCTGTCCATCCACCATCTGGAGCATGCGACGCAACGGGCGTTGTTCGGCAGGATCGCCAACGCCCTCCCGCCGGGCGGATTGTTCGTGAATGCCGAGCAGGTGGCTGCCCCCAACCTTAAGGCCGAGGTCGCGATCGATCGGCAGTGGGAGGCCGGCGCCCGTATGTTGGGCGCTTCGGACGCGGTGATCACAGCGGCAAGGCATAGGATGCGCCACGATCGATGCGCGTCAACTGCCGAGCTCTTGTGCTGGCTCGAGGCGGCAGGATTTACCGCGGATTGCCCGTGGGCCGGTGGTCGCTTTGCGGTGCTTCGTGCCGCAAAGCGCTAGGCCTCAGCCCTCGTCTCGGTGATCGGATTGCAGATCCCGGGCGACCCGGTCCTGCGCCAGCATCTCCCGCGTTTTGTCATAGCGGTCAAAGCTTTCGTCGAGCAGGAAGTTGAAATCCGGGGCGAATTTCAGATGCACGCGGCGCCCGACGGCGCGGCGGATCTCGCCACGCGCCTCGGTCAATGCCAACAGAGCCTCCTCGGCACGGCGCCCGCCCAAGGGCATGACGAACGCAGTCGCCTGGCGCAGATCGGGCGTCATCCGAACCTCGCTGACCGTGATGGCACTCCCGAGAACCGCCAGCCCATGCGCTTCGCCCCGAACCAGCACATCCGACAGCGCACGGCGGACCAGTTCCCCCACCCGCAACTGGCGTTGGCTCTGGCCTCCAGGCCCTTGGGGTGACCGCCTTTTCACGCTTTGGCTCTCCTTTGCCTGCACTGGCGGGCGCCGATCCGCCGCGGTATGATCCGCACCATGAAACCACAAGCCATATTAGAAGCCTCGCTTTATGCTCAAAACCTTGATGAGTCCGAGCGGTTTTATCGCAAGACCATCGGCCTCGACCTTATCACGCGCTCGGGCGACCGCCATCTTGCCTTTCGGTGCGGTCCGACCGTTTTGGTCGTGTTCAACCGCCGGCTCTCGATCCAGAGACCGGTCATGGGGGCGCGGGCGCCCGTGCCGCCCCATGGTACCCAAGGTCCGGGCCACGTGTGCTTTAGCGTTTATGCCGACCAGATCCCTATGTGGATCGACCGCCTGACTCGCGAGCGGGTGCGCATCGAGGCGGATTTCGCCTGGCCGACCGGTGGGCGGTCCGTGTTTTTCCGCGATCCGGACCAGAACTGCATTGAGCTGGCCGAGCCGCGCATCTGGCCCCCAGCCTCAATGTGAGTGCAGGCACGGCAGGTCTTCCCGTCGATAGGGCCAGAGTTCGTACGGATACGGATCGTTCAGCGTCAGCAGAAAGGCCTGCAACCGCGCCTCGATCTTGGCCGCACGCGCGTCGATGTCCCATTGCATCTGGCGCGCGATGGTCTTGTGAGCCAGGACGTCCAGGCTGCTCTCGATATCGGCGGTCTTGGCCCGAAGCCAATCCATTGACAGGCTGCGCTCCAGCAAGGCGATGGGCTCCGCAGGGAGCGGCTCGCCTGAGACATAGGCGCTGCTATAAGGCAGGACCGGCCCGCCGCCTTCGTCCCTCGTTAAGGGTGCGAAGACCGGATTGTCCGTCTGGTCGTAGACAATGCAGGACAGCCATGGAGGCCAAAGACGGCAAGACCTGGTTGGTCGAGCCTCCACCATCTCGCTCAAATCCCTTCGATGACCGGACAGGCATGGAGGATGGAGTTGTGTTCCTCGCTCCATGTATAGCTCGGATCCCTGGCCCCAAGGATCCGGATCGATCGCTCCTGGGTCATCCGTTCGATCAACGTATATGTCACGAAGCGGCACAAGGCTTCAAAGGCGTGCTCTCCGACGATGCCTCTCGGATCTCGCTGATGGAACGTTGGCCACATTGCCTCAAAATGCCAGTTGCCCGTGAGATGGGTTGGCAGCGGTTCTCGCAACATAATACACGCCTAGGCTTTGATCACCTGCGGGAGTGACTAAGCAAAACTGTCTTCCTGGACTTCTTCGACGGACAGATACTTATGCACATCAAGATAAGCTGAGAAGTTGCCAAACGGCGTGGGCCGATCCGTGTTGGCGACCCAGCGCAGCAGGCTCGGGCTACAATCATAGGCTGGCTGCGTGATCCCTTCAGGCGGCTTGGGATGCCCAGCGCTCGGATCAGCGCGCTGGGCCGGGTTTGGCGGTCGAGGCGCTTGGCCACCCGATCAGAGCGTGCGCTGGATCGTCGTGCGCTCAAAGATCTCGATGACGTCGGCCTCGCGGATGTCCTCATAGTTCTCGAAGGCCATACCGCATTCCTGGCCGACCGGGACTTCTTTGACCTCGTCCTTGAAGCGCTTCAGCGTCTTCAGCGTGCCCTCGTGGATCACCACGTTGTCGCGCAGCAGACGCACACCGGCCGACCGCCGCGCCACGCCTTCGGTAACCTTGCAGCCTGCGACCTTGCCGACGCCCGAGACCTTGAAGACCTGGAGTATCTCAGCATAGCCGATAAAGCTCTCCTGCACCTCGGGCGAGAGCAAACCAGAGGCCGCCGCCTTCACGTCATCGACCAGGTCGTATATGATCGAGTAGTAGCGGATCTCCACGCCCTTCTGGTTCGCGCCATTTCGGGCAGGTGCATTGGCGCGGACGTTGAAGCCAATGATCGGGGCGTTCGATGCCTCGGCCAGGTTCACATCCGACTCCGTGATCGCGCCCACGCCCGAATGCAGCACCTGGATGCGCACCTCCTCATTGCCGATCTTCTCGAGCGCCTGGACGATCGCCTCGGCCGAGCCCTGGACATCGGATTTGACGACGACCGGCAGTTCCTTGACGTTCTGGTCGGATTTGGCCTGGGCTAGCAGTTGGTCGAGCGAGGCGCGGCTGCCGGCGGTGGCGGCCTTCTCCCGCGCCGAGCGTTGGCGATAGTCGGCGATCTCGCGGGCCTTGCCCTCGTCCTCGACCACGTTCAGCACATCACCGGCCTCGGGCGTGCCGTTGAGGCCGAGCACCTCGACCGGCACCGATGGCCCTGCTTCCTCGACCCGGTCGCCCTGGTCGTTGATCAGAGCGCGCACCTTGCCCCATTGCTCGCCGACCACGAAGATATCGCCCGTGCGCAGCGTGCCGCGCTGGACCAGCACCGTCGCCACGGGACCGCGGCCCACATCGAGCTTGGCCTCGATCACCGCACCCTCGGCTGCGCGATCGGCATTGGCCTTCAGCTCCAGCAGCTCGGACTGCAGAACGATGTTCTCGACCAGCGTGTCGAGCCCCTGACCGGTGATCGCCGAAACCTCGACATCCAGCACATCACCGCTCATGGCCTCGACCACGACCTCGTGGCGCAACAGTTCGGTCCGCACTGAATTGGCATCCGCGGCCGGGCGGTCGATCTTGTTGATGGCAACGATCATCGGCACGCCGGCGGCCTTGGCATGGCTGATCGCCTCGATCGTTTGGGGCATGACGCTGTCATCCGCCGCGACCACCAGGATCACGATATCGGTGACCTGGGCTCCGCGGGCCCGCATCGAGGTGAACGCCGCGTGGCCGGGCGTGTCGAGGAAGGTGATCTTCGACCCACCATCCGTGGTAATCTGATAGGCGCCGATATGCTGGGTGATCCCGCCCGCCTCGCCGGAGACCACATTGGTCTTGCGCAGAGCGTCAAGCAGCGAGGTCTTGCCGTGATCGACATGGCCCATGATCGTCACGACGGGCGCGCGGCTGTCGAGATCTTCTGCGCGGTCGTCGGCGCTTTCGATGGCTTGCTCGACATCCGCTTCCGAGACGCGGGTGACCCGGTGGCCGAACTCCTCGATGATCAATTCGGCCGTGTCCTGGTCGATCGACTGGTTCTGAGTCGCCATGATGCCGTTCTTCATCAACGACTTGATCACATCGGCGACCCGCTCTGCCATGCGGTTGGCGAGCTCTTGGACGGTGATTACCTCGGGCAGTGTGACGTCGCGTATGACCTTCTCGCGTGGCTCCTGGCTGCCGCGGGAGCGGCGCTTTTCACGCTCCTGCCGGCGGCGCATGGCGGCGAGCGAGCGCTGGCGGCCTCCCTCGTCATCGCCGGACAGCTTCGAGATGGTAAGGCGTCCTGAGCGGCGCTTGTCTTCACCCCGGCCGCGCGAGGGCGTCGGTTGTTCTTTCTCACGCCGTTTCGGAGCGGCACTCTTGCGCCCCCGGCTGTCGTCCTCCGACGGGGTTGCCGGGCGAGCAGGGGCCGCATCGGCCTGACCGTCACGGCGGACGCGCGGTTGGGTCTGTTCGCCAGGCAGAGGCGCTGGGCTCGCGCCCGCTGCGGTTTCGGCCGCGCGCTGCCGGGTCTCTTTCTCGCGGCGTTCGGTCTCACTGGCCGCCTCGCGCTTGCGCACTTCGTCCGCTTCGGCGCGGGCCCGTTCCTCGGCCTCAGCCGCCTCCCGGGCTACGCGCTCGGCTTCCTCTTGTGCGCGAGCAGCGCTTTCTTCGGCGGCGAGGCGCGCCTCGTCCTCGGCCCGGCGTCGGGCTTCCTCGGCCTCGCGCCGCTTGCGCTCTTCATCGTGCTTCTTGGCTTGTTTCAGTGCTTCAAGCCGGCGGGCATACTCCTCGTCGGACAAGGAGCGCAGCATGTTCGGCTTGCCACCGCCGCTGCGGCGAGGTTGGCGCGGCGCATCAGTGGTGTCCCGACCACCCGGCCGTCCGCCTCGACCGCCGGATCCGGCATCGGCTCCGCTGTCCCCGTCGCTGGTTTGGGACCTTGGACGGGCGGTCAGCGTGTTCCCGCCTTGGGGCTTGAGACCGCTGGCAACCGATCCGGTGGCCGCCGGCGCCGCTGGCGTGACCGGGGTTAGAATCCGCTTGCGTTTCTTCTCCACCACCACGGGTTTGGTGCCGCCACGGCCGCCCATGGGCGGACGGCCACCACCGCCGCCGCGCCCACCGCCCGGTCCTCCACGTCCCCGCATCGGCGGTTTTTTGTCGCCGCTATCCGTGTCGCTCATTCGCAATCCCGTCCAGAGCCCGCCCGGGGCCCGTCCCTTGAGTGTCGTCCAAGGCACCCGTCGCAGCGGTGCGGCTGGTCCCGTCCCGTCCGTGGCTGGACCGCCCGATCTCGCCACTGTCCCGAAGCCCGCCAAGTCGGCCGGCCTCTCGCAATGCGCGCTCTGCGATCGCCCCCGCGCTGAGAGCGGCATGTATCGCAAAATCACGCCCGAATGCCAAACCCAATTCCGACGCGTCCAACGCCGAAATCACTGGCAGATCCTGGGCCAGGCGCCGAAGTTTTTGGCGCCCGTCCTGTGCGCCGTCCCGCGCCTCGA
The DNA here is from genome assembly GCA_039187815.1 of Pseudomonadota bacterium. Classification (GTDB taxonomy): domain Bacteria; phylum Pseudomonadota; class Alphaproteobacteria; order Rhodobacterales; family Rhodobacteraceae; genus Thermohalobaculum. Next base: position 17,885 of record JBCCZI010000043.1, on the reverse strand, counting down.
TCAAGACCCCCATGGAGGCGCTCTCGAGGGCAAAGCGCGTCTTCTCAAACCCCGTAACCGCTTGGCCTGCCTTGCGCGCCATTGCAATGGTCGAGACGAGGCGGTCGGCCACCAATGCCTCAAGCCGGTCGGCCAGATCGGGGGCAACCGCGGTCTCTGCCCGGAATGCCCGGGCGAACAGCCGCTTCTTGACTGCCTTGTCGACCAAATCGCGCTCGGAGGTCAACCATATCCCGCGGCCGGGCAGTTTCTCGGCGAGATCGGGCACGGCATCGCCGTCTGGCCCGTGGACAAAGCGAATCAGCCGGGCCGTCGAGCCGCTTGCGCCCGTCGCGATGCAACGGCGCTCGGGTCCATCCCGATCTGTTGTCCGACCGCCTCTGCCCATGGGCATTCGGCCCCTTTCCTAACCTCTCGCGCCGTCCGAGGATCGACGCCGGCCCTGCGGCCGGCGCTCATGCCTCGGCCGCCACGGACTCGTCCTCGGCGTCATCGCCCTCGCCGTCATCCATCCGGATCTGATCCGGATCGACCATGCCGAGCTCGACCCGCGCCTTCATCACCAGGTACTGCGCTTCTTCGAGACCCACATCAAAGGGCTCGAGCAAGCCGTCATCCTTCACCCGCTTGCCGTCGATGGTGGTGTAGCCGCCCGCCAGCTCCCAATCGGCGCAGGTGGCAAACTCCTGAAGGCTGGTGACCCCGTCCTTGGCGAGCGCCAAGACCATCTGCGGCGAGAGCCCCTCGAACCCGATCAGCGTGTCGTCGGCGCCCAACTCGCGCGCCCCGGCCAGCGCCTTCTGGTTCACCTCCTCAAGGCTTTCGCGCGCCCGGGCCTGGAGTTCCTCAGCCGTATCCTCGTCAAAGCCGTCGATGGCTACCAATTCGTCGAGCTCGACAAAGGCCACCTCCTCAAGGCTGGAGAAGCCCTCGGAGACCAAAAGCTGCGCGACCATCTCGTCGACGTTGAGCGTCTCCATGAACATGGCAGATCGTTCGTTAAACTCCTGCTGGCGGCGCTCGCTCTCTTCGGCCTCGGTCATGATGTCGATGTCCCAGCCGGTCAGCTGCGAGGCGAGGCGCACGTTTTGACCCCGCCGGCCAATCGCCTGAGAGAGCTGCTCATCCGGCACCACCACCTCGATGCGGCGGGCGTCGTCATCCATCACAACCTTCACAACCTCTGCTGGCTGCAGGGCTGAGACGATGAAGCTGGCGGCGTCCTCGACCCAAGGAATGATGTCGATCTTCTCGCCCTGGAGCTCGTTGACCACCGCCTGGACGCGGCTGCCGCGCATACCGACACAAGCGCCGACTGGGTCGATCGAGTTATCATGGCTGATGACGCCGATCTTGGCGCGCGAGCCTGGATCGCGGGCAACGGCGCGGATCTCGATTACGCCGTCATAGATTTCGGGCACTTCCATCATGAACAGCTTGGCCATGAACTCGGGCGCTGTGCGGCTGAGGAAGATCTGAGGCCCGCGGGCCTCGCGCCGCACGTCGCGGATATAGGAGCGCACCCGGTCGCCGACGCGGTAGCTCTCGCGCGGGATCAGCTGGTCCCGGCGCAAGATCCCCTCAGCCCGGCCCAGATCGACGACCACATTGCCGTACTCGACCCGTTTGACGACGCCGTTGATGATCTCGCCGATCCGATCCTTGAACTCTTCGTATTGCCGCTCGCGCTCGGCCTCGCGCACCTTTTGGACGATGACCTGCTTGGCGGTCTGCGCAGCGATGCGGCCGAAATCCATAGGCGGCAGGGGATCGGTGATAAAGTCGCCAACCTGCGCCTCGGGGTTTTTCAACCGGGCCTCTTCCAGGCGGATCTCGGTGAAGTGGTTCTCCACCTCCTCGACCACCTCCATGGCGCGGGACATGTGCACCTCGCCGGATTTGCGGTCGATGAAGGCGCGGATGTCGTATTCGGCGCCATAGCGGGAGCGGGCGGCCTTGCCCAGGCTCTCCTCCATGGCCTCCACCACCAGTTCGCGGTCGATCAGCTTCTCGCGCGCAACTGCGTCGGCGATCTGCAGCAATTCCAAACGGTTTGCACTGACCATCAGGCGTCCTTCCATTCGCGGGCGGCGTCTCTGCGCTCGGCCTCTGGCTCGTCCTCGGGCACCTCTTCGACCGTGTCGAACGCGTTCTCATCAAACATCTGCGGACGCACCTTCAGGCTCTCGGCGATCAACTCGTCAGTCAACACTAGCTTGGCATCGGCGAGCCAGTCGAACTCGAGGCCAATCGTGCCCTCTTCGATTTCGATCAGGACCTCCGAGCCCTCAGTGCCGGCTAAGATCCCCTTGAACCGCCGACGCCCCTCGATCAAATCCTCGGTCTCGAGTTTGGCCTCATAGCCCTCCCAGCGATCGAAATCGACGGGCCGGGTCAGCGGGCGGTCGATACCGGGACTCGAGATCTCAAGCGTGTAGGCTTCCGCAATCGGATCTTCCACATCGAGCACCGCCGAGACGGCGCGACTGACCGCGGCACAGTCATCAACCTCCATGGTGCCATCCGCGCGCTCGGCCATGATCTGCAACGTCTTGGTCTTTCCCCCCATCAGGCGCAGCCGAACCAATTCAAAGCCCAACGCCTCGACCGTTGGGGCAACGATCTGAGCCAGGCGCTGGTCAAAGGGCGCTTTGGCAACCAGGTTGGCCATGGGCCGGTCTTCCTCCGACGAACGTCTCGAACGGGCGGGGCTCGCCACTGTCCCAGCTTCCGATCTGTCGGAAATACGGGGCCCGGCCGGGCCCGGAGGCCGCGCCGGGGCTGGCGCGCCCTCGCGATGTAACGTTCTCTTACGCGCCTGCGGCGGCGAGCGCAACCCCTGGGCAGGCCTGTGCCTGCAAATTGCACAAGCCTTGGCCAAGCCGGCCGCCCGAGGTCATGTCGGCGAGAGAAACCAACGCAATCGCTCGGCCAATTGACTGGCAGTTAACTGGCCGTTAACCATTTGTTGCCCTCATGGCCGTTGTAAAGCCCGTCAAGCGATGCGGTCGCATTGACACCAAGCGCGCATCGGGTGGTCGTAGCCAGCCAGCGGGTGGACGCCGCTGTGGAGGTTGGCCAAACCGTGCGGGGCGCTTGCCAGACTTATGGAAACCTCCGATTGGATCCTGCTGCTGATTTCTGCGCTGTCGCTGTTGGCAGTGGCGGCGGTGTGCCTGTTCGGCGATGTCTCGGACCTGCGCCGCCTGCGCCGACTCAAGCGGGAGGTGGGCGCGGCCGATTGCCCCGCGCTGCTTGCGCGGTTCTCGGGCCGTGCGCTGCTGGCGAACCTGCCGATGAAAGCGCTGACAGGCGCGTCGGCCCGGACGGTCGAGGCGCAGTTGGGTCCCGCGCTTGCCGAACTCGACGCCGTTGCCGTCTACCGCATCAGCCAAACCGCTCGTGACATCGGCTTTGCCACCATGCCGGTCACGGTCGTCGGCTCGGACGAGCCGCGCCACCTCGCTGTCAGCCGTCCGCTCGACGACCTTTTGGTCTGGCGGATCCTGACCTCTGCAGAACTGGCGCGGGTGCTGCCGGCGATCATCACCTCGAACTATGAGCACGCGCCGTTCGCGCATGTTCGCCGCGGCGGTGGGGCGGAGGCTGTCTCCAATGCACTCTTTCGCCGCATGTTCGGTCCCGATCCCGGGGCCATCCACGCCGCCTTGCCCGAGGACATCGGTCGCCAAGGACAAAAAGTGTTGCTCGCGGCCCGCGATGGCCGCGTACACAGCTTTCAGGCCTTCCATCGCTGTTCCGAGTTGACGGCCGAACAGGTCTCGGGCCCGGAGGACGATCTCTTCCTGTTCCCGATCCCGGGCGATGCGCCGCGCGAAGACCGCTTGCTGTCGGTGCTCGAGCGGATGCCCGTCGCCCTGGCACAGTTCGAGCCTGGCGGCACGCTGCTCTGGTGCAATCGTCTGGCAAGAGAGATCCTGGGCGCGCATGCCGAAGAAGGGCACAGTCTGGAGAGCATGTTCCTGCCCCTCGGCCAGCCGCTGCGTGCCACAGAGCCGGCGGAAGAAGCGATGCTTCCCTTTCGAGGCCAGATGGTTCAGCTCCGCGGCTCGGACACCTTTCTGCAGGTCTCGCTGACCCGTATGCGGGTGAACGACCGGGAGGCGAACCTCGCAGTCCTGACCGATGCCAGCCAACTCCGCCAACTCGAAGACCAGTTCGCGCAAAGCCAGAAGATGGAAGCCGTCGGCAAGCTTGCAGGCGGTGTCGCCCACGACTTCAACAATGTGCTCACCGCCATCGTCGGGCATTGCGATCTGCTCTTGCTGCGCAAGGATGCGAGCCATCCCGACTATTCGGACCTGATTCAGATTACCCAGAACGCCAACCGTGCCGCGGCCCTGGTTCGCCAATTGCTCGCCTTCTCCCGCAAGCAGACGCTCAACCCCGAGGTGCTGTCGGTGCAGGATGTCGTCTCCGAAACGCATTATCTGCTGAACCGGCTATTGGGTGAGGCCGTGGCCCTGCATCTGGAGATCGGCCGCGATCTTTGGAGCGTGCGGGCCGATCACCAACAGCTCGAACAGGTCCTTATGAACCTCGTCGTTAACGCGCGCGATGCCATGGCCGGCAGCGGCCGGGTGACGGTGGCTGTGCGCAATGTCTCGCTGCAGGCCGATCCAGGTCAGCCCGACACCCAAGGGCCCGATGGGGATTTCGTCGAGATTTGCGTGCGCGACACGGGCCCTGGCATCGACCCAACCGTGATCGACAAGGTCTTCGATCCGTTCTTCACGACCAAGCCGAAGGGAGAGGGCACGGGCCTCGGCCTCTCCACGGTCTATGGCATCGTCCACCAGTCGGGCGGGTTTATCTTTGCCGAGAACGCAGCGGATGGAGGGGCGCGGTTCCGCATTTTGCTCCCGCGTGCAGGGGATCTCCAAGAGACGCAGCCGCAGCTGACCCGGGCGCCGGTCACGCGGCGCGATCTGACTGGCAAGGGCTCGGTTCTGCTGGTCGAAGACGAAGATCCGGTCAGGGCCTTTGCCGCGCGTGCGCTGAAGCTGCGAGGCTATGAGGTGGTCGAGGCTGCGACGGCCGAGGAGGCGATGGAGATCCTAGAAGACGAGGATTACATGGTCGATCTTCTCGTCTCTGATGTGGTCATGCCCGGGATGGACGGGCCGACCTTTGCCTCGCTGGCACGCAAGATGCGGCCCGGGCTGCGATTGATCTTCGTCTCGGGCTATGCGGAGGAGAGTTTTCGCAAGAACCTGACCGAGACGGATTTCATGTTTCTGGCCAAGCCGTTCTCGCTCAACGAGCTCACCGGCAAGGTGAAAGAGGCGCTGGGCGACGAGCCCGCCGACTGATCCTCATTAACTCTTCCTCAACACTCGCGGTCGAAGCTTATCCGGTTCGGTCGAATTCGCCGAAAATTTGTTCCAGTTTTGTTTTTCCGGCTTGTGTCAACCAGAGGAACATAGGAAGAACAAAAAGACGATTTTTGGTGTCCGGCGAAGATTGCCGGGGCCCGGCCAGTGTGGAATAAGGAGGGACGACGATGACCGACGGTCTTCTCAAGCTGGACGAAAGACGGGGCATGGACAAGCAGAAAGCACTCGATTCGGCCCTCGCACAGATCGAGCGGAATTTCGGCAAGGGCTCGATTATGAAGCTCGGCCAACGCGAGGTCATGGATGTCGAGGCGGTGCCGACTGGCTCTCTGGGCCTCGACATCGCGCTTGGCATTGGCGGCTTGCCCAAGGGTCGGATTGTCGAGATCTATGGGCCCGAGAGTTCCGGTAAAACGACGCTCGCGCTGCATGCGATCGCCGAAGAGCAAAAGATGGGCGGCACCTGCGCTTTTGTGGATGCCGAGCACGCGCTCGACCCGGTCTATGCGCGCAAGCTCGGCGTCGACGTGGACGAACTGCTGATCTCGCAACCGGATGCCGGCGAGCAAGCGCTCGAGATCACCGACACGCTGGTGCGATCGGGCGCCATTTCCTGCGTGGTGGTCGACTCGGTGGCGGCGCTCACGCCCAAGGCCGAGCTCGAGGGCGATATGGGCGATGCGACCGTCGGCGCCCAGGCCCGGCTGATGTCGCAAGCGATGCGTAAGCTGACCGCCTCGATCAGCCGCTCGAAATGCATGGTGATCTTCATCAACCAGATCCGCATGAAGATCGGTGTGATGTTCGGCAGCCCGGAGACGACGACTGGCGGCAATGCGCTAAAGTTTTACTCATCGGTGCGTCTCGACATCCGCCGCATCGGCGCGATCAAAGACCGCGACGAGGTCGTCGGCAACCAGACGCGCGTAAAGGTGGTGAAGAACAAGGTCGCCCCGCCCTTCCGCCAGGTCGAGTTCGACATCATGTATGGCGAGGGGATCTCGAAGACGGGCGAGCTGGTGGACCTCGGTGTCAAAGCCGGCGTTGTGGAGAAGTCCGGCGCCTGGTTCTCCTTCGGCGATCAGCGCATTGGCCAAGGGCGCGAGAACGCCAAGCGCTTCATGAAGGAAAATCCGGATATCGCTCACATGGTAGAGGATAAGATCCGCGCCGCCCATGGGCTCGATTTCGACCTTGCAGACGGGCCCGAGGATGATGACAGCGTGATGGAAGGCTGAGGTTGACGCGGTGAGGGCGGGCTAGTCGAGGCTCACCCTGGCCCGCGATGAGAGTGCGCCTTGCAGCCGGCGGCAGCTAAACCCCGGCCGAACAGCAAGTGGACCAAGGTGTTCGGATCGGGCTGTCTCTGGTCGGAGGCCGACCGCCCCGGTGGACAGGGGTAGGGTCGCGCGATAAACCGGCCTCCGCATCCAGCTGCGGGGCCCGCTATGACATCGCTGAACGACATCCGGACGACCTTTCTCGACTATTTCGCCCGCCATGGGCACGAGGTGGTCGCATCGTCGCCGCTGGTCCCGCGCAACGACCCGACGCTGATGTTCGTCAATTCGGGCATGGTGCAGTTCAAAAATGTCTTCACGGGGCTCGAGCAGCGGCCCTACGTGCGCGCGACGACCTCGCAAAAATGCGTGCGCGCGGGCGGCAAGCACAACGATCTCGACAATGTCGGCTATACGGCGCGCCACCATACGTTCTTCGAGATGCTGGGCAACTTCTCCTTTGGCGACTACTTCAAGGAAGACGCGATCCCGCATGCCTGGGATCTGATCACCAAGGAGTATGGACTGCCGAAGGACAAGCTCCTTGTCACCGTCTATCACGACGATGAGGAGGCGGCAGAGATCTGGCGCAAGCATGCCGGTCTGCCCGATGAGCGCATCATCCGCATCGCCACCTCGGACAATTTCTGGTCCATGGGCCCCACCGGCCCCTGCGGCCCGTGCTCCGAGATCTTCTTTGACCACGGGCCCGGCATCCCCGGCGGCCCTCCCGGCAGTCCGGATGAGGATGGCGACCGGTTCATAGAGATCTGGAACCTCGTTTTCATGCAGTATGAGCAGTTTGAGGACGGGCGACGGGAGGCACTTCCAAAACCTTCGATCGACACGGGCATGGGGCTCGAGCGCATCGGAGCCGTGCTGCAAGGCAAGCACGACAATTACGACACCGATTTGCTGCGGGCGCTGATTGAGGCCTCGGGCACCTTGACCGGTGCAGATCCCGACGGGCCGCGACGCACGCATCATCGGGTGATCGCGGACCATCTGCGCTCGACCTCGTTCCTGATCGCGGACGGGGTGCTGCCTTCGAATGAGGGACGGGGCTATGTTTTGCGCCGCATCATGCGCCGGGCCATGCGCCATGCGCATCTTCTGGGCGCTGACCGGCCGCTGATGCACCGCTTGGTCCCGGAGCTCGTGCGCCAGATGGGACAGGCCTTTCCGGAGCTCACCCGTGCCCAGGCGTTGATCACCGAGACCCTGGAGCAAGAGGAGATCCGGTTCCGCCGCACGCTCGACCGCGGCCTGACGCTGCTGGAGGACGAGCTCTCGCGCCTGCCTAGCGGGGCCGCGCTGCCCGGCCAGGCGGCGTTCCGCCTCTACGACACCTATGGGTTCCCGCTCGACTTGACGCAGGATGCGCTTCGCGAGAAGGGCCGCGCTGTGGACACGGATGGTTTCGACCAGGCCATGGCGGAGCAGAAGGCCAAGGCCCGCGCTGCCTGGAGCGGTTCTGGCGAGGCTGCGTCTGAGGCGGTCTGGTTCGATCTGGCCGATGAAACCGGGCCGACCGAGTTCCTCGGCTATGACACCGAGCAGGCCGAAGCGGTTCTCTCGGCCATCGTGGTTGACGGGGCCCGTACCGTCTCTGCACGGGCCGGAGCCGACGTGGCGCTGATCTTCAACCAGACACCGTTTTATGCGGAGAGCGGTGGCCAAGTGGGCGATGGCGGCGCCATCACGCTGCCAACTGCCCGCGTTACGGTGCGCGATGTGCAGAAGCGCGCCGGCTTGTTCGTGCACCTCGGCACGGTCGACGAAGGCGAGATTGCGCACGGTGAGGCAGCTGTCTTGGCCGTGGATGCTGCCCGGCGCGCGGCCATTCGGGCGAACCACTCGGCGACCCATCTGTTGCACGAGGCTCTGCGCGGCCATCTGGGCGACCATGTCGCGCAGCGGGGCTCGCTGGTGGCGCCGGATCGCCTACGCTTTGACTTCGTGCACCAGAAGGCCGTGCACCCGCAGGAAGCCCGGGCCATCGAGGCCGAGGTTAATGCCTATGTGCGGCAGAACGCGCCTGTGACGACGCGGATCATGACGCCGGACGATGCGCAAGCCGCCGGCGCCCGGGCCCTGTTCGGCGAGAAGTACGGCGAGGAAGTGCGCGTGGTCTCGATGGGCGCCCGGCCCGAGGGTGAGGCCGGGCCTGCCGGCCGGATCTATTCGCTCGAGCTCTGCGGCGGCACCCATGTGGCTCATACCGGCGAGATCGGGTTGGTGAAGATCGTCTCCGAGGGGGCCTCCTCGGCTGGCGTCCGCCGTGTCGAGGCGCTGACCGGAGCTGCGGCCTTCGCGCATCTGGAGCAGCAGGACACGGCGCTGGCCGCAGCCGCCTCGGTGCTGCGGGTGCGCTCGTCCGAGGTGGCCGAGCGGGCGCGTGCCCTGCTGGATGAGCGTAGGAAGATGGAGACGGAGATCGCCGATCTGCGTCGCCAGCTGGCTCTGGGCGGCGGTGCGGCCGCGGGCCCCGATGCGCGTGAGGTTGCTGGTATCCCCTTCCTTGGCCAAGCGCTCACAGGGGTGGAGGCCAAAGACCTGCGATCGCTGATCGATGCCCATAAGGGGCGCCTTGGAAGCGGCGCCATCGTTTTGGTCGCTGACACGGGCGGCAAAGCGGCTGTGGCCGCCGGTGTGACTGACGATCTGACCGTTCGGGTGAGCGCCGTCGATCTCGTGCGCGCCGCGGTCGCCGAGCTTGGTGGCAAGGGGGGCGGAGGCCGGCCCGATTTTGCGCAAGGCGGCGGCAGCGATCCGGCCCGCGCGGACGCGGCGCTGGCGGCAGCCGAGGCCGCCCTGGCTGCCAAGATCACGGTCTGACCAGGCCTTCTAGCGGGCGACGGGGGCGATGATGATCTCGTCCGGGCGGGCATAGCCGAGCACCGCCCGTGCACGCTCATCGAGCAGATCGAGGTCGAGATAGCCTGGCTTCAGGCGGCGCACGCGGCTCTCGGCCACCTGGCGGTGGGCTTTGGTCGCCTCGAGTTCCGCATTCAAACGGGCGATCTCGAGGCGGGCATGGGCGCCGGCCTCGATGCCGCGCTCTCCCCACAGGCCCGAATACAGGAACACCCCGATGGCCCCGGCGACGGGGACATAGACGAGACCGGCTGTCAAACGGGCCCAGTCGATGGTGCGCATGGTGAAAAAGCTCCTGATGCGGGAGCATGAATCTGCCACCAGGCCGGCAGCTTGTCACAAAAATCTGAGTCCGGGACTCATGTGACTCACGGGTGAGTCTCGGGCGCCACAGATCCTCAGCGCCGGGTGGCCGGCAGCACCGTGCGGCCAGCATAGACGGCGGCGGCGCCGAGCTCTTCCTCGATGCGCAGCAGCTGATTGTACTTCGCCGTCCGATCCGACCGCGCCAGCGAACCGGTCTTGATTTGCCCGCAATTGGTGCCGACGGCGAGGTCTGCGATGGTCGCGTCCTCAGTCTCGCCCGAGCGGTGGGACATCACCGCCTTCATGCGGGCCTTGTGGGCCATGTCCACTGTTTCGAGCGTCTCAGAAAGCGTGCCGATCTGATTCACCTTGATCAGGATGGCGTTGGCCGAGACCTCACGGATCCCGCGCGAAAGGCGCTCTGTGTTGGTCACAAACAGATCGTCGCCCACCAGATTGCAGCGCCCGCCGATTTGGGCGGTGAGGGCGGACCAGCCTTCCCAATCGTCCTCGGCCATTCCGTCTTCGATGGAGATGATGGGATAGGCATCCACCAGATCGGCCAGATACTCGACCATCTGCTCGGGCTTCAGAACCTTACCTTCGCCGTCGAGCTTGTAGCGCTGGGCATCCGTATCGAAGAATTCTGTCGCCGCCGCATCGAGCGCCAGCATCACATCTCCGCCCGGGTCGTAGCCGGCTTTCTGGGTCGCCGACATGATGAAGTCGAGCGCCTCGCGAGCCGAGCCGATATTAGGAGCAAAGCCGCCCTCGTCGCCCACATTGGTGCTGTGCCCGGCCGCTTTCAGCTCGCGCTTGAGGGTGTGGAAGATCTCGGAGCCGATCCGCACCGCATGGGCCAAGCTCTCAGCGCCCACGGGCATGATCATGAACTCCTGGATGTCGATTGGATTGTCGGCGTGCTGGCCGCCGTTCAGGATGTTCATCATCGGCACCGGCAAGGTTCGCGCAGCCACGCCGCCCAAATAGCGATAGAGCGGCAGGCCTGTCGACCGCGCGGCGGCATGGGCAGCGGCTAGGCTGACGCCGAGGATCGCATTGGCGCCGAGCTTGCTCTTGTTCGGGGTGCCGTCCAGCTCGACCATGGTCTGGTCTATGGACTTCTGCAGCAGCGCGTCGATCCCGGCGAGCGCGTCGAAGATAGGCCCGTTCACCGATTCGATCGCCTGGCGCACGCCCTTGCCATTATAGCGCGTGCCGCCATCGCGGAGCTCGACCGCCTCATGGGCGCCGGTGGACGCGCCGGAGGGCACAGCCGCCCGGCCCGTCGTGCCGTCCTCCAAAAGCACGTCGACCTCGACGGTGGGGTTCCCGCGGCTGTCGAGGATCTCGCGCGCGGTGATGTCGACGATGGCGCTCATGGCGGGTCTCCGGTGGCTGGCATTCGGCGGCTGAATACACGCTGGCTGGCGAAGCGTAAAGCGAGCTCACCGCGTAATCCGGCGGAGGTGTACGGGATCGGCCATATCCTCGAGCAGGGTCAAGTCGACAACGGGGCGGTCGGCGATGGGCGGCACAAAGAGCGTGTGGCCGGGATGCAGGCGCTCGGCCATGGCGCCGATATCGCCCAGCGCGAAATCCAGCCGCTCTGACGGGACCAGAGGATGCGGTGCGGTGAAGAGCGCGCTGACGCCATGCGGCTGGGGATAGAGCTGTAGCATATGGGCCAGGAAGCGGCGGTAGCGATCGGGGCGCGAGACTCGGCGGTTGTAGAGCACGCTCTCCACGGCTCCGATCTGAGCGATCAGCGCCGGCACGGTCGGGTCGAGCGGACGGCGGCGCAACAGCAGATCCGTCGCCTCGACGATCTGAAGCCCGCCGAGCATGGGGTCGAGCCCGAGTTCGACGAACAGACAGTCCAATGACGAGATGCCGGGATGGGTCTCGACCGAGAGCTCCAGCGCGTTGGCCAGCTGATGGATCAGCCGCGGGGCGGTCACCCCCACCAGAGGGTGGCCCTGCATGGCAAACGCCACGGGCGGGCGCTGCATCGCCGCCTCGACCACCCGCGCCGCCATGTGGTGATAGGCGCTGAGCCGGTGCGAGCCAGGCCGATAGCTCTCGCCAAAGAGCGGGGTCACGCGGGGGCAGAGCGTCTTTAGCCACTGCTCAGTCGCGATGCCGGTGTCCACGAACAACACCTCGGTGCAGGTCGAGAGGATCCGCTCGGTCTCGCGCGTCGCGTGATCCACGGTCTGGATCCCGAGGCCGAGGATATGGATGTCAGCCATCGGGCGGATCGGTCCCATTGGCGTCGAGCTGTTTGAGCAGGGCGAGCAGGAGATCGAGACGCTCGGCCTCGGGTGCGGCCTTGATCGCCGAGGTGTGGGCCGCCAGCGCCGCCGCATCAATCGACCGCACGGCCTCGGCCGGCTCGCCGATGGGCACATCCACCATGCGCGCGCTGTAATCATAGCGCACATCCAGCCCGGCCTCGGTTCGCGAGAGCTTGGGGATCACCACCACCTCGAGGCGCCCATCCTCGAGGCGTGTCCCTGGCAGGCCGACGCCGTCTTGGGTCGGTGGCGGGAGATCCTCAGCCCGCTCGCCCTCGGGCACCGGCAGCAGCGCGGCGGCATAGTGAAGCCGCGTCTCGGGGCCTTCGCCAGCCTCGGCGCTGGTCATCACGCGCAGCAAGAGCCGGATGGGCGGGCCATCGATCTCCTTGGGCGGCGCCTCGGCAAGCGGGGCGGGTTCGGTCGCAGCCGGCTCCGAGGGGGGCTCCGGATCCAGCAACCGGCCAAGGAGCGCGAGAACCTCCGGGCCGCCGCCCAAAACCGTGCTGCGCTCCTCCTCGCTCAGCGCATAGCCCTCGAGCGCCGAGGCATCGCCCGCCTGCACCCGGGCGCGGAAGTCCGGCTCGAGCACGGTGCGCGATAGCAGATCCCTGATCCCGGGAGCGGTCATGGTCTGGCTCCGTTGTCCTGTTTGCCCACCTTCGATAGCGCATTGGCACCCATGGGGGAACCGCGCGCCGAGCCGGCTGCTAAGGCCCCTTGACCGCCTGGGCGCAAGCGGGTTCCCTCACTCAGCCAGGAAAGGAACACCCGATGGATGCGCCCTCCACCACCGATCTCGTGACGTATCGCAACTTCGTTGACGGGGACTATCGCGATCCGTTCGATGGCGCCTGGTTTGACAGCCACGATCCCTATCGCGGCGATGTCTGGGCGCGCATCCCGCGCAGCGGAGCCGCTGATGTCGATGCCGCCGTTGCCGCCGCCAAGCGCGCGATGACGCATGGCCCATGGGCCGAAATGGGTCCAACGGCCCGCGGCAAGATCATGCGGCGGCTGGGCGATCTGGTGGGGCAGAACGCCGAGCGTCTGGCCCGCATCGAGGTGCGCGACAACGGCAAGCTGCTGAGCGAGATGCTGGCCCAGCTGCGCTATCATCCAGAGTGGTGGTGGTACTTCGCCGGGCTTGCGGACAAGATCGAGGGATCGGTGATCCCCATCGACAAGCCTGAACACTTTGCCTTTACCGAGCATGAGCCGGTGGGAGTGGTGGGCGCGCTGACCGCCTGGAACTCGCCGCTGATGTTCGTTGCCTGGAAATGCGCGCCGGCCTTTGCCGCGGGCTGCTCGGTCGTGGTGAAACCCTCGGAATTCACGTCGGCCTCGACGCTGGAGTTTGCCGCGCTCACCCAGGAGGCAGGGCTTCCCGAAGGCGTGTTCAACGTGGTCGCAGGCCTTGGGCCTGAGGCGGGCGCGGCCCTGGTAGAGCACCCGGATGTCGCCAAGATCACCTTCACTGGCTCGGACGCGACCGGCAAACGCATCTATGAGAGCGCGGCACGCACCATGAAGCGGGTCAGCCTCGAGCTCGGCGGCAAGTCGCCCAACATCATCTTTGCCGATGCCAATCTCGATGCCGCTGTTGCTGGTGCTGTGTCAGGCATCTTTGCGGCCACGGGACAAACCTGCATCGCTGGCTCTCGCCTTTTGGTGCAAAACGCGATCCGCGCAGAGGTGACCGAGCGTCTGGTCGAGATGGCCGAGACCGCCAAGATCGGCGACCCGATGCAGGCCGAAACCAATATCGGCCCTGTCACCACGCCGCCCCAATACCAAAAGATCCTGGACTATATCGGGATCGCCAAGGACGAGGGTGCACGCCTGCTCTCGGGCGGCGGCCCGGCCGAGCTTGGCGGCCAGTTCGTGCAGCCCACCATATTCACCGATGTGACGAACTCGATGCGCATCGCGCAAGAGGAGGTCTTTGGCCCCGTTCTCTCGATCCTCGGTTTCGAGGACGAGGAGGAGGCCGTGGCCATTGCCAACGACGTGATCTATGGCCTGGCCGCCGGAGTCTGGACCCAGAACATCGGCCGCGCCCATCGCATGGCCAAGCGGCTGCGGGCCGGCACGGTTTGGGTCAACACCTACCGGGCCGTCAGCTACACTATGCCCTTTGGCGGCATGAAGCATTCGGGCCTCGGGCGCGAGAGCGGGCTCGGCGCGGTCCACGAGTATCTCGAGCAGAAATCGGTGTGGATCAACACCTCCGACGCCGCGCCCGGCAATCCGTTTGTCATGCGGTGATAGGGCCAGAGTTCGCGCTCACCGGTCGCCGGGCTTTGGTGACCGGCGCCGGGCGTGGGCTCGGCCTCGCCATGGCCTGGGGGCTTGCCCGCGCCGGCGCGCATGTATGGCTGAACGGGCGGACCGCCGAGCCCTTGATACGGGCCGCCGAGGCCATGCAGGGCGAGCGGCTGTCCGCCGAGGCCGCCCCCTTCGATGTGACCGACACCCGGGCCGTCGCCGCGTTCTTCGACCGCGGCGATCCGCCCGATGTGCTGGTCAACAACGCCACGCACAGGGACCGCAGGCCGACCGCAGAGCTCCCGGTCAAGGCGGTGGCACGCCTGGTCGAGGTGAACGCGTTCGCGGCCTATGATCTCACCCGCCGCGCCCTGCCAGGCATGATCGCCGCTGGAGGCGGAGCGGTGGTGAACATCGCCTCCATCGCGGGGCCTCGCGCTGGCGTGGGCGATCCGGGCTATACGGCCGCCAAGGGCGCCATCGAGGCCCTCACGCGCTCGCATGCGGTCGAGCTCGGCTGCCACGGCATCCGCGTCAACGCCATCGCGCCAGGCTTTTTTGCAACCGAGGCCAATGCCCGCTGGTCAGAGGACCCGGCGGTCACATCCATGCTGGAGAGCCGGGCAGCGATCCCGCGCTGGGGCCAGCCGGACGAGATCGTGGGAGCCTGTATCTTCCTATGCTCGCCAGCGGCCTCTTACGTGACGGGCCATGTCTTGGTGGTCGATGGTGGCCTCAGCGTGCGGATGTGACCATGGCCGTGTTGGATCTCGAGACCCTGCCGTCCTTGGTGGGCACAACCATTGGCGCTTCGGATTGGGTCACGGTCGACCAAGCGATGATCGACGCCTTTGCCGACGCGACGGGTGATCACCAATGGATCCATGTAGACCGCGCCCGCGCCGCGGCCG
Organism: Pseudomonadota bacterium; assembly: GCA_039187815.1. Classification (GTDB taxonomy): domain Bacteria; phylum Pseudomonadota; class Alphaproteobacteria; order Rhodobacterales; family Rhodobacteraceae; genus Thermohalobaculum. Next base: position 2,589 of record JBCCZI010000043.1, on the reverse strand, counting down.
AGATCGGCGGCACGATCGCCCATGGTTACCTGACCTTGTCCTTGCTGCCGCGGCTGATGGCGGAGATCTTCGAGATCCGGGGCGTGGTCCGGCGCATCAATTACGGCCTGGACCGTGTCCGCTTTCCCGCCCCTGTCCCGGCGGATTCCCGGGTTCGGTTGCAGGTTGCGCTATCGGCCTTGGATCCTGCGCCGCAGGGATGGCTGATGCGCTCGGAGTGCACCGTCGAATGCTCCCGCGCCGACCGGCCCGTCTGCATCGCGCAGACGGTGGCACTTCTCGTGCCCCAGATGCTGGCGTGACCCATCTGCCACATTGCAATTTGCTATGCTGCACCGCACCATATGCCTGCTAGGAGGTGCCATGTCTCAACCCAGCCAGGTTCTGCGGGTCGCCGTGGTCGAGGCGCATGTCGAACGGGCCCACCAATTCGTCGATGCCCTGCGCGAGGCCGGCGATTTCGAGGTGAGCGTGATCGGCGATGCGACCGGCCTTGCGCGGCGTCTTGCGGTCATCGACCCGGATGTGGTGCTGATCGATATCGAGAACCCGGACCGTGATGTGCTCGAAGGCTTGGCGCATGCCTCTAGCGCGACCGAGCGCGCCGTCGCCATGTTCGTTGACCGTACGGACGATGCGATGACAACGGCGGCCATTGAGGCGGGGATCAGCGCCTATGTGGTCGATGGGTTGCGCAAGGAGCGCATCAAGCCCGTCCTCGACGCTGCCATTGCCCGGTTCAAGATGGTCAGCCGCATGCGCCGCGAGTTGGAGGCAACAAAGGCCGCCCTGGTCGAACGCAAGACGGTCGACCGCGCCAAGGGTTTGCTGATGGCGGCCCGCGGGCTGTCCGAGGACGAGGCCTATGCCCTCCTGCGCCGCACGGCGATGGATCAGAAAAAGAAGATCGGAGAGGTTGCGGCCGCCCTCGTGACCGCTGCGGATCTGCTAAAATGAGCGACACGCTCGAGATTGGCTATATCCCGCTTGTCGATGCCGCCCCGCTGATCATTGCCGCCGAGATCGGGTTCGCCGCCGAAGAAGGCCTGTCGTTGGTGCTGCGGCGCGAGCCGTCATGGTCCAGCCTGCGCGACAAGCTTGCCCTTGGTACCCTGCATGCCGCCCATATGCTTTCGCCCCTGCCGGTGGCAATGTCCATGGGGCTCGGCGGTCTGCCGACGCCGATGGCCGTGCCGCTGGTGCTCTCGGTGAACGGGACTGTGGTGGGGGTGTCGCCGGATCTTGCCGCTGCGATGCGCCAGCGCGGGATTTCCGGCGATTTCATGGCGGCGGCGAGCGTGGGGCGCGCCTTGATCGAGACCGCCTCTTTGCCGCTGCGCGTTGGTGTGCCGTTCCCGTTCTCGATGCATGCCGAGCTGCTGTATTATTGGCTCGGCACCCTCGGCCTGCAGGCGCCCCAGCAATTGCTGGTGCGCACGGTGCCTCCGCCGCGCATGGCCGAGGCGATGGAGGCGGGCGAGATTGATGCCTTCTGTGTCGGAGAGCCCTGGGGCTCGATCGCCGTTGGCAAGGGCGTGGCCGAGATCATGCTGCCCGGCTGTGCCATTTGGCGCTTTGCCCCTGAAAAGGTCCTGGCGATGCGGCGCGACTGGCTGGAGCGGGAGGGCGGGCTGGCGGCCCGGCTTGTCCGAGCGGTCTGGCGTGCGGGACGATGGCTCGCCGACCCCGCGCACCACATGGCGGCCTCCGAGATCCTCGCCAGACAGCAGTATCTGGACGTGGCGGCCGAAGTCATCGAGCGGTCCTTTTCGGGCCGGTTAACCGTTAATGCTGAGGCGAGCGCGCGCCGGGCACCGCGGTTCTTGGCCTTCGCCGAGGCCGCCGCGCAATTCCCCTGGCGCAGCCAAGCGGTGTGGATGGCCTCCCGTCTTGCCCGGCGCACCGGTCTCGATCCCGACGAGGCCGCGCTCGCGGCGCGGGCCGTCTACCGCCCCGATGTGTTTCGTGAGCTTCTGGGGCCTCTGGGCGTCGATCTTCCCGGCGCCTCGGAGAAGCTCGAAGGCGCCCTGCAGGATGAGATTCCCGTCGCATCCTCAGGTGGGCGGCTGTTCCTCGGGCCAGATTGCTTCTTCGATGGGCAGATCTTTGACCCCAACGCGCCCTGACCGCGCTTCCTCGAGGCATAAGCGGTATTTTGATCAGTTAACGGGCCCGAAAGAAAATTTTGAATTGCGATCTGACCGTGTTCGAATTAGTGTCGGCAAACAGGTTGTGAACAAGGGCGTTCCAGCCGACTGCCTCCCCCCCAAAGCTGAGGGTTCCGAGCAAGGTCGCTCGTCTTGCTGCCAGTCATGGCAGCTAAAGACGCGCGGCCTTTTGTCGTTTCAGGGATCGTCACCACGCGGGCGGCCCTCACAGGAGCAATCCGATGCGCTTTCACACACGGCTTTGTGCCGCTGCGACCGCGATCACCATGGCCATCTCTGGCACCGCCTTTGCTGAGTTCCTCGATGTCGAAAAGGACGAGCTGACCTTTGGGTTCATCAAGCTCACCGATATGGCGCCGCTCGCGGTCGCCTATGAGAAGGGCTATTTCGAAGATGAGGGCCTGTTTGTCACCCTCGAGCC
>JBCCZI010000042.1:0-31200 GCA_039187815.1 Pseudomonadota bacterium | reverse complement strand
GAGATCGCTCAGCCGCCGCATCCGGTCGTCGAAGTCAAAGAACCCCGGCTGCTTCGCCATGCCAATCTCCCGCGCTGCTCCAGCACCGCAATTGAATCAGCAAATCACTCGGGTGGCGAGGTTTCTAGAGGCCCTCAGCTTATGTCGATGTCAGTATCCATTGAAGCCTCAAGCATGAGGTCCAGTCTATCCATTGATTCATTCATCTTCGCTTTGTAATAAGCCCACAGCTCACTGTCACTTAATTTGGAGTTATATACAAAATTCTAGCCGGTTTGGCCGCAAATTTGATCGAACATACCCCCATTACTTATGAGGATTTCGGGGCCTGCATTACGTTTTTAACACATGCTGATATACTAACGCAACCATAGGGAGAGCTCCCTAGAAAGATACACGGCGATTACGCTCTCTCCTCAAAAAAAGATCGCGAATACTGCACAAAACTATGCCGGGCGCCCCGGCGTAGCGGAGATATAATTAAGGCGATTGATAGATAAAAACACCCCGTGACCCTAATAAGAAAACCAAGAAAAGGGCATACAAATTTTAAAATTCTGGCTATTGGCTCGTCCATCCCGGTAAACTCATGGCGCAGCGGCACAAACTGCCTTTGCTGGTCGATCGCCCCACGGAGCAGCTCGACAGCCCCGTTCGAGCATGCCGGGCCTCGTCTGGTGCACGCTAGCAATCGGCCTCGAGACGGCTGCATGGATCCACGAAGGTCTGAGGGGTCCGGGCCGGCGTCCGTAGGCGGTCCGCGACCGGGGTGCCTCGCACGCCAAATGAGGCGTTTGCGCGCGGCGGGAATTGCGCTATAGCGATGCCCATGTTGACCCGACCGGTCACCCGGCGCCGCCTCGGCGCCGCCCTTCTGGGCCTCCTCCTTAGCCGCCCCTGAGCGTGCCGGGACTGGCGGCGCGCGCGCTCAGGGGACCGACTGACGCGCTCCGAGACGCTCTGACGGCACAAAGGCAAACAGCATGACCGACACACCCTCCGCGGCCAAAACGGCCCGCGTGAAGATCTTCGACACCACCCTGCGCGATGGCGAGCAATCCCCCGGCGCTTCGATGACGCTGCGCGAGAAGCTCGAGATCGCCCGCCTCCTCGACGAGATGGGCGTGGACATCATCGAGGCGGGCTTCCCCATCGCCTCCGAAGGCGATTTCGAGGCCGTGACCGAGATCGCCAAAGCGACCGAGCGGGCCAGCATCGCCGGCCTCGCCCGCGCCTCGAAGGGAGATATCGACCGCGCCTGGGCTGCACTTCAGCACGCCCGCCACCCACGCATCCACACCTTCATCGGCACCTCGCCACTGCATCGCGAGCACCAGCTCTCAATGACCAGGGAGCAGGTTCTGGACAAGATCCGCGACACGGTCACCCATGCGCGGAGCCTCTGCGCAGATGTGCAATGGTCGCCCATGGATGCGACGCGGACCGAGCACGACTATCTGGCCGAGACGGTCCGTGTGGCCATCGAATGCGGCGCCAGCACGATCAACATTCCGGACACGGTGGGCTATACGGCCCCGCGCGAGTCGGCCGAGCTGATCGCCATGCTACGCCAGGCGGTGCCCGAGATCGAGGGCTGCACCATCTCGACCCATTGCCACAACGATCTCGGAATGGCGACGGCCAATGCGCTGGCCGCCGTCGAGGCGGGCGCGCGCCAGATCGAGTGCACGATCAACGGCCTTGGCGAGCGCGCGGGCAACACCGCACTCGAAGAGGTCGTGATGGCCATGCGCGTGCGCGGAGACATCCTGCCCTATACCACCGAGATCGACGCCACCCGGATCATGGCCGCCAGCCGGCTGGTCGCCCAGGTCTCGGGCTTCCCGGTGCAGTTCAACAAGGCGATCGTCGGCAAAAACGCCTTTGCCCATGAGAGCGGCATCCACCAGGACGGCATGCTCAAGCACGCCGGCACCTTCGAGATCATGCGCCCCGAGGATGTGGGCCTCAGCCAGACCAATCTGGTGATGGGCAAACATTCGGGCCGGCACGCGTTCAAGACCAAGCTGGCCGAGCTCGGCATCGATCTGGGCGAGAACGCGCTGGCGGATGCCTTCGTGCGGTTCAAGGCGCTCGCGGACAAGAAGAAGGAGGTCTATGACGACGACCTCATCGCGCTGGTCGACCAAGCGGCGGCCGAAGCGCATGCCGAACGGGTCAAGCTCAAATTCCTGCGCGTGATCTGTGGCACCGAAGCGCCCCAGTCGGCGGACATCGTTCTGGAGATCGACGGTGTCGACCGGCGTCACACCGCGAGCGGCGACGGCCCGAACGATGCGGCCTTCAATGCGATCAAGGCGCTACTGCCGCACGAGGCGACGCTCGAGCTCTACCAGGTGCAGGCCGTCACCGAGGGCTCGGACGCCCAGGCCACCGTCAGCATCCGTATGCGCGAGGCCGGCCATTTCGCGACCGCCCAGGCCTCGGACACCGACACGGTTGTGGCAGGCGCCCGCGCCTATGTGCAGTGCCTCAACAAGCTGATCGTGCGCCGCGCGAAGACCGCCCCAGCAGCCGCTGCCGGCGAATAGCCACTCGTGCCGCCGCTCTGGGTCTATGCCGCCCTGGCAGCCCAGGCGGCGGCACAGTTCCCGAACTGGGACGGCGCTTGCGCGATGGTCCTGTTAAGAATTCTGTCGTTCCCGCTCGCTGCCCTCATGCTTGGGCTATTGAGGTGGCCTGGGCCGGTGATCTTCATTGGCCTTTTGGGAATCAAGGGCGTCTGCCTCTTTACCTACTACCTGTCACTCAAGGACCGGCAGGACGTGTTGCGCAGCGCGATCATCCTCCTGTTCGGGCTGATCGAAATCGTGCTCCTCGTCCTCGGTGCCCTGGCAATTCGCGCCCCGGGCTCGTTTCGCCGACCCTGAAACGGATCTGGTCGCGATTCCGCCGCAGGGGGGTTTGCGCGGGATGGCGGACGGTCCTATAAGCCCCCTCCAACGGCGCGGGCAGTCCGCGGCCAAAGCCCAGGGACGGCAGGCATGCTCGGCGGATTGTTCAGCGTCTTCTCGAACGACATGGCGATCGATCTCGGGACGGCGAACACGCTCGTCTACGTCAAGGGTAAGGGCATCGTGCTGAACGAGCCCTCGGTGGTCGCCTTCCAGACCATCAACGGCAAAAAGGTCGTCAAGGCGGTCGGCGAGGACGCCAAGCTGATGCTGGGCCGCACGCCGGGCTCGATCCAGGCGATCCGGCCGATGCGCGACGGCGTGATCGCGGACTTCGACGTCGCCGAGGAGATGATCAAGTATTTCATCAAGCGGGTGAACGGGAACTCGCTCTGGCCGCGCCCGCAGGTGGTGGTCTGCGTGCCCTTTGGCGCCACAGCGGTGGAAGAACGCGCGATCGAGCAGTCGGTGCTCAGCGCGGGGGCGCGCAAAGCCTACCTCATCCCCGAGCCCATCGCGGCTGCCATCGGCGCCGGGCTGCCAATCACGGAGCCCACGGGCTCGATGATCGTGGACATCGGCGGAGGCACGACCGAGGTCGCTGTACTCAGCCTCTCGGACATCGTCTATGCCAAATCGGTGCGTGTGGGCGGCGACAAAATGGACGAAGCGATCATCAGCCATATGCGCCGCCAGCACAATCTGCTGATCGGTGAGGCCTCGGCCGAAAAGATCAAGAAGACCATCGGGACCGCGCGCGTGCCCGCCGACGGGGTCGGCCAGTCGATCGTGATCCGCGGGCGCGATCTGTTGAACGGCGTGCCAAAGGAGCAGGAGATCACCCAGGCCCAGATCGCCGAGGCGCTGGCCGAGCCTGTACAGCAGATCGTCGAGTCGGTTATGGTGGCGCTGGAGGCCACACCCCCAGATCTTGCGGCTGACATCGTCGACAATGGCGTTATGTTGACAGGAGGGGGCGCTTTGCTGGGAGATCTCGACCTTGGTCTGCGGGAGCAAACGGGGCTTGCGATCTCGGTGGCGGAGGAGCCTCTGCACTGTGTGGCCCTCGGCACGGGCAAGGCGCTCGAGCATCTCGACCGGCTGAACCACGTGATGAAGATCAGCGTCTGAGGAGGAGCGGTTGGCGCGGAACCGGGGCGACGAGGAAGAGGGCCTCAGCCGCGCGATCCGGCGCACGATCCTCGGCGCAGTGATCATCGCCTCGCTGGTGCTGTTCGTGTTGTGGCGCAGCGACAATCCACGCATCGAGCGGTTGCGGGCGGGATTGGCCGACCGCATGACGCCCGCGCTCTCGGCGGCGGGGGAGCCACTCGGCTTCCTCTCAGGCCTCGCGCGGGATTGGGAGAGCTTCCTCGATGTGCGCGCCCAAAACCGTGAGCTGCGCCGCGACATCCAGCGCCTGCATGCTTGGCGCGAGACAGCCCGCCAGCTCGAGGAGGAGAACGCCCAGCTCCGCGCACTCAACAATCTCCAACTGCCGACGCGCACGACCTTTGTCACCGGCGATGTGATCGCCGATTCGGGCGGGCCATTCCGCGAATCGGCCCTGGTTAACGTCGGAAGTCTGGACGGCGTGGCCGACGGCTCGGCGGCGGTCGACGGGCTTGGCCTGGTGGGCCGCGTCTCGGGTGTCGGCGAGCGGGCGAGCCGTGTGCTGCTGTTGACCGACTTCTCCTCACGCGTGCCGGTGGTGGTGCAGCCGGGGGCCCGGCGCGCGGTGCTGGCCGGTGACGGCAGCGGGACACCGCGGCTCGAATTCTTGGATGCCGCCGAGCCCGTCCGGGCCGGTGAGTTGGTGGAGACCTCGGGCGATGGCGGTGTCTTTCCGCCCGATATCCCCGTCGGCCGCGTGATCTTGGCGCGTGAACAGGATCACCGGGTGCTTTTGAACTCGGATTATGCCGCGCTCGAGTTCGTGCGGCTCCTGCGCTACAGGCCAGATACGCGGATCCAGCGGCCGGGTGATCTGGTGCTGCCTGAGATCCCGCGCACCTCGGGGCTCGACTGAGATGGTGGACGCTGCGCGCCCGAGCCGGCCCGAACGTGGTCTGTGGCTTCGGATCCTGGGGCTGGCCGTCGCCGGCCTGCTGGCGATCACCGTCGAGGCCGCCCCGCTAGGGCTGGGCGCAGAGGCCTACCCCTCGCCCGATCTGCTGTTCTGCATCGTCGCCTTCTGGGCGCTGAGAGCGCCGGCCGCGGTGCCCGTTCTGGTGGTCTTTGCCCTGGGGCTTATGCGGGATTTGCTCACGGACCAGCCCATAGGCCTCGGCGTGCTGGTCCTCGTGCTTGCGGCCGAGATGTTGAAGAGCCGCCAACCAGTGCTCTCGCGCCAGCCGCTGGCGGTGACTTGGGCGAGCGTCGGCGCCACGGCGCTGGCCATGGCCGCCGCGCTCTGGCTTGGCGTGGCGCTCAGCCTGGCCGAGCCGCCGGGTCTCGCGGCCTTGGCGCTCCAGGTGCTGGCAACGGCGGCGGTCTACCCGGTCATCGCGCTGATCCTGCCGCTCGCCCTTGGGCGGGTGCGGCGCCCGTTGGGGGCTTGAGCCATGGCCGGCCCACGCGAACGCGGCAAAATGCGCTTTGGCGCCCAGGCGCCAGGACAGGGCGAGGGCGGGCTGGTCACGCGGCGCGGCCTCTTTGTGTTGGGCGCGCAACTTGGCGTTGCCGGCGCGCTCGGTTGGCGGATGCACCAGTTCCAAGTCATCGAGGGCGAGCATTATCGCCTGCTGGCCGAGGAAAACCGGATCAACCTCCATCTGATCGCGCCGACGCGAGGGCAGATTTTCGATCGTGCCGGCCAGTCTTTGGCGATCAACCAGCAGAACTTCCGGGTGGTGATGATCCGGGAGTTGGCCGGCGATCCGCGGGTGGCACTCGACCGGTTGGCACGGATCATCCCGATCTCTGGGCGGCAATACGAGCGGGTGCTGGAGGAGGTGAACCAGAAGTCGGCCTTCGTGCCAGTGATGATCGCCGAGCACCTGTCGTGGGACGAGTTTGCCCGCATCAACGTAAACGCCCCCGCCCTTCCGGGCATCCGGCCCGAGGTGGGCCTGTCGCGCCACTACCCCGCCGGGCCCGAGATTGCCCATGTGGTCGGTTATGTGGGCCGGGTCACGCAACGCGATCTGGATGCGGCCGAGGACAAGGACCCGGTTTTGCAGATCCCGGAGTTCCAGATCGGCAAGCGTGGCCTCGAACGCGGACTCGAGCGCGACTTGCGCGGCCAGGCCGGCACGCGGCGGATCGAGGTGAATGCGCTCGGCCGCGTGATCCGCGAGCTTGACCGCCAAGAGGGCAAGCCCGGGCCGGAACTGCACCTGACGCTGGACCTGGCTGTCCAGCAGTACACGCTCGAACGGCTGGCCGACGAGAGTGCAGCGGCGGTGCTGATGGATGTGCGCTCGGGCGATGTGCTGGCCATGGCCTCTACGCCCTCGTTCGAGCCAAACCTCTTTGTGCGCGGCATCTCGTCGACCGACTACAAGGCGCTGCTCGAGGATCCCTATCGCCCGCTCCACAACAAATGGGCCAGCGGCATGTATCCGCCGGGCTCGACTTTCAAGATGGTGGTGGCGCTTGCCGCCCTCGAAGACGGCGTCATCGGCCCCGATGAAACGTTGTTCTGCAATGGCGGCTACAAGCTCGGGAACCGGCGGTTCCATTGCTGGCGGAGCGGCGGGCATGGCCATGTGGCGCTGAAGGCCTCGCTCGAGCAATCCTGCGATGTCTATTACTACGAGGTCGCCAAGCGGGTCGGGATCGAGCGAATCGCTGCCATGGCGCGCAGGCTGGGTCTTGGCGTGCGCTCGGACCTCGCAATGCCCGAGGAGAAGACCGGGCTGATCCCCGATAAAGAATGGAAGCTGCGCAACCGCGAGGAAGCCTGGTTGGTCGGCGATACGCTGAACTCGGGCATCGGCCAGGGCTTTGTGCTGGCGACCCCGTTCCAGCTGGCGGTCATGACGGCGCGGATTGCCACTGGACGGGCGGTCGAGCCGCGGTTGATCCGGGCGCGCGACGGCCGGCCCGAAGGCGTCGAGCCTCCGCCGCCGCTCGGCCTCGCGCCCAAGCATCTCGAGCTGGTGCGCAGCGGCATGTTCGACGTGGTCAATGGCCGGCGCGGGACGGCGCGGCGCTCCCGCATCGCCGACAAGGAGCGGCGGATGGCGGGCAAGACCGGGACCTCCCAGGTCCGCAACATCACCGCAGCCGAGCGGGCGCGCGGAGTGTTTCGCAACGAGGATCTGCCCTGGAACCGCCGGGATCATGCGCTGTTCGTGGGCTATGCCCCCTACGAAGCGCCGGAGTACGCAGTGGCCGTGGTGGTCGAGCATGGCGGCGGCGGGTCCAAGGCCGCGGCCCCGGTGGCGCGCGACATCCTGATGCGCGTGCTCTACGGCCCCGTGCCGCCCGTCTCGGCCTATCCACCGGGCGAGGTGCCCGAGCGGCCGGTTCCAGCCCCCGCCCCGCGGCCTGGCACCCCGGGACAGCCGCGGATCCGCACATGAGCCTGGCCGAGGCGTCGCGGAGCGCGCCCCTGAGCCTCAGCAGCAAGCTGTTGCGCCTGAACTGGGCGCTGGTGCTTCTGGTCTCGGCGATCTCGGGGCTTGGCTTCCTTATGCTCTATTCCGTGGCGGGCGGCAGCTTCGAGCCTTGGGCCGGGCGGCAAATGAGCCGCTTTGGGGTCGGCCTGATGCTAATGACGATCGTCGCGCTGATCGACATCCGCGTTTGGAAATGGGCGGCCCCATGGGCTTATCTCGGCGCCATGGCGCTGTTGATCGCGGTCGAGTTCATCGGCCAGACCGGCATGGGCGCGCAGCGATGGATCCGGATCGGGCCGCTGAACCTGCAGCCCTCGGAGCTGATGAAGATCGCGCTCGTGATGGCTTTGGCGCGGTATTATGCTTGGCTCGATCCCGACAGGGTTTCGCGGCCTCTATGGTTGATCCCGCCGCTCGGCCTGATCGCGCTGCCGGCGGCGCTGGTGCTCAAGCAGCCGGATCTGGGCACAGCACTGATGCTGGGGCTGGGCGGCGCGGTCGTGATGTTCCTGGCCGGCGTCTCGTGGTGGTATTTCGGCTCGGCCCTGGCGCTGGGCATTGGCGGGATCTGGGCGGTGATCGCCTCGCGCGGAACCGAGTGGCAGGTGCTCAAGGACTACCAGTACCGGCGGATCGAGACCTTTCTCGACCCCGAGCGCGATCCGCTCGGCGCGGGCTATCACATAACCCAGTCCAAAATCGCCATGGGCAGCGGCGGGCTGACGGGGCGCGGGTTTATGCAAGGCACCCAGTCGCGCCTGAACTTCTTGCCGGAAAAGCACACGGATTTCATCTTCACCACACTGTCCGAAGAGTTCGGGGCCATCGGCTCCATCTTCCTGCTGGTGCTCTATGTGCTGGTGGTGGTGTTCGGCTTCGCCTCGATGGCCGCCAATCGAGACCGCTTCGGTGCGCTGCTGACCGGGGGTCTGACGGCGGCCTTCTTCTTCTTTTGGGGGATCAACATGGCGATGGTCATGGGGTTGATCCCCATCGTCGGCGTGCCCTTGCCACTGGTCAGCTATGGTGGCTCGGCCATGCTGGTGCTGATGCTTGCCTTCGGCCTGATCCAGTCGGCCCACATCCACCGCCGCTGAGGACCGAGCCGCCCTGAGGGTGGTCAGCGGTGGCTTGCCAAACAGCCCGGGCTTTGCCACGAGACGCACGGTGCACTGCAAGGAAGCCCCATGACCGAGATCACCCGTATGCCCACCGTGCTGTTCGCCGGCAAAGAGACCCTTCGCGACGACTATGCGCGCCATCTGGACCGAGCGCAGAGCGCGCGAGGGATCAACCTTCGCCTCGTGCTGGATCCGGCGGAGATCGCGCGAGCCGAGGTCGACTATGTGATTTATTCGGGCAATGGGCCGCTCAAAGATCTCACGCCCTATCCCAATCTGCGGGCGATCCTGAACCTCTGGGCCGGCGTCGAGGAGGTGCTGACCCATCCGATGCCCGAGGACGTGCCGCTGGTGCGGATGATAGAGCCGGGGCTGACGCTTGGGATGATCGACTATGTCGTTGCCCACACTCTGCGCCATCACATGCAGCTCGACCAGTTCATCGGGCGCGACGCGACGCGGGAATGGGAGCTGGATGCCCCCCCCCTGGCGCGCGACCGCACGGTCGGGATCCTCGGCCTCGGCGCCTTGGGCCAGGAATGCGGCAAGGCATTGGCGGGCCTCGGTTTTCGCGTGCTTGGCTGGTCGCGCAGCCGCAAGGATGCAGGTCCGGTCGAGAGCCATGCGGGCGAGGCGGGCCTGGACGTCGTGCTGGCCCGGTCCGAGATCCTGGTGCTGCTTCTGCCGCAAACGCCGGACACCACGGGGATCTTGGGGGCGAGCGCCATCGCCCGCATGCCCCGCGGCGCTTGTGTGATCAATGCCGGGCGGGGGCCGTTGATCGACGACCCCGCGCTGATCGCCGCACTCGACCGCGGTCACCTGGCCCATGCGACCCTGGATGTCTTCGACACCGAACCCTTGCCGAGCGATCATGCCTTTTGGGATCATCCCAAGGTAACGGTCACGCCGCATATTGCCTCGATCACCCGGGCCGAGACCGCAAGCGATGCGCTCGTTGCCAACATTGCGCGCGATCTGGCGGGTGAGCCGATGATCGGCGTTGTAGACCGGGCGATCGGCTACTAGCGTCAGGCGGTCGAGAGGAGTGTCCATGGCCCAGCCGCCGCGTCCCAAGCGACCCGCCCGCGGAAACGGCCCGGTGCGAAAGCGTCGCCGTCCCGCGTTTTGGGCGCGGGCGCGGGCGAATTTCCTGACCGGGCTGGTGGTTGTCGCCCCGGTCGTGGTGACGCTCTATCTCACCTGGACGTTCATCACCTTTGTCGACGGGCAGATCGTGCCGCTGGTGCCGACGCCTTACAACCCGGCCACCTATATCGATGCGGACATCCCGGGCTTTGGCGTGGTGGTGTTCATCCTGTTCACCAGCGCGGTCGGCTATTTCGCAAAGAAGGTATTCGGCAAGCAGCTGATCCGGCTGGGCGAGGCAATCGTAGACCAGCTTCCACTGGTGCGCACGATCTACAATGCCATGAAGCAGATCGTAGAGACGGTGCTGAGCCAGTCCAAAAGCTCGTTCAGCCAGGCCTGCTTGATCGAGTACCCGCGCAAGGGGCTCTGGGCCATTGCCTTTGTTTCGACGGACACCAAGGGAGAGATCCCCGGGCGCGCCGGAGAGCCCGAGATGGTCTCGGTCTTTTTGCCGACCACGCCGAACCCGACCTCAGGATTTCTGCTGTTCGTGCCCAAGCGCGACATGGTTATTCTGGAGATGAGCGTCGAAGACGCGGCCAAGCTGGTGATCTCGGCCGGGCTGGTGACGCCGATGAGCAAAGAGGAAGCCGAGGCGGAGCTCCGCCGCCAGCAAGCCCGCAAGCAGGCGCTGGCCAAGGCGGCCGCCCCCCGCAGCTGATTGCGGCCAAGGGCGCTCAGTCGGGTTCTGCCCACCAGGTCTCGGGCCTGAACCCATACAGGGCGGAACGCGACGGGCGCTTCATGCTGGCGAGGGCGGCGACCCGGTCCTCGGGGATATGGCCGAACGGGATCACGTAGACGCCAGCCGAGAGCACGCGGTCGAGCGCACGGACGGCTGCCTCGAACCCGGGACGCTCGGTCGCAGCCAAAAGCGCGCGGATCATCGCCTCCACCGCCGGCGCGGCCACGCCCATATAGTTGCGTGTCCCCGGCTGCTCCCGCCCATCAGCACCGAAATAGAGCCATTGCTCCGTGCCGGGCGAGAGCGACAACCACCAACGATTGACCGTCATGTCGTAATCATAGTCGCGGCGGCGCGCCTCATATTGTGCGGCATCGACCCGGCGGACGCGGGCCTCGACCCCCATCCGTGCCAGAGCGTCGCCCCAGAGACTGGCCAATGTTGCATGCTCATCGCTCGCGACCAGGACCTCGAAGGCCAGCGGGATGCCGTCGCGGACCCGGCGTCCATCGACGATCGGCCATCCTGCGGCATCCAGGAGACGCCCCGCCGCCCTCAGGGCTCGGCGGTTGCGGGCGCCGTCGCCGGGCGAGGGGCGCCAGCCATGGGACAAGGTGTTCGGGGGCAAATCCGCAGCATAGGGCGCCAAGAGCGTGGCCTCCGTTCCATGGGCCGCGTTCTGCCAGCCAAGAGAGGAGTTTGCAAAATAGCTCTCGATTCGGGCATAGGCCCCGCCATAGAGCCGCTGGTTGATCCAGGTCCAATCAAAGGCGAGGGCCAACGCCTCACGCACCCGCCGATCAACGAAGAGCGGGCGGCGCGTATTGAAGACCAGCCCCTCCATGCCGGTCGGGCGGCGATGCGCGATAGCGTGGCGGACCAGACGCCCATCGCGCGCGGAGGGGAAGTCATAGCCCTCGGCCCAGCGCACCGGATCGCGGTCGGGGAAAATCGACACTGCCCCCGTGCGCACCGCCGACCAGAGCGCATCGCCATTGCGAAAATACTCGGTCCGCTGTTCGGCGAAGTTGTAGAGACCGCGATTGATCGGCAGATCGCGTCCCCACCAGTCGGGATCGCGGCGGAGCGTGATCTGGCGACCCGGCTCCCACGCGAAGACGGTATAGGGCCCCGACCCGATGATGGGTTCGAGCCGCGGCTCGGCAAAGGCGCGCCCCTCGAATTGTTTGCGCTGCAGCACAGGGCGCAGCCCCATGATCATCGGCAGCTCGCGGTTCGGCTCGGAGAAGGCGATTCGCAAACTGCGAGGCCCGGTCTGCTCGATCGAGGCGACCGCGTCCCAGGCTGAGCGATAGCGGGGATGCCCCTCACGCCCCAGGGTCTCGAAGGACCAGACGACATCCGCCACGGTGACCGGGCTGCCATCGGAGAACCGCGCCTCCGGCCGCAGAGTGAACGCCACCCAGGATCGGTCCTCCGGGGTCTCGACGCTCTCGGCCAACAGACCGTAGAGCGTGAAGGGCTCATCCCAATTGCGGGCCAACAGCGTCTCGGCGGTGTAGGCGCGAATCTCCCACGGCGCCCGGCCCTTGAGAATGAAGGGGTTCAGGCTGTCAAAGCCTCCGGTTTCGCCCCACACCACACGCCCGCCTTTGGGCGCGTCCGGGTTGGTGTAAGGAAGCGCTGTGAAAGTCGGGGCGAGCGCAGGGGCGCCGTGCATGGCCATTCCGTGCCGCTCTTGGGCCCAAATGGGCGGTGCGACGGCCAATAGGCTCACGACTGCGAGAGTGGGGGATGGAGCAGTGGGCAAGCTGTGGAAAAGCCACTTGCCGCTCGCGAATATTTTGCGTATTCTGTTGGAACTGCTCGATAGGTTTCTTGCCTGTATGAAACCTGCCTCAACACTTGACGCGCCCCGCTCGCGGGGCGCTTTTTTTTGGCCTTTCTTGCACCATTCGGCCTTCATCGGGCCTGCCTCCCTGTCGTAATGTCGCGCCGCAGCATGGACCGGGCGCGCGCCCGGGTCCAGCCGTCGCCACAGTCGCCGAGCAGCACAGGAGAGCCGTCCATGTCCACCGCAGGAAAAACCGCCGTCGTCACCGGGTCGAACTCGGGCATCGGACTCGGCGTCGCCGAAGAGCTTGCCAAGCGCGGCGCCAAGGTGGTGCTGAACTCGTTCACCGACGCGCCGGAGGATCACGCCCTGGCCGCGGACATGGCCAAGCGGACGGGCGCCGAGGTGCGCTATATCAAGGCGGACATGTCCAAGGGAGACGAATGCCGAGCGCTGATTGACAAGACGGTCGAGGCATTCGGCAGCTGTGACATCCTGGTCAACAATGCGGGCATCCAGTTCGTGAGCGCGATCGAGGAGTTCCCGGCCCCCCGTTGGGACGCGATCATCGCCATCAACCTCTCCTCGGCTTATCATACCACGGCGGCGGCCCTGCCGGGCATGCGCCAGGCGGGCTGGGGCCGCATCGTCAACATCGCGAGCGCCCATGGCCTGACCGCCTCGCCGTTCAAATCGGCCTATGTGGCGGCCAAGCACGGGGTGGTGGGCCTCTCCAAGGTCGTGGCGCTCGAGACCGCGCAGGAGCCGATCACGTGCAACGCCGTCTGCCCGGGCTATGTGCTGACGCCGCTGGTCGAGGCTCAGATCCCCGACACCATGAAAGAGTACGGCATGGACCGCGAGACCGTGATCAAGCAGGTCATGCTCGAACGCCAGCCCTCAAAGGAGTTTGCAACCGTCGAGCAACTGGGCGGCACGGTGGCCTTTCTCTGCTCGGACGACGCCGCGCAGATCACGGGCACGGCCATCTCGGTCGACGGCGGGTGGACGGCACTCTAGCGTTGCTCTCAAGCCTCCTCGGCGGCGGCCAGCAGCGAGGCATTGCCACCCGCCGCCGTGGTGTCGACGCAGAGATGGCGCTCGAGCTGAAGCCGCTCATCGGGATCATCGGCGGTGATCAGGGGCAAGATGGGTCCGTTCCGTGCGGCCAAGGCCTGGCGAAGCGCGCGGAGCGCATCGCCCCCCGCCTCGCTCAGGACCGCGTCGAACCCGTCGAGTTCACCCAGCACGGCCGGGTCCACCATGCCGTCGAGGGCAAGCACACGCCCATCCTCGGCCATCGGCGCCGTTGGCACCCCAGGGGCCACCAACAGCGCCCCATTGCCGCTCGCCAACACACGGGCGGCTTGGTTGATCGCCGCCTCGGCCGTCGGCCCCAGACACAGCACCCGACCACGCGAGACCCGCATGAGACGGTTCGACTCGCCCGTCGGGCCCGGCAGGGTCTCGGCCGACTGGACCTGGTCTGGCCGATCAACGCGTGCCATGGCCGTGGAGATCTCGGCAAGCGTCAGATGCCGCCCCTCGGGCACAGCACTACCGGCCCGAACGCGCCCCATGTATCGCGCGAGATAACTCGGTCCGCCCGCCTTTGGCCCCGTGCCCGAGAGCCCCTCGCCGCCAAAGGGCTGTGATCCGACGATCGCGCCGATCTGGTTCCGATTCACATAGATGTTGCCGCACGCAACACGGCCGACCACCTGCTGCACCCGGTCATCTATGCGGGTGTGGAGCCCGAAGGTGAGGCCGTACCCCTTGGCATTGACCGCATCAACCACTGCGTCGATCTCGTGCGCGGCAAAGGTCGCAACGTGCAGCACGGGGCCGAAGACTTCGGCTTCCAGCGCCTCGATGCCAGACAGCTGCAGAACTGTGGGCGCCACGAAATGGCCAGAGGCGGGGGGCGCGCGCCGTTTGAGGAGCCGCCCCTCAGCGGCCAGACGCGCCACATGGGCCTCGATGCCCGCCTTGGCCTCGGCGTCAATCGCCGGCCCGATATCGGTCGAGAGCGCCCATGGATCGCCAAGCGTGAGCTCGTCCATGGCGCCGAACAGCATCTCAAGCAACCGTTCCGCAACGTCCTGCTGCACATAGAGCATGCGCAGGGCCGAGCAGCGCTGACCGCAGGACTGGAAGGCCGAGGTGACGATATCCCGCACCGCCTGTTCCGGCAGCGCGGTGCTGTCGACGATCATGGCGTTCAGCCCACCGGTCTCGGCGATCAATGGCGCGTCCGGGGCGAGGTGTTCAGCCATCGCCCGGTGGATGACCTGGGCCGTCTGGGTCGAGCCAGTGAAAGCGACGCCGCCGACCCGCCCATCGCGGGTAAGGGCTGCACCCACATCGCCGGCTCCCGGCAAGACCTGCAGCGCATCGCGGGGAACGCCGGCGCCGTGCATGAGCTGCGCCGCCCTGACGGCGATCAGCGGTGTCTGCGCGGCGGGTTTCGCCAAAACCGCGTTGCCCGCCGCCAAAGCCGCAGCGATTTGGCCGGTGTAGATCGCCAGCGGGAAGTTCCAGGGCGAGATGCAGGCAAACACACCGCGTGGCGGCTGAGGTTGATCGAGACGCTCAGCCTCGGCGGCGTAGTAGCGGAGGAAATCCACCGCCTCGCGGAGCTCGGCCAGACCGTCGCCCGGGGTCTTCCCCGCCTCGCGGGCCAACAGGGCGAGAAGCTCGGCAGCGGTGTTTTCATAGGCATCCGCCGCCCGTCGCAGGATCTCCGCGCGTTCGGCAACTGGGCGGGCGCTCCAATCGGCCGCGTTGGCGGCGGCGAGCGCGGCATCGATCTCGCCCGGACCGGCCTCAGTGACGTGACCAACAACCTGGTCCGGCGCTGCTGGGCTGACGACCTCGCGCCGGTGCGTGCCATGGATCGGGCATGCGATCAACGGAGCGGCCTCCCACCGGTGGCTGCGCCACGGAGCCCGAGCGGTCTCGAGCGATGCGTGCGTGACGGGGTCGCTCAGATCCCACCCCCGGGCGTTTTGCCGACCTGGGAAGAGATCGGGACCGATCTTGATCGCCGGATTGGGGCCACCCGCCTCTGCCAAACGGGCAAAGGGACAGGCGGCAATGGCCTCGGCCGGCACGTCCTCGTCCACCAGCTGGTTCACAAAGGAGGAGTTTGCACCGTTCTCGAGCAGCCGGCGCACCAGATAGGCGAGCAGGTCGCGATGGGCGCCGACCGGAGCGTACACGCGCAGCCGTGTGCCGTCGCGCTCGCGCACCAGGGCATGCAGCCGCTCTCCCATGCCGTGGAGCCTCTGGAACTCAAACGGCGCATTGCCCGCCATCTCGAGCACAGCAGCCACGGTGTGGGCGTTGTGGGTCGCAAACTGGGGATAGAGCCGATCGGTCAGGCCAAAGAGCTGGCGCGCGCAGGCGATGTAGTTGGCGTCGGTCATCGCCTTGCGCGTCCAGACGGGGAAGCCGGGAAGACCGAGCTCCTGGGCCCGCTTGATCTCGGTGTCCCAATAGGCGCCCTTGACCAGCCGGACCATCATCTGGCGGTCATGGCGGGTGGCCATCTCATGCGCCCAATCGATGACGTGGGTCGCGCGTGGCCCATAGGCCTGCACCACGATGCCAAGGCCGTCCCACCCGGCGAGCGAGGGCTCGGCCAGCACCGCCTCGATCACATCCATGGAGAGCTCGAGCCGATCCTGCTCCTCGGCATCGATGTTGAAGCCGATATTGGCCGATCGGGCGAGCTGAGCGAGCGGCCGCAGCCTGGGCACAAGCTCTTCCATCACCCGCGCGCGCTGTGCTTCTTCATAGCGTGGGAACAGCGCCGAGAGCTTGACCGAGATGCCCGGATTGTCCCGGCAATCGGGCGCTCGCGCAGCCTTGGCGATCGCCGCAATCGCTGCAGAGTAAGACAGCTGATAGCGCCGGGCATCCGCCTCGGTCCGCGCCGCTTCGCCCAGCATGTCATAGGACTGGGTCACACCGTCTTGCATGTCCGGCTCGGCTCGCTTCATCGCTTCGCCAATCTCTCGACCAAGCACAAAGCTGCGCCCGAGCTCGCGCATGGCCTGAGAGACGGCGGTGCGGATCACCGGCTCGCCAAGCCGCTTGACCGCGCCGTGGAGCAAGCCAGCGACGCTGCCCTCGGATTTGCCGAGCACGCGCCCGGTCAGCAGTAGGCCCCAGGTCGAGGCATTTACCAGCGACGAGTGCGAGTTCCCCAAATGCCGGCCCCAGTCCGAGGGCGCGATCTTGTCCTCGATCAGCGCATCGATGGTCTCGGCATCGGGCACGCGCAGCAGCGCCTCGGCCAGGCACATCAGCGCGACGCCCTCCTTGGTCGAGAGGCCATATTCGGCAAGGAAACTTTCGAGCATGCCCGGTCCGGACGACGCCCGGACCGCCCGCACCAGATCCGCCCCGCGCTCGACGATGCGGGCGCGTTGCGCGGCAGAGAGAGCCGCACGGGTCTTGGCTTCGGCAGCCGAAGTGCTCTCATCGGCCAAAAGGGCGGTCGCCATGCGTTGGCGCGGCGTCAGGACTGGCGCGGGGCGGGTCGACAGGCTCATGGGATACCTTCCGAGATGGTCTGCAGGCTGGTCGCGCAGCATAGCATGGCCATGCGATGCTAGTTTACCGAAAGTACCGCCTATAAGATACGATTGGCCTGAAATCATCGCCGCTTTCAGGAGGGTTGGCTGAATGAGCACGGATTTGCCGCCTGATCGCCGGCTCGATCGCATCGATCGGGCGATTCTCGGCGTGCTGGCGATCGATGGGCGGGCGCCGGTCACGACCATCGCGGCGCGGGTGGGGCTCTCGAAGAGCCCGTGCCTCACACGGATCCGGCGGCTGGAGCGCGCCGGCGTCATCCGCGGCTACCGCGCCCTGCTGGACCCGGTCGCAATGGGCCAGCCCCATGTCGCCTTTGTCGAGGTCAAGCTGCGCGAGACCGGAGAGGCGGCGCTGTCCGCCTTCAACTCAGCCGTGCAGGAGATCCCGGAGATCGAGCAGTGCCACATGATCGCCGGCGCCTTCGACTATCTGCTCAAGGTGCGCACCGAGGACATCGCGGCCTATCGCCGGGTTTTGGGCGAGCGGATCTCGACCCTGCCCCATGTGGGCCATACGGCGACCCATGTCTCGATGCAGGCGGTGAAGGACGAGACCGGAGGCGAGGACCGCTGAGGGCCCTCACGCCTTCCAGAACACGGCCCCCGCCCAAAGGAGCGCGATCGCGAGGCCGCCCCAGAGCGGCGTGCCAAACAGCCCGAGCCAAGCCAGGAAGATATAGCCCGATCCCAGCAATGAGATGAACAGACGGTCGCCGCGGGTGGTCTCGAGACCGAGGATCCCATGCCGCGGAGCGCCTCCGGGCCGAAAGATCTCAAGCGCCGTCATGGTCGCGAGGCAAGCCAAAATGAAGAGGAAAAAGGCGCCAGTTGCCGGCGTCCACGCCATCCAGTCAAAGGCCGCAAGGTCAATCAGCGGCTCGGGCGTGGGCGCGGCGGCAACCGCCCCCCATCCGCCGGTGGCCTTGGGCTGCTCGGGCTCGGCGCCGAGGCCCAGCATCGCCAACCATTCGGGCGGAGCGACCAAGCGCGCCGCGCCTGCGGCGGCGGCGGTCGCGACCATCAGGGCGGCCCCTCCCCCAAGAATGCGCGCGATCGACATCGCTCAGCCCTCCTCTCGGCTCAACCCGGACGATCGACGCAGAGCGGTGTCTCGGGCAGTTGCCGCTTGAGCGTCACCATGGCCGTCAAGGGACCGCCCATCTCCGAGACCGTTCTGGCGGCGATCACCATCAGGCAGCGATTGCCGTCCTCGACCGCGCGGGGTTGGACGCTCTCGGTCACCAAGGCCTCGTCGCCATAGCGGAAGACCAGATAGCCAGCACTGCCAAAGGGCGTCTCGGGCAAAGTCTCCAGGGTTTGGAACAAAGCACCTGCCGCTGCCCGCCCGGCGATCTGGGCGCGGGGCAGCACGAAACTGCGCAATTGCTGGCGGCCATTCTCCTGCCAAACGGCCAGGATTTGAAACGGGTCCTCGCGCGCCTTGTCGGCCGGTTCTGTGCCGAGCAGATCGAAGCGCCAGACGAGGACGCCAAGCAACACGACGACCAAACCCGCGGTCACCCAGCGTTCGAGCGGTATTCGTCCCATGGATCTGCGCCTCCATCACACCCGTCCCAGGGCAAAGCCCTTGGCGATGTAGTTGCGCACGAAATAGATAACGATGGCTCCAGGCACGATGGTCAAGACGCCGGCTGCTGCGAGCAGGCCAAGCTCATAGCCCGCCGAGGACGCCGTCTTGGTCATAGTGGCGGCAATGGGCTTGGCCTCGACCGCCGTCAGCGTTTTCGCCAGAAGCAACTCGACCCAGGAGAACATAAAGCAGAAGAACGCCGCCACGCCGACGCCCGAGCGGATGGTTGGCAGAAAGATCTTCAGGAAAAACCGCGGGAAGGAATAGCCGTCGACAAAGGCGGTCTCGTCCAGTTCTTTCGGCACCGAGCGCATGAAGCCCTCGAGGATCCAAACCGCCAGCGGGATGTTGAAAAGGCAATGGGCCAGTGCCACAGCTATGTGCGTGTCGAACAGGTTCACGGCCGAATAGAGTTGGAAGAACGGCAGGGCAAACACCGCAGGCGGCGCCATACGGTTGGTCAGCAGCCAGAAGAACAGGTGCTTGTCGCCGAGAAAGCGATAGCGCGAGAAGGCATAGGCCGCCGGCAGCGCCACGCCGACGCTGACCACAGTGTTGATCGATACGTAGATGAGTGAATTGATGTAGCCCCAGTACCAGGTCGGATCGGTGAAGATGACCACGTAATTCTCGAAAGTGAAATCCTGCGGGTAGAGACTGAAGCCGCCGAGAATTTCGTTCGTTGTCTTGAACGACATGGCGACGAGCCAGTAGATCGGCACCATCAGGAACAGGATGTACAGCGCTGGCACCAGCCAGGTGAGATGGCGCATCACGGTCTCCCAATCGGCAGAGGAGATTGACGGAGGTGACGTCCATCGTCACCGAAGCAGATCGATGTATATCGTCCAAAAAGCAACACGACGGTTGCGCCCAGCGACATGGCAAGCACCACAAACCACCAAACCCGCGAATTGTGGAGGAGCGCCAAGAGACGGCCAAACAACCAAGATGGAAAGGTACTCACTCCTCTCCCCGCGTCATGAGCGTGTAAAATAGCCAACTCACCAGGAGCGTGATGAGGAAGTAGATCAGGCTCATCGCCGCCGCCGGGCCCAGATCGAACTGGCCGAGCGCGATCTTCACCAGATCGATCGATAGGAAGGTGGTGGCGTTGCCGGGGCCGCCTCCGGTCAGCACCGAGATCTCGGTGTAGATCATGAAGCTATCCATGAAGCGCAGCAGCACCGCGATGGTCAGCACGCGCTTCATCTTGGGCAACTCGATGTATTTGAACACGGCCCAGCGTGAGGCGCCGTCGATCTTGGCGGCCTGGTAGAACGCATCCGGGATCGAGGAGAGCCCCGCATAGGCCAACAGCACCACCAGCGAGGTCCAGTGCCAAACATCCATCGCGACGATGGTGATCCAGGCATCGACCGGATCTTGCGTGAAATTGTAGGGCACCCCGTTGGAGTTCAGCATATAGCCGAGCAGGCCGATATCCGGCAGCGCCAGGATGTTCCACATGGCACCCACGACGTTCCAAGGGATCAGCAGCGGCAGCGCCATAAGGATCAGGCAGACCGGCACCCAGATCCCCTTCTTGGGCATGCAGAGCGCAATGGCCACGCCAAGCGGGATCTCGATCGCCAGGATGATTGCCGTGAACATCAACTGGCGGCCCAACGCCGCATGGAAGCGCTCGGAGGTCAGCACCTCCTCGTACCATCGCACGCCCGACCAAAAGAACTGGTTGTTCCCAAAGGTCTCCTGCACCGAGTAGTTCACCACCGTCATCAGCGGCACCAGCGCGTTGAAGGCGACGAGCAGCAGCACAGGCAGGACGAACCACCAGCCGCGCTGGTTGACTGTCTTTGCGGTCATGGGCGTTCTCCCGCCAGCCAGCCATCACGGTAGAGGAAGGTGCGCGCGGGGTCGAAGGCCAGCCGCGGATCGGCGGGGATCTCCGTGCCTTCTGGGGCGAGCATACGGACCGTCTGTGCGCCGAGCCGGGTCTCGATCACCCGGAACCGGCCGGCATCGGCGACGCGCTGGATCTCCACGGGAACGCCGTCCTGGGCGAAGGTGACGAATTCGGGCCGAACGCCAAGCTCATAGGCGCCATTGCCCGAGGGCCGGTTCGCTGTGCGGATCGCCGTTTCGGTCCCCTCAATGTGCGCGCCGCCCTCGGCGGGTGTGGCCGGCATCAGGTTCATGCCGGGCGAGCCGATAAAGTGGCCGACAAAGGTGTGGAGCGGGCGCTCGAACAGCTGGTCGGGCGTGCCAACCTGCACGATCTCGCCCGCCGACATCACCACGACCTCGTCGGCAAAGGTCAGCGCCTCGGTCTGGTCGTGCGTCACATAGATCATCGTCGCCTGAACCCGCGCATGCAGCTCCTTGAGCTTTGAGCGCAGCTTCCACTTCAGATGCGGGTCGATCACGGTCAGTGGCTCGTCAAACAGGATCGCGGCAACATCCGAGCGCACGAGCCCGCGGCCGAGCGAGATCTTTTGCTTCTGGTCCGCGGTCAGCCCCGCCGCCCGGCGATCGGCCATGTCTTCGAGCTCAAGCATAGCCGCGATCTCTGCCACACGCGCGGCGATCTGATCCTCGGGCACACCGCGATTGCGCAGGGGAAACTCAAGGTTCTGCTGCACCGTCATGGTGTCGTAGATCACTGGGAACTGGAACACCTGGGCGATGTTGCGCCGGTCGGGCGGGAGGCGGGTGACTTCCTGCCCGTCGAACAGCACGCGACCCTCGGTCGGCCGAAGCAGGCCCGAGATGATATTGAGCAGCGTCGTCTTTCCGCAGCCCGAGGGGCCCAACAGCGCATAGGCACCGCCGTCGCGCCACTCGATATCCACGGATTGGAGAGCCCAATCCTCGCGTGCCGCGGGGCGCGGACCATAGGCGTGGCGGAGCGTGTCGAGTGTGATGCGGGCCATCTCAGCCTCCGACCCGGCGACCATCCGCCGCGAAGTAGAATGCGCCCGTCAAATCAAGGCGAAAGCGTGCCGCCTCGCCGACCTCGTGGCCGTGGATGCCGTGGCTGAGGCTGACCCAGCTCTGCCCGCCCATGTCGAAATGCACGACCGATTCCGAGCCCGACAGCTCTGTCACTTGCACGCGCCCGGTAACGGCGGGAGCCCCGCCATTTGCCTGCCCGGCGGGGAGCACGAAGTGCGGCCGCAGACCCAGGGTGTAGGACCCGTTCGGCAACGCGGAGATTGCGTCGCGCGCCTCCCAAACCACACCGCCCTCAGAACCGTCCGCCAGGCGAAAGAGGTCTCCCGTCTTCTCGACTGGAGCCGTGTTGATGGGCGGTTCCGAGAACACCTGCGCCGTCGTGAGATCTCCGGGCGTCCGGTAGAGATCCGAGCTCGGCCCGAACCCCGTGATGCGCCCTTCGAACACGGTCGCCGTCTGGCCACCGAGCAGCAACGCCTCGGTCGGCTCGGTGGTGGCATAGACCACGATCGCTCCCCGTCCGGCAAAGAGCCGAGGCAGCTCATCGCGCAACTCCTCGCGGAGCTTAAAGTCCAGGTTGGCCAGTGGCTCGTCGAGCAGCACCAGATCGGCGTCCTTGACCAAGGCCCGGGCGATCGCCGTGCGCTGCTGCTGCCCGCCCGAAAGCTCGGAGGGCCGCCGCGACAGCATGGGCGTCAGGCGCAGCAGCTCGGCTGCCTCTCCGACGCGCTTGTCGATATCCGCCGCTGGCATGCGCGCGACCCGCAAAGGCGAGGCGATGTTCTCATAGACCGACAGCGAGGGGTAGTTGATGAACTGCTGGTGCACCATGGCGACCCGGCGCCGGCGCACCGAAACCCCGGTGACATTCTTGCCGTTGAACCAGACCTCGCCCCCGGTCGGGCGCTCGAGCCCCGCCATCAGCTGCATGAGCGTGGTCTTGCCGGCGCGCGTCGTGCCGAGGAGCGTGTTGAAGCCCTCGGCAGCCAGCGTCAGGTCGGTGGGGTGGATATGGGTCTCCCCGCCCACCTGCTTTGCGATGCGCTTGAGCTCGAGGGTCATGGCTGTCCGTGGGGATGTGAGCCCCCTCCCCGTCAGGCCGGGAAGAGGGCAGGTTGGGGCGCGCTTACTGCGCGGCCCACTGTTTGATCAGCTCGTCATAGGCGATGGTCTCGCCCTGCGGCTTCTCGTTGGCGAGCTTGGCTTTCGGCCCATCGGGGCGGCCGAGCCAGGCCGAGGCATCCTGCGGCTCGTTCAGACGCGGACCACAGCCGCCATAGACGTTGCCTGCCTTGTCGGCCGCTTCCATACGGGCCATGACGGTGTCCATCTCCGAGGCCAATCGGTCCATCGCCTCCTGCGGGGTGAAGGCGCCGGAGTTCACGTCACCGATCTGCTGCCACCAGATCTGCGCGAGCTTCGGATAATCGGGCACGTTGATGCCCGTGGGCGACCAGCGCACACGGTCGGGCGAGCGGTAGAACTCCACCAGACCGCCGAGCTTCGGCGCCCGCTCGGTGAAGCTCTCGTGCCGCACGGAGCTGTCGCGGATGAAGGTAAGACCCACATGTGACTTCTTGGTGTCGACCGTCTTCGAGGTCACGAACTGGGCATAGAGCCAGGCCGCCTGGGCCCGCTCGCTGGGGGTCGATTTCAGGAAGGTCCAGGAGCCTGCGTCCTGGTAGCCAACTTTTTGTCCATCCTGCCAATAGGGGCCGTGCGGCGACGGCGCCATCCGCCAGAGCGGGTTGCCCTCATCATCGACGGTGTTGTTGCCCTCGGACTTCGGCGCGACCATCGAGGCGGTGAACGCCGTGTACCAGAAGATCTGCTGGGCGACATTGCCCTGGGAGAGCGCCGGCAGCGACTGGTAGAAGTCGTAGGACGCCGCCCCAGGAGGCGCGTATTTCCGCAACCACTCATCCCATTTGCGAATGGCATAGACCGAGGCCGGGCCGTTCGCCTCACCGCCGCGCGACACGCTGGCGCCGGCCGGGTTGCAGGAGCCGGCCTCCATGCGGATGCCCCACTCATCGATCGGCACTCCGTTCGGCTCGCCGACCGAGCCGGCACCCGCCATCGCCAGCCAGGCATCCGTCATGCGCCAGCCCAGATCCGGCGCGCGCTTGCCATAGTCCATGTGGCCATAGACCGTAACGCCGTCGATTTCTTTGACATGCACGGAGAAGAACTCGGCGATGTCCTCATAGGCCGACCAGTTCACCGGCACGCCGAGGTCGTAACCATAGCGCTCCTTGAACGCGGCCTGTAGGTCTTCGCGATCGAACCAGTCCTTGCGGAACCAATAGAGGTTGGCGAACTGCTGGTCGGGCAGCTGATAGAGCTTGCCATCCGGGCCGGTCGTGAAGGTGATCCCGATGAAATCGTCGAGATCGATCCCTGGGTTGGTCGTGGCCGCCCAATCGCCGGCCATCTGGTCGGTAAGGTTGTAGGCGAGCTGCAACCGCGCATGGGTGCCAATCAGGTCGCTGTCGTTGATGTAACCATCATAGAGGTTCCGGCCGGTCTGCATCTGGGTCTGCACGGCCTGCACCACCTCGCCCTCGCCGAGCAGCTGGTGGTTGACCTTGATCCCGGTGATCTCCTCGAACGCCTTGGTGAGCGTCTCGCTCTCATAAGAGTGCGTCGGGATGGTCTCCGAGAGGACGTTCACCTCCATGCCGGCAAATGGCGCCGCGGCATCGACGAACCACTGCATCTCGGCGACCTGGTCGTCACGCGAGAGCGCAGAGGGCTGGAACTCGCTGTCGATCCAGCGCTCGGCGGCGGCCATATCGGCGGCGGCCGGCTGCCAAGCAAGCAAAAGGGCGAGCGCTGACGCGCCCATGAAGGTCGTTCGCATTGATGTCCTCCCGGTTCTTGTCTTTCGACCGTGCCCATTTATCATCCGGGCCGAGAGTGAACGTCAACCGAAAATCAATGGTCGGTGACAGAAGAGGTCGGCTTGGAGATCAGTGAGCGCCAGCGCGAGATCCTTGAGACGGCCCGCACGCAGGGCCGGGTGAGCGTCGATGGGCTCGCGAACGTCTTCTCGGTGACCCCCCAAACGATCCGTAGGGATCTCAACGATCTGTGCACGCGCGGGCTGCTCAGCCGCGTCCATGGCGGGGCCGTGCCGGCGCATTCGGTTTCGAATTTCGGCTATGCCGAGCGGCGCGCGCTGGCCGCCGATGCCAAGCGGCGAATCGGTGAGGCGGCGGCCCGGTTGATCCCGGAGCACTGCTCGCTCTTCATCAATCTCGGCACCACAACGGAACAGGTGGCCCGCGCGCTCTACAATCACCGAGACCTTGCGGTAATCACCAACAATATCAACGTTGTAAATCTTCTGAGCGGTTCTTCTGACAAGCAGGTGATCATCGCCGGAGGGGTCGTCCGCCCCTCGGATGGCGGCATCGTAGGCGAGGCGACCGTCGACTTCATCCGGCAGTTCAAGGTGGATTTCGCGGTTATTGGGGCCTCAGCGCTCGACCTCGACGGCTCGATCCTCGACTTCGACTATCGCGAGGTGAAGGTGGCGCAGGCCATCCTCGAGAATGCGCGGCGCACAATCCTGGTCGCCGATACGCTGAAGTTTAGCCGCGCGGCCCCCGTGCGCATCGCCCATGTCTCGGCGATCGAACGCATCGTGACCGATCAACCACCCCCGCCCTCCTTCACGGCGATTTGTCGTAGCCACGGCGTCGCTATTGAGATCGCGGGCGGCGCATGATGCGCGTTTCTTGACAGAGCTCGCGCTTTGGACTTTCTTTTTATCCAAGACCGAATGTGAAACGAACATCGGGGCAGGTATGACGGGAGAGGCCGATACCGGCGGCGCACCAGCGGAGGACCACCGCAAGACCAAGCCGCTGGACCTCGCCATCATCGGTGGCGGCATCAACGGCTGCGGGATCGCCCGGGACGCCGCCGGTCGCGGCCTGCGGGTTGCGCTTTTCGAGATGGGAGATCTCGGCCAAGCAACCTCCTCGGCCTCGACCAAACTGTTCCATGGCGGCCTGCGCTATCTCGAGCATTACGAGTTTCGGCTGGTCCGCGAGAGCCTGATCGAGCGGGAGCGCCTGATTCGCGCCATGCCGCACATCGCCTGGCCGATGCGCTTTGTGTTGCCTCACCACAAAGGCCTTCGCCCCGCCTGGCTGCTGCGCCTCGGCCTCTTTCTCTACGACAATCTGGGGGGGCGCGAGATCCTGCCAGGCACCCGCACGCTCGATCTGCGCACCGACCCGGTCGGCAAACCGCTGAAGCCGGCATTGACCAAGGGCTTTGAGTACTCCGACGGCTGGGTGCAGGACAGCCAACTCGTTGTCCTCAACGCGCGGGATGCGGCCAATCGCGGCGCCGGAGTGCACACGCGCACCCGTCTGGATGCGGCTGAGCGGCGCGACAACCTCTGGCATCTGACCGTGAGCGACACGGTCACCGGTGCGCCGCGATCGGTGCAGGCGCGCGGATTGGTGAACGCCGGTGGGCCTTGGGTCGACGAAATTATCCGCGGACGGCTGCGCCAGAACAGCGCCGCCAATATCCGCCTTGTGCGCGGCAGCCACATCGTCGTCCCGCGCCTCACAGAGCACGACCGGGCCTATATCTTCCAAAATGCGGACGGCCGGATCGTCTTTGCGATCCCCTATGAGACCGATTTCACCTTGATCGGCACCACCGATGCCGAGCATGAGGGCGATCCCAGCACCGCCCAATGCTCGGATGAAGAGGCGCGCTATCTCTGCGCCGCGGTGTCCGAATATTTTGCCGAGCCCGTGACGACGGAGCAGATCGTCTGGCGGTATGCGGGCGTGCGTCCGCTCTATGATGACGGGACCAAATCCGCCTCGGCGGCGACGCGGGACTATGTGCTCGAGGTCGAGGACCAGGACGGAGCGGCCCCGGTTCTGAACATTTTCGGCGGGAAGATCACGACCTATCGGCGACTGGCCGAAGCGGCCTTGGCCAAGCTTGCGCCCTGGTACAGCGGTGCCGGAGCGCCGTGGACGGCCGGGGTTGCGCTGCCAGGCGGCGATTTTCCCTGGAATGGCTTCGAGGATCTGTGCACACGCCTGATCGCGGAGCATCCCTTCCTTGGCAAGACGACGGCGATGCGGCTGGTGCGTGGCTATGGGACGGACGCCTGGGCGGTGCTCGACGGGGCGCGGACCCAAGACGATTTGGGCGAGACCTTCGGCGCCGACCTTACCGAGAGAGAAGTGCGCTTTCTCATGGACAGGCAATGGGCGCGGACGGCCGAGGATGTGCTGTGGCGGCGCACGAAGTTGGGGCTCCGGCTGGAGACGGCCGAGGTCGCGCGGCTCGAAGCCTTCATGGCCACGGCCATATCCCGCAGTGGCGATGCCGCTCAGGCCGCGGAATGACCACCGGTTCAAATGGGTCCTGAAGCGCCTTAGGCTCTCACAAAAGAAACGATGGCGGGGAATCCGATGACGGGACACATTCTGGCAATCGACCAAGGGACAACCTCGAGCCGGACGATCCTGTTTGAGCCTAACCTCTCCGTGAAGGCCATCGGACAACAGGAGTTCGCACAGCACTTTCCCGCCTCGGGCTGGGTCGAGCATGATGCCCAGGATCTGTGGGCGACGACCGTCGCGACCGGCCGCGCCGCGATGGAGCGCGGCAGCGTCCGCGCCGGCGACATTGCCGCCATTGGCCTGACCAATCAGCGTGAGACAACGGTGGTTTGGGACCGCAAGACCGGGCGCGCCATCCACAACGCCATTGTATGGCAGGACCGCCGAACGGCAGAGATCTGTGCCAAACTGCGCGCCGATGGCGCCGAGCCGGAGGTGACGGCCAAGACTGGGCTCTTGCTCGATCCCTATTTCTCCGGGACCAAGATCGCCTGGATCCTCGACCATGTGGAAGGCGCCCGGGCCCGCGCCGAAGCGGGGGAGCTTGCGTTCGGCACCGTGGACAGCTGGTTGATCTGGCGGCTCACAGACGGTGCGGTCCATGCGACGGATGCGACCAATGCGGCGCGCACAATGCTCTACGACATCCGCAAGGGCGCATGGGACTCGGATCTCTGCGCCATGCTGGGGGTGCCGGCGGCGTTGCTGCCCGAGGTGCGCGACAGCGCGGACGATTATGGGCACACACGGGCAGATCTGTTCGGCGCGCCCCTGCCGATCCTCGGGGTGGCCGGTGACCAGCAGGCCGCCGCCGTCGGCCAGGCCTGTTTTGCGCCGGGCATGATGAAATCCACCTATGGCACGGGGTGCTTTGCTCTGCTGAACACGGGGGCCGAGCCGGTGGCCTCCCAGAACCGTCTGTTGACCACGATCGCCTATCGCATCAACGGGCAAACGACCTATGCGCTCGAAGGCGCGATCTTTGTGGCCGGCGCCGTGGTGCAATGGCTGCGCGATGGGCTGGGCCTGATCCGAGAGGCGGCCGAGACCCAAGGCTTGGCCGAGCAGGCCGATGCGGCCCAGGCGGTTTATCTTGTGCCGGCATTTACGGGACTGGGCGCGCCCTATTGGGATGCCGAGTGCCGGGGCGCGATGTATGGCCTGACCCGTGCGACGGGACCGGCCGAGCTTGCGCGCGCGGCCCTGGAAAGCGTTGGCTACCAGACCCGCGATCTGCTCGATGCCATGCGCGCCGACTGGGGCGCTACGGGCGAGACAGTGCTGAGGGTGGATGGCGGCATGACCGCCTCGGACTGGACGATGCAGTTCCTGGCCGACATCCTAGGCGCGCCGGTCGACCGGCCGCGGGTGCTCGAGACGACTGCCTTGGGGGCGGCTTGGCTCGCCGGAATGCGAGCCGGCATCTGCCCCGACCAAGCCGGGTTCTCGGCCAATTGGGCGCTCGATCGGCGGTTCGAGCCGGCGATGCCCGTCACGCGCCGCGACGCCCTCTATGCCGGCTGGCGCGATGCGGTCGGGCGCACACTGACCCGCGGCTGAGGCTACACCGCCCGCGTTGTCCCCCTTCTCGATCCGCGCTAGGCTCGCGCCATTGAAACGGGCCATTGCGGAGAACGGAGATGGCGGACCTCGCGATCGGGGACAAAAACTATCAGGTGCGATCCCTTCAGCAGAAACTGAACCGGGCAGGCGCACAGCCCGAGGTCAAGGTCGATGGCGAGTTCGGCGCACTGACCGAGGCGGCGGTCAAAGCAATCCAGTCGCGCGGCGGCATGGAGGAGACAGGCGTCGTCACGACCTCGGTCGGCAAGCTGGTCGATCTCTTTGCCGGAGCAAACCCTCAGCGCTTTCCCTTCTCCAACGCCGCGCGTCAGCTGGATCAGAACCGCAAGAAGCTCGAGAGCGAGCAGCGCTCGCTCGGCTCGGTGCTGGATCGGATGCGACGCAAGGAGGCCCCTGCCTTCCAGGCCATCGCCGATGAGTATGAGGCGAGGCTCGGCCAGATCGATGAGGACTTTGCGATCTACGAAGAGGTCGCCATGCAGATGGCGGATATTGAGCAAGAGCACAAGAACACGGTTCGGATCGACAAGGATGCGGCTGCGGCGGCGGTGAACCAGGCGCTGTCGCTTGCCGGGCGCTATCTGCCGGGCGCCGACGTCTTTCGAATCGCGCGTGAGGAGCTCCGCGCCATTGAGAAGCGGCACACCGATCTTGGGCGCTTGGGCCAGCGGATGCGGTGGACCCACGGCGATGTGCGCGGATACGACCGCAAGGCGAAGACGACGGCGGCGCGGTGGCGGCGTGAGCTCGCCTCGATGATCCGGATCTGCGGCAAGCACGAAGAAGGCTTCTATGCCGAGTTGCTGCCGCGGGTTGAGGCGGCCAACGAGACCTATGAGGAGGTTTATGGCCGGCTCGAGGCCTGCCATGAACGTCTCGTGCAACGCCTGGAAGACTTTGAAGCAGCAAAGAACGACGACCCGGACGCCGCCCAAGAAATCATGGGCGGCGCCCCTGATGAGATCGAAGAGCGCAAGGGGATCAACGCCGAGATGCAGGCCGCCGAAGCCGAGGTCAATGCGATCCGCCTCGAGATGCACCGGCACTATGTGAAGAACAAGCCGCCGCCATCGGACGATGACGATGATGATGACTGGGGCAGCGACGACGATGACGACGACGATTGGGGCAGCGACGACGACGATGAGGATGAGGATGACGACGACGACGACGACGACGACGACGACGACGACGATGAAGATTTGTTCGGCGACGACAGCAACGACACGGAGGAGGAGGACCTTTTTGGCGACGACGATGATGCCTCGGAGGACGACGACGACAGCAGTGACGAGACCTCCGATGACGAGGACGACACTGCGACGGAAGACGCCGACGAGGAGGACGAGGACCTCTGGGCCGATGATGACGATACATCGGACGAGGACACCGCTGACGACGACGATCCGAAGAAGGAGTGAGCCCCGTTCCAACCGCTTCCGGGCCGGCGACACATCTGAAACAATGTAGTCGGCCCGTCGTTACAAATAACACGCTTTCTCACATTCAATTGGGACATGGCCGTGCCAATATCCGATCTCGTTGATGAAACACCGGATATAGGGAAGAAAACAATGGCCGTTGAAGATTATGCCAAACTGAAGAAGATGGTCGCTAAGAACCGGAGCGATAATGTCGCCACCTGGAAAGAAATTCAGAAGAACATCAAAGAGAGCTTGAAGCAGATTGAGACGCTCGAGAGCTTCTTTTCCGATGCGTCGACCACCTTCCAGGTCAACACCAAGATGGCCGGCACCAAGCTGGATGACTGGGCGCGCGTCGCCGACCAGATCATCGCCAAGCAGACCGAGCTGAAGGCCGCGGTGAAGAAGAAGGACAAGGCCGCGATCAAGGACCTCGAGAAGGATATCCGCGATCTCGACAAACTGGCCGTCGCGCATCAGACGCAGGTCTCGAAGACCATTGACGCGACCAATGAGCTGAAGGCCAATGTGCTGGAGCGGGTCGACCAGCTCTCGGGCGTGACTGGCTGAGATACAGGTCGCCGGCCGATCCGGATGGGGCGTTTTCCGAGCCCCATGCCGAAGCCAAGCACACGGTGTGCCTGACTATCCGCCGCGGCGTGCTAAGATTGGACAAGCCGGGCCACGGCAGGCCCGGTTTTATTGTGAGCATTGGAGGAGAGACATGGGCGTTCTGAAGAAGGGCTCCAAAGGGGGCCCGGTCAAGGATCTGCAGAAGAAGCTGAACAAAAACAAGGCGAAGCCGAAGCTGGAGGAAGACGGTATCTTCGGCGGCGGCACCGAGTCCGCCGTGAAGACCTTTCAGAAATCAAAGAAGCTGAAGGCCGATGGGATCGCCGGAGAGCAAACCATGGGCGCGCTGGACGGCAAGGCCCCGGCCAACGACGCGGGCAGCGGCGCGAGCGGCGGTGACGCCAAGAGTGGCGGCGGGGGCGGCTCAAAATCCCAGAAGTGGCCACATATAAATTATGAGAGCTTCCAGCGCCGTGAACTCCGCGAGTTCGAAAAACTGGACCGCGAGATCAAGAACAAGCTGCGCGATGTGAACGCCCTGCCTGCAAATGATCAAAAATCGGCAACGGATCTGAAGAAGAACTGGGACAAGTTTTATCCGACTTGGCACAAGCAGGTGCTGGGCATGCTTAAGATGCAGGGTGATTTCGATCGCGCCGCGCGCTCCGGATCATCCAAGATGTCCGATATCTTGAAAACCGCGGACAAATCGGCCTCGGCCGAGCGCAAGCTGCACACCGCCATGGCGGGCCTGCAGAAGAGTTGGGACAAGCTTGGCGTCTAGAGCGTTGCCCGTTTGGCATGAATCGTATTGAGGGGGTTCCCATCGGCGCGTCGGTCTGATTCCTTCCCGAAAGGGCCGATGTTGGGCTTTGATATGGGCAAACG